>DATNHI010000281.1:0-1091 GCA_035605035.1 Verrucomicrobiia bacterium
CAACCGGCATCCCGGGCGGAACCGGCTGCCGGCAGACGCCTGAGCCGCGAAACCGTGACAATCGTTTCAACCATTCATTTCCGTTGCCCCTCGAGGGCGTGCCGGCCAGACGGCCCTCTCCAGATTTCTTTGTCGGTTGCGTCGCGCGTGGCGAGACGGCGGGGGAGACTGTCCCAGGAACTGCAATCTGCTGCAATCCGCTGCAACTTGAGCCCCTACAACCGGCATCCCGGGCGGAACCGGCTGCCGGCAGACGCCTGAGCCGCGAAACCGTGACAATCGTTTCAACCCTTCATTTCCGTTGCCCCTCGAGGGCGTGCCGGCCAGCCCGGGCCCCGGGCTGAGGACCGTGAGTGGGGCCACCACATCACGAGATTCAGCGAGGGGCGGAATGAGCCAGTGGAGGGTGGGTGAAACCCACCGTCCGCCCGGCGGTCATCGCTCGCACAGGTCGGTCCGTGCCCACGTCCGTGAAAAATGGCGCTCCACGGCCGATTCCCGGGGCCGGAGGCGGCTCGATGCAGCCGGACTCCACAGACGTAAGATCTGGCAGACTGCCGGGTTGCGATCTAGCACCGTCGGCTCCGGGCACGGCGAAAATGGCGCTTTGGCCCTCGAAAAAGCGCCATTTTCCGCCATTTTCCATCACGTTTTTGACGGTTTTCTCCGGGTTTTTCTGCGCGCTTTCCCATCAGGGCGCAAAATGGCGCGATTTCAGCTCCGAAAAGCGCTGGTTTTGAACCACGCCGATTTGCGCGGCCGTGTTGCTCCGATCAACCCCTCACACCCCCTGTTCGCCAATGTAACCATAAAAGCTGAACCGTACCGAAAAAATGCACGAATTTCGGTCCCCAATATGTTGAAGCTCGCAGTATTCGTTCTTAGTATGGATGAAATGTCACCACCAGCAGGGCAGGTTCCCCAGCTTGTTGCGCGCGCGGCCGCGGGCGACCAGGATGCCGTCAGCGAGTTGCTCGAGCGGTATCGCGCGCGGTTACGCCGGATGGTGGCGCTGCGCCTGGACCCTCGGCTCCAGGGACGCGTCGACGCCTCGGACGTGATTCAGGAGGGATACGTCGACGCGTTGTCTC
>DATNHI010000282.1:0-5881 GCA_035605035.1 Verrucomicrobiia bacterium
AGCAGAGTAAGCATCTGGCCCAGGGCAAAAATCAGCCGCTGGCCGGTGGCTTCGATGCCGCGCGGACTGTCCTTGCCGGTTTGGATCCACGACGGGAACAGCAGCACGGCGGCGTTCGGAATCAGCAACAGGAGCATATCGAGCACCGGCAGCAGGACCGCCGCGCCGAGGGCGATGGCCAGGAACAGGGCTTCTTGTTTGACGGGCAGATAAAAAAGGAACCCGGCGCCCACCAGCAACAGCAGCCATTGCAGCGCCGCCAGCACCACCACCGGCGCAAGAATTTCGCCCAGCGCAATCTGCCACCCGCGCAGCGGGAAGGTTTTCAAAATGTCCGCCAGCGGCAGGTCGTTCCGAAAATCCAGCCGCAACAATTGCGGTCCCAGCAGCAGCGAGTAGCCCAGACCAATGGCGATAATGAATTCCGCGACCATGGAGAATCCATGGCCCGGCGCATTCCCGGCAAACACGGCTACGAAAACCACCACGACGATGGCGATGGAAATCCAGAGGCGAATGGAGACAACCTGGCCGGCGCCGATGAGATTTTTCCAAAACAACGCCGTGGCGGAAGGCCCGGTCGCGGTCAGCTTGAACCAGGGGCGCCTGGCTTTTCGATTTTTCTTCACGCCCTGCCAGTTGCCGGCACGCACGGCGGCCATGCGCGTGGCCAGTTTTTGCGAAGCCTCCACCGAGGCTTCTTCGAAGGCCACGTCGGAATAAATGACCCACAGGTAGTGGAGCGCCAGGAGCAGCAGCACCGGGATCAGCGCAACGAAAAATGCCGTGGCGTCCTGCGCCAGAAATGGCCGCACCACCAGCCGGAATGGATAAAGCAAATACAACGCCGGGCCCGCAGTCAAAACCCGTTGCGCGTAATCCAGAATCGCATTGAGATTGGCGGTATCCGCGGAACTCAGCGCCGGCAGGGTTCGTTTTGCCCAAATCCAGACGGCGCCGGCCATCGCCGCCGCCAACCCGAGGACCAGCAGCCGCCGGAGCCGGTTGGAAATACCGCGGTCCAGCAGCAGCGTCCGGGCAAAGGAGGAGCCGAGGAAATGAAGGTTCAACATCGAGAAAATCAACCACCACCCGAAGGCGTGGATCCAGGCGTTGCCGCCAAATCGCCGCGAGAACAGCGTGAACAAGAGAATGGTGAAAAAGATGGCCAATTGCGACCGCAGGAGTTTGAAGTGAATCAGCGTGCGCCGGCTGACGGGCGCCGGAAACAGAAACGCCACTTCAGCCTCGGTGAACGTCAACGCGGCGCGTTCATGCGGAATAATCCACGCCAGCAGCACGATGACGAAGAGCGCGAGCGCACCAACCGATTCAAAAAGCTGCAGGTGCTCCGGTGAAACGGTCAGGTTCACCCCCGGCCGTCCGCCAAACCCGCGAAAAAGGTAGCGGAAGAAATAAAAATAGAAATACAGTCCGCCCACGATGGCGCCGACGAGGTATTTGGGCTGCTTGAGCCGCTTGAACCGGCTGACCAGCCGGTTGCGGACCGTGTGATATTGCAGGTAGAGCAGCGCGGCGATCATCGTTCGTTTCAAGGCGGCAGCACTGGCGGAACCGTCGGCGGGGTCGCGCCGGTTTCACTCGTGGCGCGGAAGAAAATGTCCTCAAGATTGGCGTCGCCAGGCTGTTCGGAAAATTTTCGCGTCACTTCTTCGAGCGTGCCGTCTATGACCTTCAGCCCGTTCTTCAAAATCAGGAGGCGCGAGCAGATTTCCTCGACCAGATGCAGCAGGTGCGAGCTGATGATGATGGCGGCGCCGTCGCGCGCCCGCTTCAGGATGGAATCCTTCATCCGGCGGATGCCGAGGGGATCCAGCCCGGTCAACGGTTCATCAAAGTAAATCACCCTGGGCGAGTGCAGGAGGCCGCAGGCGATGGCGAGCTTCTGTTTCATGCCGCGGGACAATTCGCCGGGCAGCACGTCCCGCTTGTTCGCAATTTCCAGTTCCTCCAGCAGCTCACGGCCAATCTTTTCGTAATCGGGCACCTGGTAAATCCGCGCGACAAAATTCAAATGCTGCCAGACGGTGAGATAATCGAACAGGCGCGGTTCGTCGGTGAAAAAGGCGAGCTGTTGCTTGGCGGCAATCGCGTCCCGGACGATGTCGTGGCCGCCGACGCGCACGGTGCCGCGCGAGGGCGGGATGATGCCGGCAAGGCACCGCAACGTGGTGGTTTTGCCCGCGCCGTTCGGGCCGACCAGGCCCATGACTTCGCCCGGCTGGACGGAAAACGAAAGCTCGTTGACGGCGACGAACTCGCCGTAGAGTTTGGTAAGACCTTCGACGTGGACCATGTGTTGCCGTTGGGTTGCCGATTTTTGTTTCCGGGCGCGCAAACTTATCAGCCAGCTACCCGGGGCGTAAAGCCCGCAGATTCGCTGGCAGTTTCGTGATTTGAAATTGGGAGCGCGAGTTGTCCCCAACTCGCAGCGGGTATTGACTGAGAACCGCTGGAAATCATTTTCCTGCTCTTTTTTGAATTCGGACGCTCTGCGGTTTGAGACAAACCGCGCTCCGTCAAACCGGAGTAATGCTGATGCTTTTCGTTCTGCCACGAAAATTTTACAAATAATTTCTTGGCAGATTTTGGTTTTGGGCGTACAACCGAACCGTTCTTTGAAATGAATGAGCGTTTGCTCGTTCAACATCGCAGTCAATCGTCAGGGAACCCGGTGGAAATCCGGGACGGTTGCGCCACTGTAACGGCTACAAATTCCCATAGCCACTGCCCCGCTCTGCGGCGGCCGGAAGGCGGGAAGGCGGTTTGAGGCCGAAGTCAGGATATCGGTTTGACTGTGCTCGTCGCGGTTGAAAGTGGGACAGGCATCTTGCCTGTCAGCCTTGCAGGCTGGAAGCCTGCGCCACTTTTGACCGGCTTCTCCGTCAAAGAGAAGGATGAGGCCAGCCTGTCGGACGGTTTTCGACAGGATTCGTTGGATGCCTTCATTCTCCGTTTTGCCGGGGTCTGAAGGCGTTTTTCGTTTTAGACACGGATTGCACGGATTTTCACAAATGCCCAAATGCAATTCGTTCTAATCCGTGAAATTCGTGTCTCATTCCCTGGCGCTGGTCTCTCAACCATAAAACCGTTCTCCGAAACCTTTCGGAGAACCAAATTGAAAGATCAGCACATGAAGAAAGTTCGTTTAACGCTGGCGCTGGCCGGCTGGTTCGTCATTCCCACCGTCGCCCACGCGCAATTTGCCGGCAGCGTGGTCGCTTACACCGAAGGCAGCGGCGTGCAGCTTGGCTACAATAATCCAACCGCCGCGCTGGGCGCTCCCTCGGTCGAGACAGTGGACCCGGTTTACGGCAATTCTCCTGTTGACCCGTTTGATGCGGCGTATCTTTCCAGCCAGATTGTCGGGCTGGGCACCGGCGGCGGCTCCATCACGTTGCAACTCGATACGCCGATCGTTAGTGACCCGAGCCATCCGTTTGGTCTGGACTTCATCATCTTCGGTCACGCGGGATTCAATGAGGATTTTTCCACCGGCACGGCCACGGACGGCTCGCTGTACACCGGCGGCACCGGTGACGTGCGCGTCTCGGTGAGCGCGGACGGACACACGTTTTACACGCTGAATCCGTTGCTGGCGCCGCAAGTGGATGGTTTGTTTCCCACCGATGGCAGTGGCAATCCGCTCTTGCCGGTGAACCCCGCGCTGACGACGGCGGATTTTTCCGGCCTGGATCTGAACGGCATCCGCGCGCTTTACGCCGGGTCCGCCGGCGGTGCGGGCTTCAGCCTGGCCTGGGCGATAGACGCGAATGGCCAGAGCGTGTCGTTGTCATCCGCTGATTATGTCCGGCTGGATGTGCTGAACGATGGAACAGCGGCGTATATTGACGCGATTTCCGTGGTGCCCGAACCGGCGGCGTGGACATTGGCCCTTGCCAGTGCCGGCCTGTTTTTATTGCGACGGCGCGCCTGATAACATGCGCATTCCCCTGCTCTTTTTGTGGGGATTGGTCGTCGCCTCGACCAGCGGGGCGGCGACCATTCAGGAGGATTTTTCCAGCGACCCGCTGCAAAACGGCTGGCAAATTTTCGGCGACACCAACCTGTTTCAATGGGATTCGACCAACGAAAACCTCGATGTCACTTGGGATTCGTCGCAAACCAACAGTTATTTTTATCATCCGCTCGGAACGATCGTGACGAAATCGGATGACTTCAGCCTCAGTTTCGACCTGCAACTCAGCGACATCACCATCGGCGTCAATCCCGCCAAAACGAACACGTTTGAACTGGTCGTGGGCCTCATCAATTTCGTCAGCGCCACGAGCACCAATCTGGAACGCGGCGCCGGCATCAACGCCGCGCATGGCGCCCGCAACACCTGCGAGTTTGATTATTTTCCCGACTCCGGTTTCGGCGCGACGATTTCGCCGACGCTGATCTCCAGCAACAACCAGTTCGCCACCAAATTTGCCTTCCCGCTCACACTCGATCCGGGCGCGCTGTTTCACGTGGCGATGGCTTACACCGCCAGCAACCTGACCCTGCAAACGGCGGTGACCCGCAATGGCGCGCCTTTCGGCACGATTCCCAACGTGGTGTTGAGCGGGAGCTTCAGTGATTTCCGCCTCGATCAGGTCGCCGTTTGCAGTTACAGCGACGCGGGCGCGGATGGTTCGTTGTTCGCCCACGGCACCGTGGATAATTTTGTCGTCACCGTTCCGCCGCCGCCGGTGCAAAATCTCGCCGGCGGCTTCACCAACGGCGTCTGGCAGACGCAGTTTCTCAGCCAGAGCAACTGGCTTTACACGTTGCAACGTTCGGCGGACCTCCAATCGTGGACCAACGTCTCGTCAATGACACCGGGCAACGCGACGAACCTCTTCCTGCCGGACGCCGGTCCCCCGGCGGACAACGCGTTTTACCGGATCAGTGCGCAAAGACCATGAAAACACGTGACGAGTGGCGGGTGACAAGTGACGTGACACGAGGCACGCCGCATGCCGGCTTGTTGTTTTCCCGTCACGCGTCACGCGTCACGCGTCACCCGACTGCGTTCACGCTCGTGGAATTGCTCATCGTCATTGCCATCATCGGAATTTTGTCGGCGATGCTGCTGCCGGCGTTGAGTCAGAGCAAACAATCCGCCTGGCGTGCGGAATGCGCCGGCAACCTGCGTGAGCTTGGCATGGCAACGGAATTATATTGGGACGAATACTCCGGGAACTGCTTCCAGTGGATTTACAGTTCGACCAACGGTGACGGGCATCTTTACTGGTTCGGCTGGTTGCAATCGGATTCGACGGCGGAAGGCCAGCGCACGTTTGATTTGTCCGCCGGCGTTTTGTTTCCGTATCTCGACGGCAGCGACGTGCGGCTCTGTCCGGCGCTCTATGCAACGCCGGCGCAACTTAAATTGAAAGGCGACGACGTAATTTTCAGCTATGGCTACAACAAATCCCTCTCGCCGGCGGGAAACAATTCCCCGCCCGTGAACGTGAACAAAATCAAACGGCCGGCGGACCTCGCCCTCTTCGCCGACGCCGCGCAGATCAACGACTTCCAGGACCCCGCCTCGCCGGACCATCCGATGCTCGAAGAATGGTATTATCTCGACGTGGACACAAATTTTTCCAGCGCGAATTATTATCCCAACGGCCACTTCCGCCATGCCCAAAAGGCGAACGTCGTGTTTTGCGACGGCCACGTGGCCATGGAGACGATGATGCCCGGTTCGCTCGACCAGAGATTGCCGAATCAATGCGTCGGCCAGTTGCGCCCGGAAATTCTGCTCCTGCCTTGAACGTTGGAGTTCACGCTTCAGCGTGCTTGCAATACGACTGTAGCCGCAGGCTTGAGCCCTTGTCATTACCCACATCTCTCATTGAGTTGATTG
>DATNHI010000283.1:0-17523 GCA_035605035.1 Verrucomicrobiia bacterium
CGGACTGGTCGAAGACGACTTTGGTGACGAGTTGTTTGGGCACGTCCAGCAAGTGCGCCACCGCCTCCTTGATCCCGTCCACCACCGAAATCGTGTTCGCATTCCCGCCCTGCTTCAACACCGGCAGATACACCGAGGGCTGCCCGTCCACCCGCACCACGTTGTATTGGATCTGCGAGGCATCCCTGGCCTCACCCACATCCGCCACCAGCACCGGCGCGTCCCCCACCGTCTTGAGCGGCAGCGCGTTGATGTCCTTGATGTCGTTGATCTGGCTGTTGGCGTAGAGACTGTAATCCAGGTTCCCAATCTTCACGTCGCCCGCCGGCAGAATCAGATTGGCGTCGTTGACCGACCGCACCACATCCATCACGCTCAACTGGTGTGCCTCCAGTTTCAGCGGGTCCACATACACCATGATTTGGCGGTAACGTCCTCCGAAGGGTTGCGGCACGGAAGCTCCCGGCACGTTGGCCACCTGGTTGCGCACGTCATACTGGCCCAAATCCCGCAGCTTCGCTTCGTTCAGCCCTTCACCTTTCAAGGTGATCAAACACACCGGCAGACTGGAGGCGTCGAATTTCAACACCACCGGCGGCAAGGTCCCCGGCGGCAAACGCCGCAGGTTGGCCATCGCGAGATTCGCTATGGTCGTCACCGCCGAGTCGGCGTTGACGCCCGGCTGGAAGTAAACCTTGATCAAACTGACTCCGGGCAGAGAACGCGACTCAATGTGGTCAATGCCGCTGCCCAGTGTGAAGAACCGTTCGAACCGTCCGGTGATGTCGTTCTCAACCTGTTCGGGTGGCATCCCCGAATAGAACGTGGCCACCACCACGACCGGGATGTTGATGGGCGGAAACAAATCCACGGGCATCCGCACCAGGCTGGTCACCCCCACAACGCACGTGATCAGGCAAGCGACGACGATGAGGTAGGGATAGCGGATGGCAAAGCGGGACATTATGGAAGTCGAGTTGGCTCAGGGCCGGTCCTTGGCAACGGCCGCGCGCAATTTCTCAATCGAAAAATCCTTCGATTGGCAAAGCGTGATCAATTCCTGTTCCCGCGCAATGATTTCCGCCGCCGCCGGTGGAATTTTGTCGGCGACTTCCAGCGGAATGGATTGGACACCGTGCAAATCACCGTGCAACAAATCGCCGGACTGGATTTTCAAACCGCCGATTTCTACCGGCACGCCAAATTCGACGATGTGGACGTAGGCGTGCGAGACGGAAACACTGCCCGCAAAAAGGTGGAACCCCAACTTCCTGGCCGCCGGGAGGTCGCGCACTGAACCGTTGGTCACCGCGCCGGCGCAACCGAGCGCACGCAGGATATTGACGTGCACCGCACCCAACAACGAGCCCAGGCCGACCTGGGTGGCCACGTCCTGCACCACCACCACCCGCGGCACCGGCAGGGAACGAACATATTCCCACCAATCCGTGCGGTCGGTGTAAGGGCTGGCGGCCGTCGGCGGCGACGAACCGCGGATCTTGACCGTGGCCGCATGGCCCAGCAGGGGAGGTAAATCGGGAAACAAACAATGCACCGAGCTGTTGACAAAGCCTTCGTTGCGCAGTCGCTGGTGCAAAGTTTCGATGGCGTTGGCCAGCGTGCAGGCATCCAGCCGGCGTAGAATCTCCAGTTGCTCAAGGGTCAAAATCGGGTTCATGGGTTCAATGACTTGCCGCGCAGATTATAATTTTCCGTTGGAGACGGTGTCCGGGAGGCGCGAGAAACCGCCGCGGCAATTCCCAGCCGTCTTTCACCGCGGGAAAAACGATGACCGGCCGGAAACGCCACCGACGGTTAAATGGCTTGATTTCAACTTGCATCACGCAGGGAAAGCTGGATGAGTTTCGGTTCGACCTTCTGGCCGACTTGAAGCTTGGAGCCGTTGCCGATCACCACCAGATCGCCTTCGTGCAGGCCGGAAAGGACTTCGTATTTGTCGGGAGTTTCCAAGCCGAGTGTGACGGTGTGTTCCTCAATCTGATTGTCCTGATTGACGACATAGACCATGGGCGGCTTGTTGCCGACCACCGCTTCGATGGGAACCGCCAGCGCCTGGGGACGTTTCTCGACCTGCAAGGCCACAGTGGCATACATGCCGGGCACCAGTTTCAGATCCGGATTGGGAACTTCGATTTCGGTGGTCATTGTCCGAGTGTTTTCATTCACGTGGTTGGTGAAGCGCAAAATCTTGCCGGTGAATGTTTTGCCATTCAGGGAATTCACCCGCACGGTCACCGGGTCGCCCAGTCGGATGTCCTTCACGTAATCCACGGTGACGGGAAAATCGAGGCGCAGATGGTAATTGTCCGACACACGCACCAACGGCAGGGCTTGCGTGTCGGACGACGTGCCGGCTTGGATGAGTGTGCCCGGATCGGCGTAACGGTGGGTGACGACCCCGTCGAACGGCGCGGTAATCTGCGTGTAACTGACCATGGTTTGATATTTTTCAACATTGGCCTTCGCGGCGGCAATCGCGGCGGACGTTGTCTGATCATTGGCCTCGGCGGTGTCGAGGTCTTGTTCAGCCACGAGATTGGGATAGTTTTTGTTGACCGATTGCAGCCGGGTGTAAATCAGGTGCGCGTTGGTGTAATCCGCCTCGGCCTTTTGCTGGGCGGCGCGCGCGTTGTCCAATTCATCCTGCAATTCGGGCACTTCGAGCATGGCCAGTAGTTGTCCGGCCTTGACCGTGTCGCCAAAATCCACGTTCATTTTGCTCACGTAGCCGGAAACTTTGGCGTGCAATGCGACCTCCACATAAGGACGGAATTCCGCGTCCATCGTAACTTGTTTGTAAAGGTCTTCCCGCGTCACCTTCGCCACGCCCGCCGTCGGCGCGGCAGTCGGGTCAGCCTTCATCGGTGCCTGCGCGCGGGCGCGATGCGCCGCCCACAACCCCACCAAGCCAATGACGAGGATCGTTGCCAGGATTTTGCCGGGATTTCCGAGCGCGGATTTGACAATTTTGAATTTCATGGATGATTGGAAAAATATTTTCAGCCTTTAGACAAAGGCAGTTTGACGCGAAAACAACTGCCCCCGCCAACGGCACTTTGTGCTTCCACTTCTGCACCGTGCGCGGTGCAAATGGATTTGACAATGGAAAGTCCAAGCCCCGCGCTTTCGGCATCGGCGGAACGGGCCGGATCAACCCGATAAAACCGCTCGAAGATATGTGGCAACGCATCCGGCGGAATGCCGATGCCATTGTCTTCCACTTCCAGCACGGCGTGGCCATTGAGGCCGCGGACCCGCAGATGGATCGCGCCTTTTTCCGCCGTGTATTTGATGGCATTGTCGAGCAGGTTTACCACCACTTGTTTGAGCCTCGCGCGGTTGCCCTTCACCAGCGCCGGTTTGTCGGCGTCGCAGGAAATGGAAATGCCTTTGTCCTCGGCCAGCAGGCTCATTTGTTCTGTGGTGGTTTTGGCGAGTTCGGCCAAATCGAAGCGTGTCCACTCGGTTTGCGCTTCGCCGGCATCGAGCCGCGAGAGTGTGAACAATTGCTCCACGATTTTGCCCAAATGCACGACTTCCTCCAACATGCTGCCGGCGCGGTCGCGCAATTCCGAATCGAGGCGGGCATCTTCCGCAAAGTTTTCCAGTTCGCCGCGCAGAATCGTCAGCGGCGTGCGCAAGTCATGCGAGGCGTCGGCTACGAACCGCTTTGAATTTTGAAACGCGTCGTCCAGCCGCGTGATCATGCGGTTGAGCGAAGCCGACAGCCGCTCCAATTCATCGCCAGTGCTCGAGACCGGCAAACGGTCGCTTAAGTTGTGCTGCGTGATGCGCTCGGCGGCGCGCGTGATTTGTTCGACCGGCGTCAAGGCCCGCCGCACCAGCAGATAACCGCCGACCGTGGTGATGACGACCGCCAATGGCAGGCCCAGAGCGAGTTGCAAAAAAAGGTGGTTGAGCATTGTTTCCACGGGATCAAGCAACGAGCCAAATTCCACGAGATAATCAGGATTGCCGGACGATTTGAAATTCAGCGCGGCGATCAGCAGGGTATTGCCGCCTGACAATTTCAGCTTGTGCGAAAATTCCGGCTCCGGCGACGGTGCGAATATGGGAACTTCCGCCGGATCGAAACTCTGGTCTTTGGGCGCTTCAGAAACATAAACCAGCGTGCCGTCGGCGCGCGTGATGCGGATGAAGCGGTCGTTGATTTCCGGCTCATACCAGTCTTTGGTCTGGCTGGCGACATAGGCCTCGCCGGTTTGTTTGACATGAACGAGCAGCGTGTTGGCAATCTGGCGCGCGCGGCGTGACTGCGATTCGCGCAGGTCGTTTTCCAAAAAATGCCGCAGGTCGAGATACAACAGCGCGCACAGCAGCAAGAAAATCCCGGCGAGCAAACCCGCATACCAGGCGACCAACCGGAAGCTGATGGAGCGCGTGTTCATGGTTGCGTTTCGTCGTTCAAGCTGTAGCCGACGCCGCGCACGGTGCGCAGCAGTTTGACCGGAAACGCGTCGTCCACTTTTTCCCGCAAATGCCGCACATAGACATCCACGATGTTGGTCAATCCCTGAAAACTTTGATCCCAGACGTGTTCAATGATCATGGTGCGTGAAAAAACGCGGCCCGGATGCGTCGCCAGATATTCGAGCAGCGAGTATTCCTTGGCGGTGAGTTCGATTTTTTTGCCGGCGCGCCTGACGTTTTGCGAAAGCCGGTCAATTTCCAGATCGCCCACGCGCAGCACGCTGGAGCGATTGACCGGTCCGCGCCGCAACAATGCCTTGATGCGTAGAAGCAGTTCGGCGAACGCGAATGGCTTGGTGAGATAATCGTCCGCGCCCGTTTCAAAATTTTTTATTTTGTCGGCCATGCCATCGCGCGCGGTGAGGATCAGGATCGGCACCTGCTGGTTTTTGCGCCGGACTTTTTCGAGAATCTCCGTGCCGCTCAGTCCGGGCAGCATCAAATCCAGAATGATGAGATCATAATCGTAAGTATTGGCGGCTTCCCAGCCGCTTTGGCCGTCATGGAAAGTGTCCACCGCATATCGCTCCGCCTTGAGCCCGCGGGCGACAATGTCGGCCACCTTCTTTTCGTCTTCCACCAGCAGGATGCGCATAGACAATTTGACAAAGGAATAGACCAAACGTTGATTAAAAGGCCGTAAACCCCGGATTAAAATTCATTCAGAAACCTTCACCCGCAGCCCAAGCGCAATTTAATTCAACTTTCAGCGGGTATTAATCTTCAGACGGTCAATATCTTGTGAAAAAGCAAAACGAAACGGGTTGCGAACAAGAAAGCACCTTTACGAAAGACATGGTTTTATGAATACGTTACAAATCGATTCCGAACGAGATCGGTATTCCGCCAAATACTCACTTCGGCCGATCAACTTTTATTGCGCCGCGCCCCACGCACGGTCGGTCGAACTCGCGGGTGATTTCAATCACTGGCATCCCTTCCCCATGCAACGATTGCTGGACGGTTGGTGGTTTGCGCGAGTGGAATTATGCCACGGCCATCATCA
This sequence comes from Verrucomicrobiia bacterium, assembly GCA_035605035.1. Taxonomy (GTDB): domain Bacteria; phylum Verrucomicrobiota; class Verrucomicrobiia; order Limisphaerales; family UBA11358; genus UBA11358. The sequence goes on from DATNHI010000283.1 coordinate 5,519, forward strand.
ATACCGCTTTCTGGTGGACGGGAAACCGATGCTGGATCCGCACGCCACCGGCGTCGCCCGGGATGAACAGGACGAGCATGTTTCACTCATCGCGGTGAGTTGACCCCGGTTGGATTGATGTTAAACTCAGCAATATGGGCCGTGCACTATGAACCGGAGGCAACGACACCTCGCAGAGTCGCCAGCCAGGCATCAGGCGGTGATCCGTTGGCGCGGCGGATCGTACACCATTGGAGATGCCTGCGTATTGGCCCTCCAGGAGCAGTCCCTCGGAAACCTTCAGGCGGCCGCAGATATTTACAATCTGGTGCTCGCCAGGGTTCCTGATTGTGCCGAAGTCCATAACAACCGGGGTGCAGTATTGCAGCAAATGAAGCGGTATGATGATGCGTTGGTCAGCTACGACCGGGCCATCAAGCTCAAACCGGACTACGCCAATGCCCATTACAATCGAGGCTCCGCCTTGAAGCAAATGAAACGGTATGAGGATGCGCTGGCCAGTTACGACCGGGCCATCGCCCTCAAACCCGACCATGTCGAAGCCCACAACAACCGGGGCGTCAACCTGCAAGGAATGCGGCGATACGACGATGCACTGGCCAGCTACGACAAAGTCATCGCGGTCAAACCTGACCATGCCGAAGCCTATTGCAATCGGGGCACGGCGCTGATGAACAAGGGCGACATGCCGGAAGCCGAGAAGATGTATCTCCGGGCGCTTGAATTAAAACCGGATTTCCCCGACGCCTTGTACAACCTGGCGCAGATTCGCAAATATCAAAATGCGGACAATGCCGAGGCGAAACACATCCGCCATCTGCTTGAGCGGCCTGGCATCTCTGCCGACGGCCGGGAGCTGCTTTATTTCAGCCTGGGCAAGATTTACGATGATTGCGGGCGCTACGACGAAGCCTTCGAGTGCTTTCGGCAGGCAAACCAGATCCGCAACACCCAGGTTGCCTATGACTCCGGCGCCATCGTGAGAATGACCGATGGTCTCATTGATGTTTTCAGCAAAGATTTTCTGGCCCGGCCGTTCGCGCATGCGTCGGACAGCCAGTCGCCGCTGTTCATTGTCGGCATGCCCAGATCGGGCACGACGCTGCTGGCGAATATCCTGTCCAATCATCGCGCCATCGCCACGGCAGGCGAGCTGCCAACCATTGCTGATTTGAGTGAACACCTGTTGGAATTGACTGAAGGCAGGGTACCCTATCCGCAGGGGGCAAGGCAGATCACCGCGGCGGCGGCAACGCGCCTGATAAATGATTATGAGCGGCGGTTGCGACGTGATCTCGGTCCGGAGGTTCCGCATGTGATTGACAAAAATCCGCTCAATTTCCGGCATCTGGGGTTCATCGCGATGCTGTTTCCGAAGGCACGCATTATCCATTGCACGCGCCATCCCCTGGATACGGCCCTTTCCAATTATTTCCAGCGGTTTCCCTTGTATCTGGATTATTCATTTGATCTGCGGAACATTGGCCATTTTTATCGGGAGTACGCCAGGCTCATGGAGCACTGGCGGAAGATTCCGACCCTGAGGTTGATGGAAATCAATTATGAAGACATGGTGCTGAACACGGAGCAAACGGCGCGCAAAACGCTGCAGTTTCTTGGGTTGGAATGGGACGAACGTTGTCTGGCCCCTCACACCAACCGGTGTGCGGTGGAAACCAGCCAATGGCAGGTGCGCCAGCCCATCTACCGCCATGCTTTGGAACGCTGGCGGCATTATGAAAAGCATCTTGCGCCCCTGAAGGAAGCGTTGCAGTTCAACGGACAAATGCCGGTTGGTCAGCCGGACGACGCTTTTTCCGCGGCATCGGCCGGAGGAATGAAATTGCGTGATTTCCCCCCGAATAAAACCAATTTCGCCGCCGACAACTGCACGCGGGCATTCCTTAGCCGGAACGATGCAGTTGGGCGGTTGCCAAAGTAGCGGCGACGCCTCGTCGCCGCCTGGTGAACGCGACGCCCACGTCGCATTTTTACACGCACCGAATGGTTCTCTGACGGGAGGCCGGCGACGAAGGCGTCGCCGCCACGCCCAAGCGACGCGGCGTCGCTTCTACTCTTGCGCCAACTGCATCGTTCCGGTTGAGCAAGTCCCGTCGCAGCCGGGTTTTTAATTTTCGGTTCATGTGTCGTTCATCTTCGCCGTGTCAACAGACTAGGGACAGGAAATGTGTCTGGCAACGGAACGCCGGCCGGCAGCCTGAGCGTGGTATGCGTGCGCGAGCAGCCTGACGCCAACAACATGAAAGGACTAATATGTCGAATGCAGTCAAAGACCCCCGAAAGCCAGCCGGTCGCTTTGGAAGCGCGGCAGCACGGGAGGTCGCGTTCATCTTGAACAACCCCGGCGCGGAATCGGTTTATCTTTGTGGAGATTTCAATGAGTGGTTCCCGGTTGGCCTGCCCATGATCTCGCGGGCGGACGGCCGCCTGTGGGAAAAGCGGCTGCTGCTGCCACCCGGCCGCTACGAATACAAATTCGTCGTGGACGGAGTCTGGATGCACAATCCCGACGCCGGCGAAAACGTTCGCAACGCCTTTGGCTCCCTGAATTCTGTCGTGGAGGTGCGGCGATGAAAACACGGTTTGCCTCCTCTCACCCGCCGCGCCGCAAATCCCTTTTGCTGACTCGATTCAATCACCGGCTCCGTGCGCGCCGCCAGAAACGCCGCGTGAATGAAATCCAGATGATCTATGCGCATTTTGGTCCTCCGGTCGTTTTTTCCGTGGCTGAACCGTTCAGACATATGCCCAGGTTGGCGCACGGAACTGTCGTCACCGGTTCGCCCAAAGATGCCGGTCAGGGCGCGTTCTTTAAATGATTGGCCATGGCCAACGCCAGGCGCCGGCCCGAGGCAGCACGGCTGTCGCCATGAAATGAAACTTTAATCTTGGTCAATCATGAATGCCGCGCATCACCTCCTGCAAATTCACATTCATAAGATGGATGGCTCAATCGCGACGTTCTTCCAGAACGAAGAGGACCAGGCGAAGTCCATTCTCGATGATTTCCATCCCGACCGCATTTTCGCCCGGGACAAAATTATCATCGCCGACGGCCACTCGCTGACTTCCTTTCCCGCCAGCCGGGTGGTGCGGCTGGATTTGGTTTCCGAACAGTTGTCCCACCGGCTGCTTCCGTTGGAAATCGTGAACGCTGTGGAATTAAGCGAGACGGAATTCCGGGCATTGCTCCGGAACCCTGAATTGCGCGTGCAGTGGGATCCGGCGCAACCTCCGGATGCCGCGATGGTCATTTTCCTCGCGGTTGAAATGGCCGGGCAACCTCCGCTGTTTCTAGTCATGGAAATCGTGGGGGAGCTGCTGGCGGACCCGCTGGAAACGGTCTCGCCCCTGCTCGCCGCGCCGGCGTTGTGTTTCCGGATGCGCAGCGGCGGCATTGCGGCCTTGAATCTCACCCATCTCATGGGTGTGACTCTGTATCCCGGTTTGCAGCAACCCCCGACGGAGGCGTGGCCCGCTCAACGGGTGCAAGGCCCGCAACACGAACCGCCTGACAGGTATTGGCATGACTTGGCGGAGGAGAGGGAGCTGCCGCGCATTTCCAGCGAAACGGCCCGGTGATTTCCGACTTGTCGAGGAGGATCCAAAATGAAAACGCATCAGCGATGGAAGGAAAGTATTAACGAGAAAATCTATTTCGTAAACGTCCTGCACGACAAGTTTGAGAGCCGGGTTGGGTTTGCGAACAACGACATCAAACAGGTTGATTTTCACTGCACCGCGCCCGGGGCGAAGACCGTTCAACTGGTGGGCGATTTCAACCACCGGCATCCCATTCTCATGGAACAGCGGGAGGGCGAGTGCTGGTTTATTCAGGTCTGGTTGTTCCAGGGCCGCTATCGCTACCGGTTCCTCGTGGATGGCCGACCCAAGCTGGATCCGTGCGCCACGGCCGCCGCTCGCGACGAGCATGGCGAACCTGTATCAGTGGTTGATGTCAATTGACGCGAAATCTTGCCGCAAAAAAGAGAATTCCCCCGATCCGTGAAAATCGGGCCCTGTGTTAAAAGCGGCTGAACGCTGGATTAAAATTTGTTCAGAAACTTTTCCTGCGGGTGAAACCGTGGCAAAGAATGGCGCAAGCTGTGAAATTTCTTTTGACGTTTACCATCATCGCCGCCGGAATTCTGCTGTCGGGTTGCGCCACCGGCCAAGGCGGAATGACCGCAGGCGCCGTCGGGCCGGCTCCCACCGGCCGCGCAGCAGCCAATTCAACGAACGGCACGCTGGTCGTCTATTCCGCTTTCGAGGTCAATGCCGATTTCAACGCCCGCGACCCCTACCGCCCGGAATACTCCGACTACAAAATTTGCTCCGCCGACGGGAAATTCTTGCGGCGCATTCACAACGATTCGGGAACAATACTTCAAGACCCGGCGTCGGTGAAACTCCCGGTCGGACAATACTGCGTGGTGGCACGGGCCAACGGCTATGGGGACGTGACCATTCCTGTGGTCATCGGGGCAGGCCGGAACACGGTTTTGCATCTCGCGGGCGGCGGTTCGTGGCCCGGCCCGGCGGCATTCAACCAGACCAATGCCGTGCGCCTCCCGGACGGACAGTTCATTGGATGGCGGGCTGCCGGGGAACACCCGTCGGGGCTTTAAAAAGACCTTTGGCATCACATGCCGGCCCGGCGGGTTTTTGGAAGAGCCGACAGGCTGAATTGCCTCATCCAGCGCGAACGCCGGCTTTCAGACCGGCCCGGCTGAATGTTACGATTGAACATGGTTTGTCACGCAAACGTAACAATTCCGCCGCGCGATTGTAACGGTGTGCTACCAATCTGTCGCCGCGCTTTGAAATTCATGACCATGAAAAAATTGATTCCACCCGTCCTCGGCACCGGCGGCTTGGCCACCATGGTTCTGGCCAACGCCCAACGTCTTTTCGCCGTTCTGGGCAGTGCCGTCCTGCTCGCCGCGCAGACCAATGCGCAGACGCTCATCAACGGGGCTGGCTCAACGTTTGATTATCCGGCTTTCACCAAGTGGTTTGAAGCTTACGGCAAGCAGGACCCCGGCGTCCGCTTCAATTACCAATCCATCGGCTCCGGCGGGGGACAGAAACAACTGCTCAACCAGACGGTGGATTTCGGCGCTTCCGACGCGCCGATGACCGACGAGTCCATGTCCACTGTGCCGGGGAAAATCCTGCACCTGCCCGTCGTCGCCGGCGGGGTTGCCATCATTTACAATCTGAAGGGGGACCCGAAATTGAAACTGGACAGCGACGTCATTGCCAACATTTATCTCGGCAACATCACCAAATGGAACGACCCGAAAATCAAGGCGTTGAATCCGGACGTTGATTTGCCCGATTCGCCGATTGTCCCGGTGCATCGCTCCGAAGGCAGCGGCACGACGTTCATTTTCACGGACTACCTGAGCAGCGTCAACCCCGCCTGGGCTGACACCGTGGGCAAAAACACGTCCGTGAAATGGCCGGCTGGCATCGGTCTGGGCGCCAAAGGCAGTGAAGGCGTCGCCGGACAGGTCAAACAAATTCCCGGCGCCGTCGGCTACGCCGAACTGGCCTACGCTGACCAGAACAAAATCCCTTACGCCGATGTAAAGAACGCCGCGGGAAATTTCATCTCTCCCACGCCGGATTCCGTCAGCGCCGCGCTGGCCACCGCGAAAATCCCCGATGATTTCCGGTTCTCGATGGTCAATCCGCCCGGGGAAAAGGCCTATCCCATTGCCGGCGCGAGCTGGGTCCTGGTTTATCAGCAGCAGAAAAACGCCGACCACGGCAAAAAGCTCGTCGCCTTTTTGAAATGGGCGGTCACTGACGGCCAGAAGATTTCCGCCACGCTCGACTACGCGCCGTTGCCAGACAACGTCCAAAGCCGGGAATTGGACTTGATCGGCACAATTAGATACTGACTTCGCTCCGCTGCCCGGTAGTTTTATGGGCGTGAGCCGGACGAAGAGCGAGTTCCTCCAGCTCTTCGTCCTTTTGATTTTCAAGCAGACGGTAGGGTCGCGCTGCCGCGCGACCAGGCCGACCGGCAGGTCGGCCCTACCTTCGGGATGAGTAAGATGGAGAAATTAAAACGTGAATGAGTCCGCTCCAGTGCGACCAGCTACCATGCGAACGCGTGGGGGGGCTCGCTTTGGCGACCGCGCCTTCCAATGGCTGACACTGCTCATGGCGCTGGCCATCTTCGTGCTCATCGCGCTCATTGGTTACGAACTGGCCCGCGGTTCGCAGCCGGCGCTGCACAAATTCGGCTGGCGCTTTCTCGTCAGCACCGACTGGAACCCGGTCAACGACCACTACGGCGCGTTGCCGTATATCTTCGGCACACTGGCTTCCTCGCTCATCGCGCTCGTCATCGCCGTACCCATCAGCGTGGCCACCGCCGTTTATCTCACCGAACTCGCGCCGCTCTGGTTGCGCCAGCCACTCATCATATTCATTGAGCTGCTCGCCGCCATTCCCAGCGTCATTCTTGGCTTCTGGGGATTCTTTGTCATGGTCCCGTGGTTGCATCAATACCTCTTTCCGGCACTGCGCCGGACGCTCGGTTTTCTGCCGTTCTTTCAAGGCGAGGATTACGGCCCCTGCGTTCTGGCTGCCGGCTTCATCCTCGCCATCATGATTATTCCCATCATCACGTCCGTCTCGCGGGAAATCCTGCGCTCCGTGCCCGGCCTCCAGCGCGAGGCGGCTTATGCGCTGGGGGCGACCCGCTGGGAAGTCACCCGCATCGCTGTGTTGAGTTATGCCAAAAAAGGGATTTTCGGCGCAGTCATTCTCGGACTGGGCCGCGCGCTGGGCGAGACCATGGCCGTCACGATGGTCATCGGCAATTCAGTGTATCTCGGCTGGTCGCTGTTCAAGCCCGGCCACACGCTGTCCAGCGTCATCGCCAACGAATTCAATGAAGCGCCGCCGGTCGGTTTGTATTACAGCGCGCTGTTTGAACTGGGTCTGGTTCTGCTGTGCGTCACCGTGTTGGTGAACATTTTCGCGCAATTGCTGTTGAAAACCTTCGCCGGCCCCGGCGTCAAGCCACAACAGTGAAAACAAATCCGAAATCCGAATTCCGAAACCCGAAGGAAATCCGAATTCCGAAGCCCGAAATCCCGGTGCGCGCGGTGTGGAATAAAATCCCGGCGCCGGCCAGATCCTCTTTTCGGAATTCGGGCTTCAGGCTGCTTTCGGCATTCGGCATTCGGCAGTCGGATTTCCCGCTCGTATGACCGCTCCCAACCATCGCTGGCGCAAGTGCAAGGATATCCTGATGCAGGTGATTGCTCTGACCTGCGCCATTCTGGTCGTCTCCCCGCTCATTTTGATTTTTTTCCATATCGTGAAGGAAGGATTCAGTTCAATCAATTTTGCGTTTTTCACGCAATTGCCCAAACCCGTCGGCGAAGCCGGCGGCGGCATGGCCAACGCCATCGTGGGAACGTTTGTTTTGCTCGCGGAGGCGGCGGTCGTCGGCGTCCCGATTGGCGTGCTCGGCGGGGTGTTCCTTTCCGAATACGGCGGAAACAGATTGAACTGGTTGATCCGGTTCGGGGCCGACATTCTCAACGGTGTGCCGTCCATCACCTGGGGCGTCGTGGTTTATGGCCTGATGGTGGTGCCCATGCACGGCGCGTCCGCGCTGGCGGGCGGCGTCGTGCTGGGACTGATGATGATTCCACTCGTGATGCGGACCACCGAGGAAGTGTTGCAACTCGTGCCCGGCGGCTACCGCGAAGCCGCGCTGGCGCTGGGCATCGCCAAATGGCGGACCGTCGTGCAAATCGTCATCCGCACCGCGCTCAAAGGCATTGTCACCGGTGTGCTGCTGGCGCTGTCGCGCGTCGCCGGCGAAACCGCGCCGCTGCTGTTCACCACCGGCAATCTCGGTTGGGCGCACCGGCTGACCGAACCGATCGCCGCTATCCCGCTGCAAATCTACGTTTATGCCATTTCGCCGTATCCTGACTGGTGGCGGCAAGCGTGGGCGGGTGCGCTGGTGTTGCTCGTGCTCGTGCTGGCCATCAACGTGGGGGTGCGTTTTTTCACCCGTGACCGGTTCCCAAAACAATCCTGGACTTGACCATGACGCCCGGCGAAGACAAAACCATCCCCGAGACCCGTCGCGAGACGAGGGACGAGAGCCGAGAGCCAAACGCAAGTGTTCCGCCCTCGACCCTCAACGCTCGACCTTCGACCGTTTTGACCACTCCAGCTTTGACTGTGCGCAACCTCTCGGTGTCCTTTGGCGGCCAACAGGTGCTCAAGCAAACATCGCTCGACATCGCCGCCCGGGCCGTCACCGCCATCATCGGGCCGAGCGGTTGCGGCAAATCTACCTTCCTGCGGGCGCTCAACCGGATGCACGAACTGACCCCCGAGGCGCGGGTGGAGGGCGAAATCCGGCTGTTCGGCGAGGACATCTACGCGCGCAATGTCGAGCCGGTGGTGGTGCGCCGCCGCATCGGCATGGTCTTCCAGAAATCGAACCCGTTCCCGACCATGTCCGTCGTCGAAAATGTCACCGTCGGCCTGCGCTTGAACGGCGTCCGCAACCGCAAGCTGCTCGTTGAACGCACCGAGCAATCGCTCCGCATGGCCGCACTGTGGGACGAGGTCAAGGACCGCCTGCAAGCGCCTGCCGTCAGTCTGTCCGGCGGCCAACAGCAGCGGCTCTGCATCGCTCGCGCGCTGGCCGTGCAACCGGAGGTGCTCCTGATGGATGAACCGGCGTCCGCGCTCGACCCGCTGGCGACGGCGAAAATCGAGGACTTGATTCTGGAATTGAAAAAGGATTACACGATTGTCATTGTGACCCACAACATGCAACAGGCGGCGCGCATGTCGGACTATACCGCCTTCTTTTACCTGGGCGAACTGGTGGAATTCGACACCACGTCGAAAATCTTCACCAGCCCGGCGAAGAAACGAACGGAAGATTATGTGACCGGCCGATTTGGGTGAAATAAGTCCACAGTCCACGGTCCGCAGTCGCCAATCGCGCGATTGCCCGACTAGGGACGGTGGACTGGCAACTGTGGACTGAAATTATGGAACATCATTTCAACACCGAACTGGATGGCCTGAAGCAAAAATTGCTGACCATGGCCAGCCACGCGGAAACCGCTGTGAACCGCGCTGTCGAGGCGCTCGTCACCCGTAATCATGACCTGGCCATCCAGGTGAACGACGACGATACCATCATAGACCGGTGCGAAATTGAGGTGGACGATCTGGCCATTCATCTGCTGGCCAAGGCGCCGTTGGCCAGCGACTTGCGCCTGGTGACCGTGGCCATGAAAATTTCCCAGAACCTCGAACGCGTCGGCGACGAAGCCGCCAAGATCGCTAAGCGCGCCCGGGACCTTTCCAAGGAACCGCCGCTGAAGCTCAATCTGGAACTCCCCCGCATGGCCACCCTCGCTCTCGACATGCTCAAGGCCGCGCTCGACTCGTTTGTGAACCACGATTCCGCCGCCGCGCGCGACCTGATTCCACGAGATAAGGAGGTGGATGCCCTCAACAAAAAAATCAACGGCGCCCTGACGGAACACATGATGCAGAACCGCGATTGTATCCCGCGTTGTTTGAACTGGATTACCGCGGCGCGCAGCCTCGAACGCATTGCCGACCACGCCAAAAACGTGGCCGAGGAGGTCGTCTATCTCAACGAAGCATTGGACATTCGCCATCCCGGGGCAAAAACCATGGGGAATCCTGCCACCTGACCAACCGCGCTGCCGAAGGGCAGGGGACGACGCGCTTTACGTGCCCGAACAACAATCCATAGCTTTCCGGGCTCAACCGTTCTATGGCGGAGCGAACAGTTCCTGATGCGCCTGCCAGATGGCGTTGGTGAACACGACGGCGTTGGTGGCCCAGACCTCGATGTATTGCGAGCGCAGGCTGTTGGTCACTCCCAGCGGGTAGATTCCTTGCTGCAGCATTTCCAGATAAGTTGCGTCCACACAGGGAGTGGGATTGGTTACGACCCCGCCACAGGCCGAGCCATCCGTGCCGATGATCGCGGCAAACCAGTTGTTGACCTGGAACGCCGGCAACGAGCCGTAACCTTGCGCGGCGGCAATCACCGCCGGGTTCGCCGCATTGCTCGTCATCAGGAAATTAAATTGCACCACCAGCCGGCCCGGCAGCATCTGGCCGGCGAGTAGCAGGAGCGGCTGGTTCTGGTCGGGCAGATTGGTCGTAATGAGCTGGCCGTTGTCGTCAATCGGCGGAAACGGCGCCTGCGGCGGATAGGGAATGATGGCAACGCTGAAGGATTTGTCCGGGAAACTGGCGTTAAATGACGCGACGATATTGCTCCACGCGAACAATAATTTTGACGGCGTATAACCGTTGGTCTGCCAGATGGCCGGCGCATTGCTCACGCAATCCATGCCGGTGCCGGTATAAACGTTGGTGTCCGGCGTCTCCGCCGGCAGGCGCAGTTCATCCGACGTGCGGTTGATGCCGGTAATCCGGAGCAGCGCGAGGTTGCTGTAGGTGCCGCTGGATTTGAGGTGCGCCGAAACGTTGGTGAGCATCGCGTTCCAGGAATTGAGGAAAGCGGGTTCCCACGGGATGGTGACAACATCGGTCTGGCAAATGTCCGTTTTGCCGTCCTTGGGGCTGATGGTGAAGGTCAATTGCGTCGCGCCCGGCCCGTTGGTCGGCGGCAAATACAGCCAGGCGGGGATGCCGTCGCCGGCGCGGATGGACAGGTCCACCTTTTTGTTTTGCGCAGCGGCGTAATTCATCCACTTGTCGAGGTGCGACCAGTCGTACTGGTTGTAATTGGTTTCGATGTCACTCCACAGGCCGACGATCAACATACCGTCCATGCCGGACAGGTTGATGGCGTTCGTGACCGTCGCGTCCGCCGGGTCGTTCGGCCCGCCGCCCAGCGGCGTATAAACATAAATGCCGCGCAGATCCGTCGGCCGGGTGAGCCGGAAGAACTTTGCCGAATTGGTGACGGCCGCCGAGACGGAAAAAGTTACGCTGTTGGAATCGAAACCCGGGGAGAGCGCGCTGACCTGCCACGCGCCCGGCGTCAAATTCGTCGCTTCCTGAAAAGCAAAACCGGAATTGGTGTAGGGCCAGGTGATGACGACCGTGCGGTTGCTCCCGGCGTTCGCTTTTAGTTCGGGCAATTGCGCGTGAGCCGAAAGCGCGAAGCGCAACCCAGCCGCGAGAGCAGCGGCTAAAACAAAAACGATCAGCGCGAAGCGTTTCTTCATGGCGAAGTCCGCAGCCGGTAAAACTTGTTGCCGCCGAAGCCGCCGCTGTTCGTCCTGGTGTCCGTGAAATTGAAAGTGCCGTTAGTTGAAGTAATGAAATTGGTCAAGGTCGTCCAGCCGGACAGCAGATTGGTGGAGTAATCCACCTCGTAGCTCTGGTTCGTCGGAGCGTTCCAGGAGAAACTGAATTTGTTGGTGGTGTAATCCAGTGAAGCCGGATCAATGACCGGAGTGATGGTAAATGCCGAGCGCATCTTGACCACGGTGTAGGGATTCCAGGTGGCCATGGTGTAATAGATAAGAAGAGTGCTGTTGGTGATGCTCGTGAACGACTCGATCAGGTAAGGTGCATAGGTCGCGCCGTCGGTGGTGGCCGGATTGTTGTTCGTCGGATCGATTGTGGGACCGTCGGGGCCGGTGGGTGAATAGCTGTTGTTGTGGATGAAGACGCCAAAGCCATGGTCACGCGTCGCGTTGAAAATCATTTGCGGCGTGCTCCATGGCCCCCACGGCTGTGCCGCATAGGAAAAATAAATGCCCGTGGTGTTGGTGGGCGAAACCGAATGTCGTCCACCGTCATAGGTCATCAGCCAGAGATCAAGATTGGTAGAGTAAATCACCGACATATTTGCGACCGAGGGCGTATCGTTCGGCCAAGGCGGCCCGTTGGTGGGGTTGTCCTGCACCACCGGCACGGCGTTCGTTTCCACGCTGCTCCAGGTCGGCTGGCCGTTGGTCAAG
>DATNHI010000284.1:0-1912 GCA_035605035.1 Verrucomicrobiia bacterium
CAGAATGGGAATATGATCGGGTTCAAAGCCAAGTTTCCATGCCGTCTCCGTGGCATTGATCCGGCCCGGCGGCGAAAGCAGGTTGAGAAATTCCTTGCGTTCGGGATTCATACGCTCTCCTTGGCAAAAGTGACACTGACAGCGGCAACGTGAGTTTTCAATGTGCTGGCATAATGCCGGTCTGCCCGCTGAACAAATTTCAACTCATGCTTCTGGATGGCCCGGTCAATGGATTTCAGCCCGCTACCCAGCACGACCACCTCGGCCACGGCAAAGCAGATCATTAATCGCTGTGGCGGAGCATTCGGTTCCTTTTCCAATGCAGGATTGGGTGCCAGCCTGGAATAAAGGAATTGAGCGTAAGACAGTTGAAAACTTTCCTCATTGTCGGCAATCACATTCAACGTGGCCACATTGGGGTCAGTGCTGAAACAGGAGTTGTCGCGCGAGCTAAACGGAGATTCGGGAAGCGGATTGGTGTTCATAAGTTCGGGTCCGGTTGATGCCCTTGCGAGTCGAAAGGGACGGGTGCCGGAAAATGTTGAGCCGTTTCAGGAAGCGATGGCCGTGCCGCAAAACGTTCTGGATGAACCGGCGTTGATGAATGGCGGGCATGGCTTCCACCGCCGCGACACGGGTGCTGGAATGGGTAACGTGCGACCGGAGCAAATCCTTGTCATCGGTGAATACGCGGCAGGCATCACGGCCGCGCGAGATGCTGACATAAAATTGTTCCCGACTGACAGCAGGCAGGGAACGTGACGAGGCAACGACCAACACCTCATCCACCGTCTTGCCCTGGGCGGCATGGGAAGTGACGGCATAGCCGTGGGTGAAGGTGCGGTAGTTGTCAGGAATCACCCGGCCATCGGCCAGCACAATGGAATCCCCTTGAATGGCCTTGACCTCGACCAACTCGCCGTTGATAAACCTTTTGCGCCAGTTGGCTTGCAACAGCAGCTTGTCACCAGCGGCAACGTTGAGCTTTCGTTTTTCTCCCACATCAAACGAGGCGAAGCCTTGACCCAATGGGAAAAGACTTTCAGAACCATCGGCACGTTGAACTTTCAGTGAATCACTTTCAACGGCGATGACTCCGACAGATTCACCTTTGGCAAAATCACCTTTGCTTTGATGAAAGCGTATCGCCATGCCGGGACGATATTGCCGCGCATCCGACTTCTGCGCTTCCGTCCACGACAATGAATCAAAAACCTGAAATTCCCTTTCTTCACCGGCCAATGCGCCGGACGTTTTCAATGCTGCACGCACTTTCTCCGACACCGCCTCGATTTCATTCCAGGTCGGCGCGACCAATAACGCCGATTGATTTTGTTTGAGGGCTTTCACATACGCCTGCGCTGCGGCGGCGTGAACTTGGCTGTCTGAAAGTTCGACCACCACGCCCATGCGTTCCAATTGTGCGAACGCTTCATTGGTATTTTTCTGCGCGGCCAGTTCAACGGCCCGGCGATATTCGACTTTGCGTTGCCGCCGAATTCGGGTCAGTTGTCCCGATTGAAAATCCGAATGGTTCTCCAAAATCCGCAGCGCATCGCCACGCGCGACCGAAGCGTGCTGGCCGGTGTCGCCCGACAGCACAATGCGGGCGTCCCGCGCCAGGTCAAACAGCCGCTTCATGTCGTCCATCCCGACCGCCCCGGCTTCGTCCAGCACCACCAACTGACGGGCGGACAACGCTGGTTTCGTCAGCAGCAAACTTTGCAGTGTCACCGCCTCGAATCCCTCGGTGCGCAAAACCTCGGTTGCCGCCGCCGTCGGCGCGCAGAACAGCGGTTCAACACGGGCTTCCTTGCAGGCGGCGACCAGCTCGCGCAACGCCGTGGTTTTGCCGCTGCCCGCCAGACCGCGCAGGCCGGTGATGCGGTCACTGGTGCGCAGCACATGATAA
>DATNHI010000285.1:0-11674 GCA_035605035.1 Verrucomicrobiia bacterium
GCTTGACGGCCGCGCCGTCGTCGCTGGTAAAGCCTCCGCGCATTGCCGAAGCGCCGGCGAGTCTGGAATGCGTTGAATGGGGCACGCTGCAAATCGGCAACAACCGGGTGGTCATCGGCGTTGTGAAACGGCTGCACCTGCGCGAGGAATTGTTCAATGCGGAGAAGAAGCGGATCAACACGGACAAACTGTTCCTGATCGGCCGCATGGCCTCGCCGCACTGGTATTGCCGCACCCGCGACCGGTTTGAGATGATTCGCCCGGCGTAGGACAGGCGTCGCGCCTGTCCTACATCCCCATGATCTGGTAGCCGCAATCCACGTAAATCACCTGGCCGGTGATGGCCGCCGCGCCGTCGCTCGCGAGGAACGTGCCGGTCGCGCCGAGTTCTTCGGGAACGAGATTGCGGCGGAGCGGCGAGCGCGCTTCATAAACCTTGAGCATTTCGCTGAAGCCGGCGATGCCGCGCGCAGCCAGCGTGTTGACCGGACCGGCGCTGATGCAGTTGACGCGGATTTTTTTTGGGCCGAGGTCATAAGCGAGGTAGCGCGTGCTGGCTTCGAGCGCGGCTTTCGCAACGCCCATGACGTTGTAGTGCGGCACAACTTTTTCCGCGCCGTAATAACTCATGGCCACAATGCTGCCGCCGTCGGTCATCAGCGGCGCCGCGGCGCGGGCCAGCGCAACCAGCGAATAGGCGCTCACGTCGTGCGCGATGTGAAAGGCCTCGCGGCTGGTATTCACGAATTCGCCTTCCAGCGCGGCTTTTGGCGCGAACGCCACGGAATGCAGGAGCAAATGCAGTTTGCCGAATTTTTCGCCGACGGTCTTGAACACGTTCGCGATTTCCTCGTCCCGGGTTACGTCGCACGGGAGAAGGAGTGTGTCGGCGCCAAAGGTGCCGACGAGTGCTTCCACGTTTTCCTTGACGCGCTCGCCCTGATACGTGAACGCGAGCTTCGCCCCCTCGCGCGCCCACGCCTGCGCGATGGCCCAGGCAATGGAGCGCTGGTTCGCAACCCCGAAGACGACGCCGAATTTCTCCTCAAGCAATGGCATAATCGAAAATAATGTTTTTGGTTAAACCGTTTCTCAGGATGACAAATCTGAGGCTGCAGGGCAATCCCTTTTGCCTTCCGCCTCGACCTGCGGGGGCGCGGGCGGTAAGCTTGGCTGATGGGCGCAATCAACAGCGATGTCGTCGTTGAAGGGCTGATCACCTATATCGGTCTGGTCATCCTGCTGACGTTCCATGAATTCGGCCACGCCTGGGTGGCTTCAAAATGCGGCGACGACACCGCCAGATTGCAAGGGCGCGTCTCGTTGAATCCCCTGGTGCACATTGATCCGATTGGCACGGTGCTGCTGCCGTTGTTGATGCTTTTTCTCTCGCCCAACATCAGCCGGTTCATGATTGGCTGGGCCAAACCGGTGCCGGTGAACCCCTTTAATTTGAGAAGCCCGAATCGGGACGATATCCTCGTGACCCTGGCCGGCCCGGGGATGAACCTCGTTCTGGCGGTCGCGTTGATGGCGTTGGTGCGCGTGGGGTTGCTGGTGCATCTGGAGCCGATGGCGGACGTTTGCTTGCGTTACGCCTACGTCAGCCTGCTGCTGTGTTTTTTCAATCTCATTCCCATCCCGCCGCTGGATGGTTCCCGTGTGATGCGGGTCCTGGTCGGCATGAGTTATGAAACCTACTGGCACCTGTCACGGTTCGGCTTCATCGGGGTGATTCTCGTGCTGAACCTTCCGTACGTGCGCCAGGTGCTGGGCGCCGTCACCGACACAACACTTCTAGGACTGGCAACCTTGTTCGGCATCCCGTTGCAATAACACCGGCGCCGTCAGTGCTTGAAATAAAGCTCCTCGGCATTCCAGGTCGCGCGGTAATAGCTTAGGGGCGTGGCGCGCACGTTGCCCACGTCTGGACGAATGGCGGCGTAATACATCGGAGTGACGGTAAAAATCATCGGCTGCTGTTCGGCGAGAATTTCCTGCACCTCATTCATATCCTTTTCGCGTTCGGATATATCCAGCGTTTGCATCTGCGCATCCATCAACTGATCCATTCGCGCTTCCCAGAGTGTCACCGGCGTTTTCTGCCGGCAAAACCAATAGTGATCGTAACCGCTGGATTTGAGGATGCTCATGTTGCCGTAAGGGTCAGTGCCGGTGTCGGAATAGTTGCCCAGAAGGATGCAATCATAATCGTATGTATCATCCATTTTTGTAATGAGCGTGTTAAATTCAACCGGTTGAAAGATGGCATTGATGCCGATCTTTTGCAGGTTCCCGGCAATGAGAATGGCCATTTTCTTTCGTGCGTCATTCTCAACATTTGTGTTAAAAACAAATTCGATTTTATTTCCATCCGTGTCGGTCAAAAAATCGTTGCCGTTGCGTTTTTCAATTCCGATTTCCTTGAGCAGTTCAATCGCCTTTGCCGGATCATAGGGATAGGTTTTTGTATTTGGATTATACCAGTTTTGATAGCCCTGGGTTAGAAATCCATATTGGGCAATTCCACGCCCGTACAAAACGGACTTGATGATGGCATCCCGATTGATGGCATACGAAATGGCCTGGCGGAATTTTATATTGCGAAACCATTTCAGCTTGACCGGGTCAACATAAGGCTTTCCGGTTTGGACATTGATGTTCGTATTTTGATTGAACCAGAAAAAAGTAGTTTCCAGTCCAATGCCGGGTTCAAGCAAAGTGAATTTGCCGTTTGCGGATGCGGTTTTGAATTGGTGGTAGTCATACGGATAAATGAGATCATCCGCATCACTTTCGCCGCTCAACAATCGCAGCGATTGCGCGTTGAAGTCCGGTACGACCGTAAAAATGATTTGGTCAAAATAGGGCAGGCGGGTTCCGTTTGTGTCCACTTCGATAAAATAAGGATTGCGTTCCAGCACCGCATATTCGGCCTGTTTATATTCTTTCAAACAATACGGTCCGTCGCAAATAATGTCCCTGGGATTCCAATTGACGCCGTAAGCCGACGGAAAACCGGCGTTGGCGTATTTTCCCAAAATGTGCCCGGGATAAATCGGGACGTCATAGCCGAATGCCTGCAAAAAAGGCGCATAAACTTCCGGCGTGACGACTTGGACCGTCAAATCGTCCAGTTTGGTCACGGCAAATTTTTTTCCATCAATGATAAACTGGTCCCGCAAGGGATTGGGAATTTGCGGATTATAAATGACATCGTTCCACGTAAAAATCACATCGTCCGCCGTGAGCGGCATGCCATCGCTCCAGCGCAAATTTTTCCGCAGCCGGAATGTCCACGTTTTGCCGTCGGGTGAATTTGTCCACCAATACGCCAGGCCCGGCTTCACTGTTTGTGTTGGGACATCGAAATTTAATAGTCCCCAAAACATTAACCGTCCGATGTATCGAGATGACGATTCATCCGCTATGAGAAAGTTGAAAGTCTTTGGCTCACGGAGCTCGCAAATGATAAATTTTCCACCACGAATTCCCGGCTGGCAGTTCACCACCACGGGCGGGTCGGGCAGCGGATAGTTTGCTGGCGCGGTTTCTGAATCGGGTTTCTTGCCGCACCCCGAAAGTCCCAAAACGGCAATTAAAATTCCGGCCGTTCGAATGAATTGAGTTTTCATCGGCAGCGGCAAGAGCGCATCACTTCTTGAAATAAAGCTCCTCGGCATTCCAGGTCGCACGGTAACCGCCTAACGCTGTTGGACGCACGTTGCCAATGTCCGGCCGAATAGCTGCGTAATAGATTGGCGTGGCGGTAAAAATCAAAGGTTGTTGTTCGGCCATAATTTCTTGAACTTCATCGAAATCTTTTTTGCGCTCATTGTAGTCCAGCGACTTGAGTTGTGCGTCCATCAACGTATCAATCCGCGCTTCCCAATCCGTCGAAGGGTTCTTCTGGCGCGGAAACCAGTCGTGGGTGAAGCCGCTGGATTTGAGGACATTCATGCTGCCGGAGGGGTCAACGACGCTGCCGGACCCCAGCGCCGAGAAGGCGCATTCGAAATCATATGTATTATAAAGTTTATCCATGAGGCTGTTGAATTCAATCGGCTGGTAAATGACATGGATTCCCAATTTTTTCAAATCGTCTGAAACCAGCAGGCAGCACTTTTCCGCTGCGCTGCTGCCGGTATTGGCGTTCATGACAAATTCGATTCTACTTCCATTGGAATCGGTCAAAAAATCATCGGCATTTCTTTTTTCAATGCCCATTTGTTTCAAAAGCTCAAGTGCCCTGGCCGGATCACAGGGGTAAGTTTTGATGTTCGGGTTGAACCACTTTTTGTCGCCGGGCGTATCAAATCCATACGCAGGAACACCACGACCTGAAAAAGCAGCTTTAATGATGGTATCGCGGTTAATCGCGCAGGAAATGGCCTGGCGGAAGCGCGTATCACGAAACCATTTTAATTTTTTCGGGTCCACCAAAGGCTGGCCCGTCCTTGGATTCATGTTGGTGTTTTGATTGAAACATAGGAACTGCATTTCCAAACCGATGCCGGGATCAAGCAATCTGATTTTGCCTTTATCTTGTGCTTCTTTGAACCTGTCATAATCCATTGGCCTGATAATATCATCCACG
Organism: Verrucomicrobiia bacterium; assembly: GCA_035605035.1. Taxonomy (GTDB): domain Bacteria; phylum Verrucomicrobiota; class Verrucomicrobiia; order Limisphaerales; family UBA11358; genus UBA11358. Next base: position 4,598 of record DATNHI010000285.1, read on the forward strand.
TCCGCCTCACCGCTCAAAAGGCGGAGTGCGACTGCGTCAAAGCTGGGCACGACCGTGAAAATAACGTCATCCAAATAGGGCAGACGGGTGCCGTTCGTATCCAATTCGAGAAAATAGGGATTGCGTTCGAGGATGATATATTGCGCTGATTTGTATTCTTTTAATCGAAACGGTCCGCTGCCAACAATATCTTCCGGCTTTGAATTGACATTGTAGGCGGAGGTAAAGGTCCCGTTGGTAACGGATGGTTCCAGAATATGTTTTGGGACAATGGGAACGCCCGCGCCAAAGGTTTCGAGAAACGGCGCATAGACCACTGGGGTCTCCACCTGAATCGTCAGGTCGTCCACCTTGGTGATTTTAAATGTTTTGCCTTCAATGATAAAACTGTCGCGGGTCACGTTGTCGATGTTTGTATTGTAAATGACATCGTTCCAGGTGAAAACGATGTCATCCGCAGTCAGCGGCGCACCGTCGCTCCAGCGCAGATTTTTTCGCAGTCTAAACGTCCAGGTTTTGCCGTCAGGTGAGTTCGTCCAGAATTCCGCCAGCCCTGGTTTTACCTCTTGCGTTGGTTCATCTATGTTTAACAAATTCCAAAACATAAACCGGCAAATGTCTATGGAGGACTCTTCATTGGCGGTGATATAATTGAACGTTTTCGGATCGCCCATTTCACTGATGATAAGGCGTCCGCCCCGGATCCCGGGAGTGCAGTTAACCACCACTGGCGGATCGGGCAGCGGATAACTGGCGGCGGACTTTTCTGATGGAGGGGTTTCCGGATTATTTCCGCAACCGGCAAAGCAAACCATTGCTGCAACCGGGACGACAACGATGCAAAACCAGCGTTTCATGCGCCGCAATCTAGCACGTTATCTTTCCGACGAAAGTTTCCTTTTCACTCGCCCGCACAGGAATATTTTGCCACGTTTTCAAAAGTTGCTGCAATGTTGCAATTTATTTTCAAGCGGTTGCTGCACATGATTCCGCTCCTGCTGGGCGTGTCGCTGCTCACGTTTTTGCTCATGGCCATGTCGCCGGGCAATTACTTCACCGCCCTCCAGCAAAATCCGCAAATCTCGCCCGACACCATTGCCAGACTCAAGGCCCAGTTCCATCTCGACCGTCCGTGGTATGTGCAATACGTCTTCTGGCTCAAAAATGTCTCTTGCGGGAATTTTGGTTATTCGATGGCCTATAAAATCTCCGCCACCACGCTCATCATCGCGCGGTTATGGAATACCTTTTTGCTTTCGGTTTTCGCGCTCATCATTGCATGGGGAATCGCCCTTCCGCTTGGCGTCTGGGCCGCCGTGAAAAAGGGTACGTGGGTTGACCATGCCTGTTCTTCCATCGCATTTGTCGGGCTTTCCATTCCCGATGTCTTGCTTTCGCTGCTCGCGCTGTGGTTCGCAGCGGCCACCGGCTGGTTTCCCATCGGCGGCGCGGAAAGTCCGCTCCACGATTTCATGTCGCCCGCGCAACAATTCTGGGACCGCGCGCACCATCTCATTTTGCCCGCGATTGTTTTGGCGGCGTCCGACCTCGCCGGCATCATGCGCCGGATGCGTTCCTGCCTGCTCGATACGCTGCGCGCGGAATACGTCACCGCCGCGCGCGCGCGCGGACTCAGCGAAGGTTGGGTCGTTTACAAGCACGCGCTGCGCAACGCCATCAATCCGTTGCTCACGATTTTCGGCTATTCGCTCGCCGCGTTGTTGAGCGGCGCGTTCATCGTCGAAAACATCATGGCCTGGCCCGGCCTCGGCCGGCTGACGATGGAGGCTTTTTTCGCCAAGGATTCCTATCTCGTTGTGGATTGCGTCGTCATGGCCACCGCGCTGCTGGTGGTTGGCAATTTCATCGCGGACATTTTGCTCGCGTGGAGCGATCCGCGCATCCGGCTAAAATGAAAATGTTCCGAACAAAATTATGGAGTGCGCGGACATGTCCGCGCTTTGGTTCGATGCGGCCTGTCGCGTCGTCAGAAAGCGGCGACATGTCGCCGCACTCCCAAAAATAAATGGAAACCGCCCCGCCCATTCCCGCCATTGAAGCGAAAGCCCCGCTTTCGCCGTGGCAATTGTTCTGGCGGCGGCTCAAGCAGCGGCGCATCGCGATGGCCGGCGGTGTGATCCTGATTGTGCTTTACCTCGTGGCGCTGGTGGCCGGTTTCGTCGCGCCTTACCGCTATGATCGGATAGACAACAACAGTTTCTTCCACCCGCCAGTATGGCCGAGGCTGCAAGGATTTCGCCTGGTCGTGCCACGTTCCGAACCGGGCAATGGTGTTTTCGCTTATCGTGAAATGTCGAACGACACCAGGCCCCTTCATTTTTTTGTCCGAGGTGGCCAATACAAGTTGTTCAGCCTGATTCCGGCTTCCATTCATTTGTTCGGAACCGGCGACGACAATTATCCAGTCTATCTGCTCGGCGCGGATCAATTCGGACGCGACGTCTTTTCCCGCCTGCTTTATGGCGCGCAGATTTCCCTTTCCATCGGTGTCATCGGCATCTTGTTGTCCTTTTCGATCGGCATGATCATCGGCGGCATTTCGGGCTATTTTGTCGGCGCAACCGACACCGTCATCATGCGCCTGTGCGAACTCATCATGTCTATTCCGGCGCTCTATCTCATCATTTCACTGCGCGCGACCTTTCCGCCGGGCATGAGTTCATCGCAAGTCTATGCCATGATCATCATTATTCTGAGTTTCATTGGCTGGGCGAGCATGGCGCGGGTGATCCGCGGCATGACATTGTCGTTGCGCGAACAGCAATTCGTCCTGGCGGCGCGTGCCTTGGGACAATCTCATTTAAAGGTGATCGTGCGCCATATTTTGCCAAACACGTTTTCGTACGTCATCGTCGCGGCAACGTTGAGTGTGCCATATTACATTTTGGGCGAAGTCGTCCTGAGTTTCCTTGGCGTGGGCATTCAGGAACCGAGCGCCAGTTGGGGAAACATGCTGACCGCTGCCCAAAACACCGAGTATCTGCGGAATTATCCGTGGCTGCTGGCGCCCGGCGCGGCGATTTTCATCACCGTTCTCGCTTTCAACTTCCTCGGCGATGGCTTAAGAGACGCTGCGGACACGAAGTCGCTATGAATTTGTTGGAAATCAAAAATCTGAAACTGGACTTTGGCTCCGGGGCTGAAGCTTTGCGCGCGGTGGATGGTGTCTCGTTCAACATCGGCGTGGGCGAGACCGTTTGCCTCGTCGGCGAAAGCGGTTGCGGCAAGACCGTCACCGCTTTGTCCATCGCCCGGCTCGTGCCGGTACCGCCGGCCAATTACGTCGGCGGGGAAATTTTGTTGAATGGCCGTGACGTGCTGAAAATGGCGGGCAGCGAACTGCGTTCCATTCGCGGCGGCGTGGTCAGCTACGTTTTCCAGGAACCGGGTGCGGCGCTGAATCCGGTCTTCCGTGTTGGCAATCAGATCAAAGAATCGCTCAAATTGCACAAGCCGGATAAGGCGACGAACGAAGAAGTCATCCGGCTGCTGAAACTCGTCGGCATACCCGCGCCGGAATCGCGCATCCGCAGTTACCCGTTCGAGCTGTCCGGCGGCATGCAGCAACGCGTGATGATTGCCATGGCGCTGGCGAGCGAACCGAAACTGCTCGTCGCCGACGAGCCGACCACCGCGCTCGACGTGACAATCCAGGCGCAGATTCTCGAATTGCTCCACGACCTCAAGCAACGGCTCGGCATGGCGATTCTGCTCATCACGCACAACCTCGGCATTGTTGGCGACATGGCCGACCGCGTGGCCGTGATGTATGCCGGGCAGATCGTCGAATTGTCGCCGGCGAAGGAATTATTGCGCCATCCGCTGCATCCATACACGAAAGCATTAATGAACGCCGTTCCAAAACTGGCCGGCGATGCCGATCGCCTTTCGGCCATTCCGGGCAACGTGCCGCGCATCGGCAATTTCCCGCCCGGCTGCCGTTTCGCGCCGCGTTGTCCGATTGTCAAAACCGAATGTTCCGACAAAATTCCCGAACTGGTCGAAGTCGAGCCGGGACGATTTGTGAGATGTCCGTTTTGGAAGACACTGTGAGTCCAACCGAAGTCAAAAACTTGAAGGTGCATTTTCCAGTGAAGCACGGGATGTTCAGCCGCGTTCGTAATTTCCGCGTGTTCAAGCTCCGCCAGGAGCGAAATCTTTGTAGAAAATTTCCCCGATTGCGAAAAGCTCCGTCGGAGCGGCATCTTCGGAAAATCATTTCGCCGCAATATGCCGCTCCTGACGGAGCTAAAAACATTTTGATTTTCGTTTCTATAAATATGTCGCGCCCACGGCGCTGGACAAAATTCGGTTTTGGCTCATTGACGCCCCTTCGCCTTGGGCTTAATTTTCCAGCATGAGCACGGTGGCTGAAATCAAGGCCGCGATTGACCGCCTCTCGCCGCAGGAGCGTTGCGAGCTGGAGGCGTTGCTCCATCCCTGGCCGGACGACGATTGGGACCGCCAAATGAAGCGCGACGCCGAACCCGGCGGAAAGTTGTATCGGCTGATGGAAACCTCGGAGAAAAATGCCAAGGAAGGCAAGTTGATTGATTGGCCGCCTTGCGACAAAAAATGAAGGCGAAAGCCGACCCGGAATTTTGGCAGCGTTACAACAAATTGCCCGCGCAAGTCCAAGAGCTGGCTCGAAAAAATTACGCACTTTGGCCGGTAAATCCATTTCACCCCTCGTTACAATTCAAACAAATAAGCAAAAGGCAGTAGTCGGCTCGCGTCGGCCTGCATTATCGCGCCACGGGTTATTTCCTCACACCGGAGGTTTTCGTCTGGACCTGGATTGGCACGCATGAGGAATACAACAAATTCTGACGCGGGGTTTTTGCCGGATTGACGTTTTCCTCGACTTGCGTTTAATTGGCCATTATCAAATTGAGGTTACCGGCTTGGGCCGACCGAAAGGTGTCTGCCGGAACTTAGTTGGATTGAATTATCGTTAAAACATTGCTCCCGTAGCTCAAATGGATAGAGCAGCGGTTTCCTAAACAAAATCAAGCGGGTTCAAGATATTTTTTACCAGCTTTGATTTTCGTATAATCACATTGATTTTATTGAATATTATTGACTTTTGGCAGCGCGATTTCACGCCTGTCCTTTAGCTTTGATATGATACTTTTTGCCCTAAAAAACCAAAATGGTATCAAATGCAGTATCAGATTTTGCTGCCTTTTTTAAGACAAATTTCAGACGACATGCCGTTTTAATCAACGCGCCGCCGGAGAATCCTGGCCAAAACGCACGCCGAAAAGATGTGTCAGACAGGCTTCATCGTCTGGGAATTCCATGCGATTCATGCCAAAATAGGCTAAGGCTGCCAGACGGCCCGCCAAAATTGTTGCGGAGAGTCCGGCGAAACCTGGTTCGTGATATTCAACGTGTCCCCGCTCAACGTGTTGGTGGAGACCGGCGTCCAGGTCATCAAATCCGGCGAGCTTTGAAGGACGTAAGGCGTATCCGGCTGACCTTGGAGCTGAAGCACCACCTGGTTCGGTTGCACGCCGACCACAGACAGCACCGAAGGACCGGGAGCAAACGTGAAGAGGGTCAGCGATAACGGCGGAAACGTGTAGGTAAAGTTCGTGCCGGACGTTGGGAAGTTTGTCATTGCAAAGTCCTGCAAGGAGGGGGCCATATTGTTTTCCACCGCCTGATCCTGCGGGATGCCGTACGATTGAATCGTGGCGTTTGTCCACGGCACAAAATTGGTGAGTGTGATTTGCGCACTGAAATTTGTTGTTGTGTCTTTGTTTAACACCAACATGGTCAGCGCGCCGTTGGTGCGCTGAACGGCGTAGGCGGAAAGCAGGAGATAGTCGCTGGTGGCATTCAGGACCGTGTCGCCACCCCGCGCAAAATACTGCAGGAGTTTTTCGGCGTAAAATGTGGGGTACAGGCCGGACGCGCCGTCAATGATGCCTTCGTCACCATAGGTGCGCCAGCCGTAGATCGTCGGATCAAAGGTACCGAGGCTGTTGGGTCCGTTTCGCAGGTCCCACCACAGGTAGGAATTGAATTCGGTTTTCATGAGTTCGCACGTGCTGTCGGCGAGATACAGCGCGTTGACGAGGCTGGTCAGTTGTCTTCCGAAACCCGCGCCCGAGTCGCTGTTGTTTTCGGTCACGCATAATTCGATATTGGTACCGGCCGGCCCGATGTAATCGGTGATTTGCTGACGCAGACTGGCGGCGGCACTGGCCCAGTCATTCCATCCGCCGGGAGACGGATTGCCGGCGATTTGCAACAGCAACGGATCGCTGTCGGGAGAGTTGGGCTCCCAATTGGTGGGGGTGTATTCAGGATAATAGTGATAAATCAGGAAATCAGGCAGGACGCCCTTGCTTGCCATCGTGGACAGGACGATGGGCGTCCAGCCATAATTCGTGGTGCCGGTCACCGGATTGATGGCGAAATGGGTTGCGTTATTGGAGTAACTGCTTTCTCCGGGTACGACGACAACGCCCACTTTGATGGGCACCGTCGGGTAAGCCGCCTTCATTTGCTGAATGAAGGTGACGGCATTGGTGGCATAAGTGTAAGGATCGTGCTGGATGGCGTGGGTGTCATTTTCCCAGGTGCCGTAACATTCGTTGCCGACTTCCCAATATTTGAAGTTGCAGTTGTTGGTTTTGTTGGCCGCCAGTACCCAGGCGGCGGCTTCGCCGGGGGTGCCACTGCCATAATTGGCGGTGATAAAAACCTGGGCGCCCAGATTGGTGGCCAAGTTCCGGAACCGGGAATTGCCGGTCGAATCGTTTTGCCAGTGATACGCGTCGGAAGTTGAGCCACCTGGCCAGCGCAGGGTGGTGATGCCCGCCTGTTGCACAAGGGGAAGCGTCTGCGAATTGCCGAGGTTGGAATCCCAGGTGGCAGTATTGACGCCAAACTGGCGCGCATCCACCGTGCGCAAGACCGCCGTCGCGTCCACGCCGAGATGGACCGTGGCTGGCGCCGGGGCTGCGTTGAATTGGATGTCGGTCAGATAAAAAACCGGCTGTGCGCCGCTGGTAGTGCTCTGAATCCAGATACCGGAGCAATTGT
>DATNHI010000286.1:0-6177 GCA_035605035.1 Verrucomicrobiia bacterium
GGTGGCGCCGGAACTTTGCGAGCCGACAAACGCCTTGTCAATCTCGTCCACCCAGAGCACCGCGGGCGCGACGGATTCCGCCACGTCAATCGCGCGCCGCACGTTTTCCTCTGACGACCCCACGAGGCTGCCGAACATCCGGCCCATGTCGAACCGCAGAAGCGGCAACTGCCACAGCCGCGAAACCGCCTTGGCGCAAAGGCTCTTGCCGCAACCCTGCACCCCGAGCAGCAAAATCCCCTTCGGCGCAGGCAGGCCGAACGCGCGCGCCTCGTCGGTAAACGCCACCGCGCGCTTGTTCAGCCAATCCTTGAGCACCGCCAGCCCGCCGACGTTGGAGAAATCCTCGTTGGCCGCGTAATACTCCAGCAGTCCGCTTTTGCGGATGATTTGTTGTTTCTCGGCGAAGACCTCGTTCACGTCTTCATTGCACAGCCGCCCGCCCTGCACGATGATTTTAGCGAACACATTTTCCGCCTCGCCCAGCGTCAGACCCATCGCCGCCTGGAGCAGCCGCGCGCGGCCCTCGGCATCGAGGTCCACTTGAATCTGTTTCCGGTCACTGACCTCGGCGATGATTTTGTCGAGCATCTCGCCGAGTTCCTCCTTCGTCGGCTGCGGAAAATTGATGACCGTGATTTCCTTGTCCAGTTCCGCCGGAATTTCCATCACCGGCGAAATCAGCACGATGGTTTTGAAGCTGTTTTTCAGGTGCAACGCGATGTCCTTGAGCTTGCGGACGATGGCGAAATTATTTTTGGTCAGGAACGGATGAAAATCTTTGAAGATGAAAATCGCCGGTTCGATCTGTTCGATGACCTGGTCGAGCGCGGCGAGCGGGTCCTTGGTCGAAGCGCTGCGGCCTTTCTGCGACTGGATGGACGTGCCGGCGGGCACGATGCCGTTGCTGTAAGTCCACTCGTAAACCTTTTTCTGCCGCTTCTGGGCAATCGCCACCACCACGTTCTGCACGCGCATCTCCTCGCTCGTGATGATGTAAATAATCGGATAACGCGCGCGGATGAGGGTCTCGAGTTCAGTCTGGAAGTTCATGGTTGGTTGATGCGTGATGCTTCATGCGTAATGCAATTTGCCCGTCGTCGGGGCTTAATTTATGCAACAGCTCGGCGCCCGGCCGGGTCAGATTATGGGCCAAAATCCGGCCGTCTGGCAAAATCAGAAATTCACTCCACAGGTTTTCGCCGGCTGGCCGGATACTGTTTTTGGTCGGCCGCTTCATCATGGAATTAAATTCAGGTTGAGCGCCCGCGCCAATGCGATCGCCCGTTCGCTTTCCGGCTTTAAAACCGGCTGCCGCAATTCTGAGTGCCGCGCCGCATGCCATGTCGGCCAGAAACCGGGGCGCAAATTCACTTTGACCCCGGGCAGGTTTCCGGCCAGCCACTCCGCCACCGGTGCCCAGCAACATTCGACGTGGCCGGGCATCAGCAGGTGGCGCACGATAAGTTCGCTGTGGTCATTGGCCCACCGCAGGTTTTCTTCGACCACCCGGACGTAATCCGGGATTTTTGCCAGCCGTCGGGCGCAAGCATCGTTGCCGAACTTGAAATCCGCCAGCCAGACATCAAACATCCCATCGAGCAACTCACGCGCCTGCGCCGACCCGTGCGCGTTGGTCTTCCAAACCAGCTTTGCCGTCTCCGGCAGCAGCGACACAAATTCAAGCGCGGCGGGCAGATGAATCGTCGGTTCGCCGCCCAAGACCATGATGGTTCGCGCGCCATTCAGCAAAGCGGCTTTGGCCTTCGCCGCCATCGCGCCCGCGTCGAAACCCGCGCCCGCCCGCGGATTCCAACTGGACGCGCCGGTAATGCAAAAGTCACAGCGCAAATCGCATCCGCTCAGGGCCACGGCAAACGTGGGAATCAATTCCAGTTCGTCCGAAACTTCGGTTTGCGCGGAGAAAAAGCGCGCTGCCGCGCCGGCATGACACAAGCCGCGTTCGCCGACGAGCCGGTTGACGCCGCAATCGTGGGCGCAAAAACGGCAATCCGCGAGCAGTGCCCGGGCCATTCGCGCCCGTTCACAGGCTTGGATGGGGCGCGGAGCGCCGATTTTTGACACGAAGGGGGGATGTTGGAGTTCAAGCTTTAGCTTGTTCGGATGGCACGCTGAAGCGTGAACTCCAACGCGTCGGGTCGGAGGCCGGTGTTCCTGTGTGAGGCCAATCATAATTCCAGCCGCGCCACGCGTTCGGACCGGATTTGCCGGGCGGTCTTGCCCATGAAAAGTTTCGCGCGCACGGTCAGCCAAAGCCATCCAGCCACGCCACCACACCACATGGCCAGCATCAGGAACCAGCCGTTACAGAAAAACAAAATGATCGAGTTGATGATCGCAATCAAAATGGCCGCCTGGCGCACGGAGATTTCGCCGATACCCAGCAGGATGAGCCGTTCGCGGCAGTAAAACCAGTCCCAGGCGGCGAGCAGCGCAAAAATCATTCCGGCGTTTCCGGCGATGTAAATTTCCCATCCCGGTCTCAACAAAATAACCGGCAGCGCCCCGGCAACAACTCCCAACAGGCTATAGCCCCAGATTCCGCGCGAAGTCCAGTTCCGGCCCAGCACGGATATCAGCGTGACCAGCCAGAAGCTGCTGACCACCCAGTCCACCCAGCCGCCCGCCAGGAAGGCGTAACTCGCGACCCGCCAGACCTGGCCTTGCCAGACCAGCACCGGCGCCAGCCCGAGCCAGTCATAGAGGTTAAACGCATGCGTCAAAAGTCCTGCCTTCGCGAGCGGGAAACCGAGCACGTACGCCAGCAACAGCAGCCGTGCACCTGGGCTTTGCGAGAAAAAGACATTGTTTAACAGTTTTTTCATTATTGGCCTCCTCCCAACCAGCGTTTCCACCAGGCCGTTTTCGGCCCGGGCAGGTCGCCGGTGGATTTTTGGAGCCGCCGGGCAATTTCCGGCGGCACCGCGGTTTGCTTGGCATCGTAGCGCAACATTTCTTCCGCGCTCGCAAATTCACGAGCGGCTTCCGGTTGGGTTTGATGTTCGGTCCCGGCCTGCCGGGACTGTTGTTCATCGGAAAATTGGCTTTGGTGTTTCATGATTCGAGTCAGTGTATTTCTTGAATAGAACGGTGAAAGCTTTGCGCGCACGATGCAATTTCCCGCGCACGGCGTCAGGCGATTGTTCGGTCAACATGCCGACTTGCTCGTAGCTCAGTTCCTCGTCGGCCACGAGCAGGAGCAAAAGCCGGTATTCATCCGGCAAAGCATCCAGCACCTTTTGAATCAGCCGGCCAAGTTCCTTGATTTCGAGAACGCGCAGCGGCGAATCCGCGTTGGCGACAGCGCAGTCCCAGATCGGATCGTCCGTATTGGCAAACACATGCCGGTCGTGCCAGGCCTGTTGCAGATTCCGGCAGTGATTGATGGCGATGCGATAAAGCCACGTGCGGTGGGACGCCTCGCCCCGGAATTGATCCAGCTTGCGGAACGCTTTCAGAAAAACGTCATGCGTGGCGTCCTCGGCTTTTTGCGGGTCGCCCAGGTAGCGCAGGGCCAGATAATAAATCGCGCGGTTGTTTTCAGCATAGAGGCTGGAAAATGCCGCGGACGCCAGGTCGGCTGGCGGCCCGGTCAACGGCTCACATCCTGTGCTCGGCTCGTGCATGAGCGTTTTCACTGCTGATTGGACAATGCCCGCCTGCCAATGTCACGAAATGGCAGGCTGTCCATTTCGGTGCGCGGTCCGGCCACGGCAGGCCCGTCCGTCGCCTGCCGGCGGATTACGAACGGGGCGGCGCGCCGCGTTTCAAACCGAGCCGCTGTTCGTAAACACCGAGCTTGACGCCTGACGTTTCCTGCCGCCCTTTCAGCTCCAGTTTCAAGTGCGCGAGCCGGTTCCGCGCCCGTTCCGCCAACGCGGAATTTGAAAATCGTTCCACAATCATTTCCAATGTCTGGCGCACGGTATCGTAATCCGCGCCATGGCGGACCTGTAAATCCGCCAGCAGATTCAGCCACTGCGCCACGCGCCTGGCCGGCTGATTGGGTTGTTCGACCAATTGTTTCAATTCGTCCGTGGCCAGATCCAATCGCTGGTAATGGTCCGCGTAGAGGATGGCGAGTTTCTCCCGAACTTCGGCATCGAGCGGGTGTTGTTCCAGATGTTTCACATAGGCGGCAGCCTGCTGGCCCGGCTCCAGGTCCCGGGGCCGCAGGTCTGCGGAAGCTGCGAGCAACCCGACATTTTTCACGCCTTCCGGCATGGACATCGGCTGGCCGTCGCGGGCCGCCAGCGAAATTTTTGCCGAATCGCCCAGATGCGCGATGCGCTGCGCGGCCTGGAGTGATAATTCCGTGTCGGGAAACCACGCGATGACTTTCTCGAGCGCGGCGCGCGCCGCCTCCACATTATGCGCGAGTTTAAGATACCAGTCGGCGAGTTGGTTCATCGCGGCGGCCACCTGCTTGGGCGGTGCGCCGAACGAATTGCAGAAATTCTCCAGCGTGAGTTCCGCGCCGGGCAAATCTTTCAGGTCTTCGGCCTGGATGCCGGCCAGCAACATCACGCCCTCAAAATCGTTCGGAAATCTGGCGAGTTGGGCGCGGACTTCCGCTATCGCGACATGCGGTTGGTTCTGCTTTCGCTTGGTCAGGGCCACGGAATAGTACGCTTTGGGTTCCGGGGGTTCGGTGCCGCCGTCAAAGATACTCGCCAACGGTCTGGCGAAACTCTCCGCAATGCTGTTTCGCCAGAGGATCGCCAAAGCCCCGCCACAAAGCAGTATCATCATGAGGGCGTCCAGCATGTCAGAGACATCATCCCCTTCAAAACCGGGAACGACCTCCTCGAATATGAACAGGATGACGAGACCTGACAAAACCCATTTGATTATCAGTTTGGGGCGATTATCGCTGCGTCTGACGGAGCGGATGAACAGCCAGATGAACGCGATCGAAATGATCGAGATCCAGATAATGTTGAAGACCAACTGCTGGTTATCGTCCATGCCTGATGATGCCAAACTCGTCCTGATTTCTGACAAGTTCAAGCAGTTTCTGTCACGCGTTTCCGACGGGTGGAGCCTGCGAGTCCCGGATTGTCCCCGTTTTCAGGGACTCGGAACCCGCCTCCCCCACGTCACCCGTAACGATACGGTTTTGCCATGGCGAAGGTGTTCGGCAAATGCCGGACCTCGCGCACGGCGCCATCTGCCAGCAATACCTCAACGATGTCGAACCGGATTTTGACCGCCGGATTTTTCAACTTGCGGAGATAGTCCAGCGCCGTTTGCGAAAGTAATCGCCGTTTGCGTGCATTGACCGCCGCGGCCGGGCGCGTCCAATCCTCGGATGAACGGGTTTTCACCTCGATGAACACCAGGCAATCGTCGTCGCGGAAGATCAGATCAATCTCGCCGCGCTCCGAACGGAAATTGGCCGTGAGAAATTTCAACCCTTGGCGACATAAATAACTTTTCGCCGCCTGCTCGCCCAGTTGGCCCCGCCGCAGATGCTCCGGCCGGTCTCCGGTGGTGAATCGAGCTTTGATGCGTTCGAGGAGATTCATTGACAAACCACGAAATACACGAACCACACGAAAAATTCCAAGACGTTCGGCCAAAAAATCGTTTTGTGTATTTCGTGTGTTTCGTGGTTAAAACAACTCCGCAACCTTCGCCTTCAATGGCGCGAAACTGCGGCGGTGAATCGGACACGGTCCATACGCCGCCAGTGCCGCGAGATGCCGTGCCGTGCCGTAGCCTTTGTGCCCGGCAAAACCGTAAACCGGCCATTGCCGGTCGAATTCGAGCATGAGCCGGTCGCGCGTGACCTTGGCCAGCACGCTCGCCGCGGCGATGGAATAACTCCGCGCATCGCCCTTCACAATCGCCGTTTGTGCGAAGCGCAACGTCTTGACGGGCCGGCCATCCACCAGCGCATGCTGCGGCGCCGGATCTAATTTTGCCAGCGCGTCATTCATCGCCCGATGCGTGGCCTGCAGGATGTTGATTTCGTCAATTTGCACGGAATCAATTTGAGCGAGGGCGAATTCCACTTCGGCGCAGGTGGTAAGAAAGGTGAAATATTTTTCGCGCTGAAGCGCCGTCAATTGCTTGGAATCGTTCAAGCCTTCGAGTTCATCCGGCAGACCGGAAACCGCCCATTTGGCCGGCAGAATGGCCGCCGCCGCCACG
>DATNHI010000287.1:0-3611 GCA_035605035.1 Verrucomicrobiia bacterium
CGAACCCTAAATCACTCGGACTCTGACCGCGGCAGGATCCGGCCGGCGTCAATGCCGGGGGCTGACAATTACGGGCTGATGCTTTTTATTCCCCGCCGCCATAAATCAAAATGATACAGCGCGACGACGACCAGCGAGTGGCCGATTTTTTCATCGGCGACGAGTTTCGGAATTTCCGCCACCGGCACGAGCCGCGTTGTCAAATCCTCGCTGTGATCCCAATCCACGCCATGTTGCAACCGGCAGTTCTCAATCAACACGGTGAAGGTCCGGTTGCTCAGGATGGCCGGGTTGGACCAGATTTTGCCGAGCAGGCGCGGGTTTTCGCCTGCGTAACCGGTTTCCTCGCGCAATTCGCGTGCGGCGGTGGTTACCGGATCGGTCTCGCCCGCGTCCATCATACCGCCGGGAATTTCCAGCTCCACGGTGTTCGACCCGTGCCGGAACTGCTCGATCATCACCAATTGCCGGTCGGGCGTGAGGGCAATGACGTTGACCCAGTTGACACTGTCGAGGACGTAGAAATCGTGTTCTTCGCCAGTGCGCGGTGAGAGGCTCACGTCCGAGCGCAGTTTGAAGATGCGGAAATCACCAATGACCGTCGAGCGGACTTTTTTCCAAGGCTGAACCATTTGCGATTTATGATTTACGATTTACGATTGGCGTCAACACAAACCACTTTCATACAGTTCAATCACAAACCATCAATCATAAATCATAAATTCTTCGGCGCTGCCCAGCCTTGCTTCATCAACGTCAGCAAATGTTGCAGCGCTTCTTCGTAGGAACGGCCTTTTTGTTCAGCCAGTTGGCGGGCACGTTTGTCCAACTGCGCGGCCATTTCGGCGGCCTTCCCGGCGGGACAGCCGAGGGCGACCAGGATTTTTGCGAGTTCGGGAATTTCCATTAATCCTGGCGCGGCGCGCAGGGGACTGCGCGCCCGACCGTGACGTTACTTCACCGCGTCGGACGAAACAATTTTGATACTGACGACGCCGACACGTTTCTGCGGCTTGCTGCGTTCGCCCGAACCCCCGGAACCGACGGGCGTGTCGGCGATTTTAGCGAGCACATCATCACCCCGGACCAGTTTGCCAAAGGCGGTGTATTGACGGTCAAGAAATGACGCGTCGCCATCACAAATGAAGAACTGGCTGCCGGCGGAATCGGGATTGGAACTGCGCGCCATGGAGATGACGCCGCGCTGGTGCGAGCGGTCGTTGAACTCGGCTTTGATCTGATAACCCGGCCCACCCGTGCCCCAATGACTTTCCCGGCTCGCGTCCTTGGTAAGCGGGTCACCACCCTGGATCATAAAGCCCTTGATGATGCGGTGGAAACAGGTGCCGTCGTAAAAACCTTTTTGGGCGAGGGTCTTGAAATTTTCGACGGTCTTGGGCGCGACGTCGGGCCAGAATTCAACGACCATTTCGCCTTCGGTGGTGGTGATGTGGGCAAGATCGCTCATAAAAACAGGCAGATTATTTCCCGGGTTCGGCTTTATTGCCGTCCACCGGAACGATGGTTGCGGAATTGATGTAATCCAGCTTCGGGAAATCTTTTTTCAAGTAGGCGTTGCCTTCATTCTGGATACGGCCCTGATCCGGCCCCGAACCAGACGGCGGTCCGTCGCCATATTCGCCATTAATCTTGTCCACCACGTCCATGCCGGCAGTCACTTTGCCGAAGGGTGAGAACCCCATGCTGTCGAGGTTGACGTTGTTGCCGAAGTTGATAAACAACTGCGTGGTGCGCGTGCCAGGACCGGCGGTGGCGAAGGTGATGGTGCCGCGCGTGTTGCTGCCTTTGACCGGGTCGTCAGGAATTGTGGCTTCGCGCCATTTTGCGGAAATAATCGGGTCGCCATGAATGCCGAACTGGCACATGAAGCCGGGGACCACGCGGAAAAAGGCGATGTCCTTGAAGTAGCCGGAACGAACCAGGTTGTAGAACCGGTCCGCGCCGTTGGGCGCAAGCGCGCGGGTGACTTCGATGGTGAAATTCCCTTTGGTCGTGTCGAACTGCGCCTTGAAAGTTGCGGGCGCCTTCGCGGTGAGTTTGGCGGGATCATTAAAGTCAGGCGAGGCGGACGAAGGCGGTTCCTTGTTATCCGCCGACGGCGGGTTGGTTGCCTGCGGCGCAGGCCGGTATGTCAAACCTAAGGCGCCGGCGGCAACGAGGCCGGCGATACAAATCCACATCCATGGTTTCATTATCCGGAAATTTTCCACAGGGATGCGGAAAAGTCACGCACGGAAATGCGGCGGATTTAACTCCGCGCCGGCGGTTTTCCACCCTGGTTCATCGAGCGCGTAATCAGGCTGCCGTGGTCGGCCCTGCGGGCGCGGCTCACCATCAAGACCGTCAGAACACCCGCTAAAACTAAAAAAAACGCTCCGATAACCAGCGCCTTTGGCATACTCGAGCCGGAACTTTCCAACGGCGGTGCAACAGCATTCGTCGAAACAGCCGTGGCCGGAGCAACAATATTGGCGGACGGGGCCGCCTGTCCGTTCGTTGGTTCCTCCGTTGCAACGGGCAGCGGCAAATTCGTTTCCACATTTGCGATGGTATTGGTGGGCGGCACAACAACCGGCGATGGCGGTTGATTGGTTATCAGCCGCGGCGGCGGTGCGGGTTCGGGCGGCGGCAAATTGGTTCCCTTCCTGGTGCCGATGATGATGAGCGGCGGCGCGGCAACGGACGGCGGCGGTGGCGGTGGCGGCGCATTGGTCGGCTCCAAGGGCGGTTGCGGCAACGGCGGAAATTCAGGAAGGTTGACCAATGCCGGCGGCAAATTCATGGTGCAACCGGTGTAATTGCCCAGTTGCGAACGCAACACGAGGATGAACGGCTGTTCCGCTTTTTTGCGTTCGGCTCGCTGCTGCTGAAAAACCCGGTTGATGCCGGGGTCGAATGGCGTTCCAGTTATCTGACCGTTTCCATCGCAGAAGATCAGCACCGTCAGCCGATCGGAATTTTGCACGACCCGGTTGAGCGAGGGGAGCAAGGCGTCAAAGGTTGTTTTTTTCGAGTAATGTTGATTGGCAATGAATCGGTTGATATTCGACGCAATCACCGCGGCGTTTTCCGGCACCCACAGTTGTACCAGATGCTCGGTGCGTAGTTCCCGGTCAAATGTCCACACGGCGATGCTGTCGCCGGCGCGTATCTGACCCCGTATACTGCTCGCCAGCAAGTTGTCCAGGGCGCGCTGCTCTGCCGGCAGGCGCTTTTTCATGTCTGACGACGTGTCGAAAACAAGCAGGAAACGATTTTCAACCGGTTGCGACGCCGGCTGCGCGGGCGTTTTGGAAATCAAAAAAACGCCGGCAAACAGCACAGCGAGGATTCGCCCGTTTTGGATCAATTTATTTCGGCGCACTTTCATGTTCATTTCAAATTGTGCTGCGGATGGCGATTGAATCGTTGCCCTTCCCTGCGATTGTGGTCCCGCAATTCGTCCTGTAATTCCGTCAGCGCATTCCCGGTCATGCGAATGAAATTGGCGCAACTGGCCACCGAGCTGCCCATGCCGCTGACCACCTCGCGCTCGGCACGGTCGTCCGTGACCACCAGCACTTCGCCGTAATCATTAAAGCGATGCGCGG
>DATNHI010000288.1:0-7160 GCA_035605035.1 Verrucomicrobiia bacterium
CGAAAACGCTTGATCGAAGAAGCAAAAATGTTATGAAACCACCGTCTCAGGGGTGGGGGATTTTGAACCCGCAAACAGGTGGGGGATTTTAACCCGCAAAATGACACGCTGGAACCTCCAGTTGGCAATTAACGAGTGAAACTCGTTTCATTTACGACGGGTATCTGGTGGTTCAGGAGCGGGATGCGAACAATCTGCCGCAGGTGACTTACACGCGAGGCAATGATTTAAGCGGCGATTTGCAGGACGCAGGGGGAATTGGCGGGCTGCTGGCACGGACGGACATGGGACTGTGGACTGTTGGCTCAGGACAGGCGACTGCCTTCTATCAGTCAGATGGCAACGGCAACATCACCTGCATGGTGAACACGAACGGGATGATTGTGGCGCACTACGAATATGATCCGTTCGGGAACACGCTTTCGATGAGTGGCCCGTTGGCAGCGGCGAACCGCTACCGTTTTTCCAGCAAGGAGTGGAATGATAATGCCGGAATCTATTACTATGGCTTCCGGTTTTACGATCCCAATTTGCAGCGCTGGCCAAATCGGGACCCCTTGGGGGATTTGGGAGGTTTAGTCTATAGAAGTTCACCGTTCGATCCACAAGCCGACTCTGATGAGGCCAGCGGAATGTCAGGTGATGAAATCTTAATGGCTCTGAGTCAGATAAACTTGAACCTTTATGGATCTCTAGCCAACAATCCTCTCAGCTTTGCTGATTTATTCGGGCTTGATTGCTATCAGGTAAACAGACAGCTCTGGCCCAAACTCTTGAATCATGATCCTTGGCCGCGCTCACGCTATGATTACGTGTCACATACATTCGTCATTACTACAAACCCAGACGGTACTCTGGCGCATACGTACAGTTGGGGTACGGATAAAAACTCTCGTGGGTGGTATGAAGATTTTGACCCGGATAAAGCTGCGGCGCGACAGGCTTTGAAGGATGGAGGCAATTATCTTAAAAAAATCGGCGATTCATCTCTGGATCCTTTCGTGCAACAGGCATTTAACAACTTAAACCAGAAACAGAATGAGCACGGTAATGGATGGATCGTTAACAACTGCAAGTCAGAAGCCAAAGGCCTCGAAAGTAAGGCGAAAAAGCTTCAGACGGATCCTCAAAATCAGACCCAGTGTTCAGGGAATTAAGTCCGAAAACTATTATCCGCTTCCTTTATGACAAGTCGGCTAGCATGTTTCGTTGTTGGACTGGAACTTCTGTTGGTTGCTTTAGCAACTTCATGCTCGACCGAATCACGCATCAAACACTACCAAGGAGACGGTGAGATTAAAGCAAATCCAGACTATGGTTTGATTGGCGGTGGGGGTGGTTACACGCTCAAATTCAAACCAATTAAACTCGATCATCCAGCTCGTTTTACGTATCACTTTTCGGAGCTTCCGCGATGGAGAGCAGAAGTCTTGTTTGCAATTGAAGGTCCTCAGAAATGGGAATGGAGAGACTATTATGACTGGTATCGAAAGCATTATCCTAGTGAGCAAAGGCCGCAAGTTGCAGTAATAAACGACTTGAAAGGCACACTGGCCATATCTCTTAGGAACGCGAAGGGGGATGTGATTTTACAGTTTCAACGTGAGCTGTCGGAACTTACGTGGTCGCAAGGTGGTTCTAATCCGCCAGAATTATATGATGAGCACGCGGTAAACTTCACCCCGGATGGTAGCGAATATACTTTAGAAGTCACCATTGATCCCGACCCAATCCTAAAGGATGACAAGGGTTACATTTTGATTCGGGGTGGCGGCCATGAACCACCTTCGATTTGACGTGCAGTCCAACGTTGACCGTCAGTCATATTGCCCGCAAGCCTACCCCCTTCGCTGGCGCGTGCTGTCATGCCGGCTGCAAAGGAAAGGCCAGCCGCCACGCCGTCACGCCCCAGCTACGCCCCCAAGACAAAGTGAGTCTGCCCGTGGCGAAAAGGAAAAGGTGTCAGTCCCGGCTATTGTAGAAAAGACGGCTACGAATCCGGCGGGACAACCCCGCGCTTGCAGGAGCAGTTTGGGTATGGCTATGATAAAGCCTGGAATTTGAATTACCGGACGAAAAGGTGTCAGTCCCGGCCATTGTAGAATTTGGCTGCCTCCCTTGATTGTGATCGGCCTCTTTCAGCCGCTCCGTTCAGTCACTTGGCCGGGCCGTGGGGCATTCCGTTCTTCAAAATTACCACGAGCCGCACGGTCGTTCCGATTCCAGGCGCGCTTTGCAATTCCAGCCTGCCGCCAATCGCCTCCGCGCGGCGACGCATGTTGCCCAGCCCGTTGCGCCGGCCTTCCGCGGGTGACGCCGGGTCGAAACCTTTCCCTTCATCCTGCACCGAAATTTCCAGCGTGTTCGCGGACATTTTGGCCAGCACGCGGACCTCACCCGCGCCGGCGTGCTTGAGCGCGTTGGTCAGCGCCTCTTTGACGATGAGGAAGATGTTGTGGCGCACGTCCGGGGGCAGCGGCCGCGCGGGAAGGTCATGCGGCAAATCCAGCCGGCAGCGCGTGGTGTTGCCCTCAAACAATTCGTTCGCAAAGTGCGCGATGTATTCCACGAGGCTTTGCAACGTGTCGCTGCCGGGCCGCACCGCCCAGACGATTTCCTCCAGCGCCCGCACCGTTTGGTCGGCGGACTCGGCCAGTTTGCCGGCGTGCGCCTCCACCTGTTCCGGGTTGTCCTTGTCCGCCTTGATCAGGCCGCTCAACAGCGACAGCCGCGTCAGCGACGAGCCAAGGTCGTCATGCAAATCCTGGGCGATGCGCGCCCGTTCCCGTTCCAGCGCGCTCTCCTGCTCGGCGCGCCGCAATTGCAGTTGATATTTTCTCTTTTCGACGAGGCGAACCGTCGTACCTACTCCGACGAGCAGTACCACCGCCACGAGCGTGTTGAACCACCACGTCTGCCAGAAACGCACCATCACGAAGTCGTTGAACGAAGTCGCAATCGCCATGTCGCTGAAGATCCAGCCGTTGCCGCCATCGGCGTTAGGGCCGGGACCTTGGCGCAATCGGATTTGATTGAAGGTGGCTTTCGCCTTGAACTTCGTGGTGAGGTTTTCGGGCTGGTTTTTGTCCGTCGCGCCGCGTTCGAGATTGGGGTTCAGCCACACGGTCACGAGGTCATCACCACCGGGGACGTATTGAACCTTGAAAATGATGGTCCGTTCAACGCCGTGGCGCACCAATTCGTAAGGCCAGGACAGGCCAAGCCGGAACGGTTCGGGATGCGCGGATTTCAAGTTGAATTCGCCGGAGGCCGGTGCGTTCGACGGACCGGTCTCTGCCGTGTTGAACGCCGAGTAACCCCAGGCTGCCAGCGCGTTCCCCACTCCCAGCCGCTCTTCGTCGCCTTCAAACAATTGAAAACCCGCGAAGTAAGGCTCGGTGGTCGCATCCGATATCGGTTCAACGTGAAACCGGAAATAGAGCGCGTCACTGTTGGTGGCGGTCCGTTTGACCGCACCACCGAGAATGTCCACACCCGTGCCGGTGTTGTGGACGGCCCGCGCAGCGGGGTCGCTCCACAAGACGGTTGCGCGCGCCGGTATCGCCAGGGACGACAGCCAGAGCAACGCGCCGACCCGGCAGAAAACGCCTGAACAACGGGGCATGGAGCTATTGTGCGTACGCCGGCCAGCCGGCACAAGCCCGCCTTGCGGAAGTAGTGCCCCGATTTGGTGGCGGCGGGGCTGCCGCGCCGCCGGGCGCCGCGGCAGCGGCGCACCCACCAAATTCAAATCAGGACGCTGCGATGCGGGGCGATGAATTTTTGCCCGCCGCACGTTTATGTGGGTTGCCAGCCACCTGATTGTCTGGCAATGAATGCTGATGCTTCACTCCATTCGCAACTGCTTTCCGGGAAGGGGCTTCGGCGCGGAATGGTTTGCCGCCCTGACGGTGTTCTGGTCGGCAGCTCATGCCACCGCCGCCCTGGCACCGCCAAATGTTGTGGTGGGAAATGTCCGCGTCCAGTTGCTCTCCGATTCCCTGCTGCGGATGGAATTGAAAGGACCGGCCGGTTTTGAGGACCGGGCAACGTTTCACATCGTCAATCGCGACTGGCCCGGCACGGCGTTCGCGGTGAAAACCAATGCTGATGACGTGGAGGTCCAAACGGCGGATTATGTCGTTGCCATTCCGTCCCGCACTGGCGGGACCGCAACCTTGGACGGCGTCCGCGTCAGGTCCGCCGACGGGCAGACGCTCTACCAATACGACGGTAAATTGGAAAACAGCCAATGGCTGCCCGGCCCGGCCGAAAAACCGGAGGCGTGGTGGTTTGCTGACACGCCGCGCATCGTTCCGCCGCCATGGGGACTGACGCCGCCTCCCCGGACCCCAGACGCCAGCTCGCAGCCCCCCAATGGCGGTTGGGATCTGAGTAACGACGCGCCGGACGTTTATGTGTTTGTGCCGCGCGGGAATTATTTCACGTTGCGGAAGGATTTTCTCAAGCTGACCGGCCCGACGGAAATGCCGCCGCTTTATGAATTCGGCGCCTTCGACAGCCGCTGGTACGATTACAGCGAAGCCACGGCACTAAAGCAGATTGATGATTATCGCGCACACCGGATTCCGCTGGACGTGCTGGTGGTGGACACCGGCTGGCGGGCAGGCGCGTCCACCGGTTATCAGCCGAACACGAATTTGTTTCCGAATCTGCCGCGATTTTTCCGGGAGGCGCACGCGAAGAATGTCCGCGTTTTGTTCAACGACCACCCTGAACCGCTCAGCACCAACGTGACCGGGCTGGACGCGAAGGAATTGAATTATCGCTTTAATGGTCTGGCCGGTCTGCTGAACGATGGGCTCGACATCTGGTGGTACGACCGCAACTGGTGGGTCGCTTTGGTCCCACCCGAGCCGAACCTGCGCAAGGAAGTCTGGGGCATGCGGCTGTATCACGACACGACGGCGCGCGTCCGGCCGAACCAGCGCCCGCTGATCATGGCCAACGTGGACGGCATTGACAACGGCCTCCGCAAACGCCCGATGGATGTCGCCGCGCACCGCTTTCCATTTCAATGGACCGGTGATATCGGGCCGGGCTATGATTTTCTGCGGCGTGCCGTGGAGAACGCGGTTTATTCCGGAGTCCAATCGCTGTTTCCGTACGAGAGCGATGATCTGGGCGGGCACGTCGCCAACCCGACGCCCGAACAATACATCCGCTGGATTGAATACGGCGCGCTCTCGCCGGTGTATCGTCCGCATTGCACGCACAATCTGGAGCGGATGCCGTGGGCGTTCGGGCCGGAAGCCGAGAAGGTCGCGCGCCGTTTTGTGAACATGCGCTACCGGCTGCTCCCGGTTTTTTACGCCGCGGCCCATGAAAATTATGAGACTGGTGAGCCGATTTTACGGCGACTTGATCTGGACTATGTTAACTACCCGAATTATCCCGATGTTTACCCTGAGGCCAGTCGCAATGATGAATATACGCTAGGTAAAAACATTCTGGTCGCGCCGGTGCTGCAAGGCTCGATGCAAATTGTCCCAGGCACCTGGCTGAAAACGCCGGACGGGCAACCGGGATTACAGGCAGAATTTTTCACCAACGAAGATTTGTCGGGCGCGCCAGCGTTCACGCGGACGGATGCGGTCGTTGATTTCGACTGGAGCAAGCGCAGTCCGGCGCGGGATTTTCCACGCACCCATTTTTCGGCGCGCTGGAACGGGACGATTGAAGTGCCGGCGTCGGTCGGCGATGTGAAGCTGGCCACGCTGGAAGACGATGGCGCACGGGTATGGATTGACGGCCAACTGGTGATTGACGCCTGGGGCGGACACGATTCCGCCACCAGCGAGGCGACCACCGTGCTGACCGCCGGTGCGGCGCACCAGATTCGCGTCGAGTATTTGCAGATGGAATACAACGCGCTGATCAAGTTGCAGTGGCATTCCGTAAAATCCAGCCTCGCCGGGCGCGCCGCCTGGATTCCGCCGGGCAACTGGATTGACGCCTGGACGGGTGCAACCATTTCCGGCCCGGCCGGGGTGACGAACCATGTGCCGCTCGATCAAATGCCGATTTATATCCGCTCGGGTGCGGTTCTTCCGCTGGCGCCGGAGATGCAATACACCGGTGAAAAACCGTGGAATCCCATCACGCTGGATTTGTATCCGCACACAAACGAAGTCAACGGGGAAGATCTTTACGAAGACGATACACAAACAACTGCTTACCAACACGGTGAATTCCGCAAAACGGACATTTGGCTAACAGACGATGAAACGGAGAAAATTGCCGTCGTTCGCGTGGAAATTACAGCGGCAAAAGGAACATTTCACAGCGCATTGAAAAATCGCGCTTGGACGCTGCGAATCCATCCTCCGGTGGACTGGCCGAAAGATCTGGTGCCCTCGGAGGTCAGGGTGAACGACGAAAAAATAAACGCGCAAATCCATCGGCTCAACCGAGACGCGGCGGCGATGCCGTTCGGCGACCCCTCCGGCGCGCCGGACACAGACGTGTTTGAAATCACCCTGCCGGACGCCCCGGTTGCCCGAAGTCAATCGGTGGAAATATCCTTTGCGCCACCGAACCGTTGAATGATTTCATTTGCCCGTTGCGCGTTTTGTGTGCCGGTTAATCTGCGAACAATGAACCGTTTGCTCGTTACCCGAAGCGCCGTTTGCTTTTGGGCGGCGCTCATCGTTTCAGCAGCGGCTTTTCCGCCGGCGCGGGCCGCCGAACCGGAAGGCGCTTCGCAAGCAGATGCGTTTTCCCGCGCCGCCGGGCAGGTTCTTTCGCCGCAAGGAGCGTATCTGACGGTGACCAATTTCACCGCGGCGGGTCTGGTGGAGGCGCGAATCTATCGGAACTCCGGCCATCTGTCGCTCGTCGGCCCGGACCTGGCGGGAAATGCATTGGCCAATGCCGTTACCTTCTCGCCGCCGCTGGTCAGGATTGGCGGACAATGGCATAACCTCGGCCCCATCGTGTCCTCGAGGACCATCGGCGATGGACTGGAAGCCGTTCAGCAACTTTTGACGACGAATGTCGTGGTCCGGTTGACCTTCGTGGCGGAAGGCGTGATGCGCTACGAAGTGGTGAATTGGAGCGGCTTGCCGGTCGAGGAAATCGCCGTGGCCGCCGCCTCGGACGCGGGCGAACATTTCTACGGGTTCGGCGAAAAATTCAAC
>DATNHI010000289.1:0-18375 GCA_035605035.1 Verrucomicrobiia bacterium
GGTTTATCGCCACCGCCGACGATTTGGAATCTGCCCGCCTGGATCTGGCCACCGAGGTGGCCGACGATTATTTCACGCTTTGCGCGTTGGACAACGAACACACACTGGTTGCCAACACGATCGAAACCTACCGCCGCTCGCTGCAACTCACCGAAAATCGCCGGCACGGCGGCATTGTCTCCGACCTTGACGTCGCGCAGGCGGCGACCCAATTGCACAGCGCCGAAGCGCAATTGCCCGTCATTGAATTGGAGCGCACCCAACTGCTGCATGCGCTGGCGACGCTTTGTGGCCGGTCCCCGGCGGATTTTGCCGTGGAAACCAATGCCGCTGCGCTCGCCGCCGTTCCGGCTATTCCCGCCAGTTTGCCGGCTGAATTGCTTGAACGCCGGCCGGACATCGCTGCCGCCGAGCGCCGCATGGCCGCCGCCAATGCCGATGTCGGCGTCGCCACCGCCGCGTTTTTCCCGACCGTCCGGCTCAACGGCCTGGCCGGCTTTCAATCCGTGGACACCAGCACGTGGTTTGATTGGCCGAGCCGCCTCTGGGCTGTCGGACCGTCCATCGAGTTGCCGTTGTTCACCGGTGGTTTCAACCGTGCACAACTCGCCGCCGCCCGCGCCGCCTACAACGAGACCGTCGCGAACTACCGCCAGACGGTGTTAAGCGCGTTTGGCGAAGTGGAAGACACGCTGGCCGCCCAACGTTTGCTCGCTGAGGAATGGAACGCTGAAAACAATGCGCTCGCCGCGGCGCACCACGCATTGGAAATCGCCAACAACCGCTACACCGACGGCCTGGTAACGTATCTCGACGTGGCCACCGCCCAGACTGTCGCGCTCACGCACGAACAAACCGTCGTGCAACTGGAAGGCAGCCGCCTGGTCACCGCCATCAATCTCATCAAAGCCCTTGGCGGTGGCTGGCAGGCCACGAATGGAACACCTGCCGGCAGGTTATCAGCAAAATGATCGAAGCACCTTTGGCACGGTTGACCGCTTTATTGCTGACAGAGGAAAATCGCCGCGGCCGGCACAACATCCTTGCGGCGGCGGCGGGGTTTGCGAACCCTGCATTTACTACGGAATAAAATCGTTTTCCTTCTCCGTAAAAACGGGCTACTATTACAGGCATGAAGAAATTCACGGCCATCGTTCACCGGGGCGAACCGGCGGAAGGCGGATTCTGGGCGACCTGCCTTGAAGTGCCCGGTGCCAACGGTCAAGGCGAAACGAAGGTGGAATGTCTTCAAAATCTCAAGGAAGCCATTCTAACTCCTGCTGGAAACCGCACGCGAAGAAGTGTTCCGGCTCGATCCCCAAGCGGAGACGACGGAACTGGTGCTGGCATGAAACGCCGGGCTTTGCTCGGTCACCTGCAAGAACACGGCTGCGTGGCCGTTCGGGAAGGCGGCAGCCACTCCATCTGGGCCAACCCGCAGACCGGGCGCAAGGAAGCCATTCCCGGCACACCGAAATCAAAAAATTCCTGGCGCGTTCCATTTGCCGCAATCTTTCCGTGCCGGTGCCACCGGGAGATTAAAACACCATTTGGCGCGCGGGCGGGTCGTATTCCATCAACTCTCAACCCTCAACCCTCAACCCTCAACTATTTTTGGGTTTGGCCAGGAAGGAATCCTTGCACGGCGGTGGAAGCATGAATGAAGGCGCGAAGTCAGAATTGCAGTTCCCGGTATTCTCCGCTTTGCATCGCCTCCACAGCGGCGGTTAGCTTCGTGAGATGCTGGCGGCTTTGCATCCAGTTGGTCGTGGGCAACACAAGAATCGCCAGGCGCCGTCCGGTGAGATTCTGCTGATAGCGCAGGTTTTGGTCGGTGGTGACAAACACATCGAATTGTCCTTCCGCCTAGCGCAGCAGGTCGCCGTTTTCCAGTGTGGACCAGCCCATTTCAAAAGCCGTGGCAACCTGGTGTGGCGTCAACGCCGAGCGCAACGGCACCGGAGTCCCTTGATCGAAGAGAATGCGCATGGCCGGTCAATCAGGCCACAACCTCAGCCAATGAAGATTCGGTGAACTTGAGCACAGTCATAACCTGTTCCCGGTTCACGCCGGGAAACCATTCCAGGAATTGCTCGACGGTCGCGCCGCCCTCAAGATTTTCAAACAGCGCGCGCACCGGCACGCGGGTATTTTTGAACAGCCACGCGCCACTGACCTTGCCCGGCACCCGTTCCACGGCGGAACAATTTGTCCAATCCATCATGCCCGAACCATACACCCGCAAAACCAACCTGACAAGCACACCGGCGAAGGCCGATTTCCCACCACGCGCCTTTGGGTTTGGCCAGGAAGGAATCCTTGCGGTGGCGGAATTTGCAAACGCGCGAAGTTTTTTTGACACGGATTGCACGGATTGACACGAATTCCCAAGCCCGTCAGGGCTGGCATAGTTGCAGAAAATGGGAACCGGGAAATCCCAAGCTCCGTCAGGAGCGAAATCATCTGTTTGGTGGGGCGAGCGTCCTCGCGAGCCGGCTCGTCGGTAGCCGATGCGACCGGCAACGGGCGTTGCACGTTGCGACCGTTGACGCGCCGGTCATTGCGCGTCCGAGTCGAAGCCTTCGTCAACAGCTTGGGGCTTGTCCGCATTGCGGATGTGAGCACCGAAATGGTTGAAAAATTCCTTGGCGGCATGGGCGTGGCGGCCGTGACGAAGAAAAATTACAAAGTAGCAATCAGCGGGTTTTTTTCGTGGTGCATCCGAAGGCCGCGCCGTTGGAGAACCGATAATCCCGCCCTCCTGGTGGAAATTGACCAGCCCGAGCGCGGCGAACCGAAAATCCTGACGGTTGACCAAGTGGAAAAACTTTTAAGAGCAGCCGAAGTGGCGGGACTGGCGAACTACGTTGCTCTTGGGGTTTTCGCCGGGCTTCGACCCTTTGAAATCGTCCGACTGAAGCGCGAGAAGGTCAACCTGAAAGACCGGGAAATAAGGATCGAAGGAGTGACCAGCAAAACAGGCCGCACCCGCGTCGTCCGCATTGACGATACACTATTGCGCTGGCTTAAACGATACCAAATGGAGCCAATTTTCCCGAAGAATTTTCAAGCGCAATTTGAAAAAGTCGTGAAGGCCGCCGGCATTAAATGGGTCGTTGATTGCCTGAGACACACCAGCATTTCGCACTACTTCCGCAAGTCCGGCAGTTATGGATTGACGGCTGAATTTTTCGGCAATTCCGAATCCATCATTAAGCAACACTATCAAGGCCGCGTGAGCAGCGCCGAGACTGAAAAGTTTTACGCATTGAAGCCAACTAAGTGACACCATGAAACAGCGCAAGCCCCACAACCAAAAATGCACGCCAGCTTACCGTGCGATGCTGCGATGCTTGATGCCGCAAGTAGAAACCCACTCCAAAAGGCAAAAGAGGTTATTCGATTTTCTGCTGGACAGTTATTCTGACGATCAACAAAAGGCCAGCGGCGTCTTGGATGAATTGAAAAACCGAGACTCATTCACCACGGCTCACTGTTCGCTCATCGCTGGACCCTTTTCTGACTGGTGGAAATACCGGCTTGCCGCACGACGGAAGGACATCGGCAAAACCGGCGGACGACCCCGCAAAAAAGCGAAATCGCTTGACACGAAAAAAAGGCGGTCAAAACGGACTTAGGTTTTCCAGAATCCGATTTTGCTTTTGCACCGTGCCGACCGTGCCGATTTAGCTTTCGCCAAACGCCGGTTTAGCTTCTCACGAGCCGACTTTCCCGCCAGAACCACCTGCTGCACGTCCAAAAGCACGTCGCGTGCGTTTGGCAAGCACGATGCCCGGCGCACGCTGACAAAAAGCCTTCTCTGTCCGTTTCCGAAACTGCCGATGGGAAAATTCTCCTGAATTGTTTCGCTGGTTGCTCCGTTGAAAATATCGTTGGCGCGCTCGGGCTGAAGCTGTCTGACTTATTCGGCGAGAATGGCAGCAAGCGCAACGGCTCGCCCGGTCGAATCGCGGCGACGTATGACTACCACGACTGCGACGGCAAGGTTCTGTTTCAAGTCGTACGCTACTCGCCCAAAGATTTTAAGCAGCGCAGACCAGACGCGGCGGCACCGGCCGGCTGGACGTGGAATACCAAAGGCGTCAAAAAAGTTCTCTTTCGATTGCCGGAAATTCTCACAGCGATTGCCAGCGGCAAATTTATTTTCGTCACGGAAGGTGAAAAGGACGCGCTTGCAATGGCCGAGCATGGACTCGCGGCAACGTGCAACCCCGGCGGCGCGGGCAAGTGGCAGGACTCGTTTTCCGAAACCCTACGCGGCGCGGACGTTGCCATCATTGCCGACAAGGACGCCGCTGGCCGCGCTCACGCGCAAAAAGTCGCGGCCAGTCTCAACGGCAAGGCGAAATCAGTTCGCGTTTTGGAATTGCCAGAAACCAACAGCAAGGCCGTCAAAGACGCCTTTGATTTTTTTGCGGCTGGCGGTGACGCTGGACAAATCGGTGAGCTTGTGGACCGGACGCCAGAATGGACGCCGCCGGTAAAAATTCAGGTGAGTGAACCAGCCGACTTTGAAAAAATCACTTCCGATTTACGCGGTGACATCCTTGGAATTTTAACGGACAAGAGCACGACGCCGGGAGCGCAACGCCGCGAAATTTGCGGGCTTGTCATTGCCGCGTTGAACCGCGTCGGCAAGTTCTACTTTCACGCCGAATTGCGCGACTTCGACTCCGCGCTTTTTTTCAACCGTTTCACGAAGCGGCTTGAACGTGTCAGGGCTGACGCCTTCATTTCATGGCTTGCGGATTGGATTCGCGTGAACAAGGCCGACACGCTTTTCAAATTCGTCGTGGCAGCGGTGCAAACTGAGGCATTGAGCGGCGCGAGCACGACGGCGATTTTGCCGGAAATGTTTTGGGCGAGCAGGCCGGGCGCGATTTTCATTTCATGCGGTGACGGGCAGGCCGTGAAGATCAACGCGCAAGGTGTTTCGCTGGTGGACAACGGTTGCGACGGCGTTCTTTTTTACGCTGGCAAGACGTGTGCACCGTGGCAGCTTGTCACGCCGAAAGACATTTTCCAGACGGCAGCTATTTTCCGCGAAGCGCACACGTCCGCCGGACACGCGCCGGACTTGTTGCGCGTTTGGATTTACAGCTTGCCCACAAATCCGCCGTGCAAACCGCCGTTGCTGCTTGTCGGTGACGTTGGCGCGGGCAAGACGGCAGGCCGACGAAGTTCAAGCCTCAACTGGTGCGTCGCATTGTGCGCTATGTCGAACGCGGAATGCCGTTGACCCTCGCAGCGGACGCGGCAGGCATCGCGCCGCAGACCTTGTTCAACTATCGCAGCGAGCGTCCCCGCTTTGCGGCTGCGCTGGCGCGTGCCATTGGCAGAGGCGTAGAGGCGCGGTTGAAGCGAATCGAAGACGCGAGCAACGCGGGCGATTGGAGGGCTGGCGCTTGGTTGCTTGAGCATTGTCAACCCGAACATTTCGCCAAGAACCGTTTGGAAATCACCGGACGGGACGGCGAACCGATTGCCGGGCAAGTCGCCGTTCTCGTATGGCCGCACATGATGAAGGACGGAAAGCAAGAATCAAAAACTGTCCATGAACTCCAAAACAATAATTCTGCCGAGCCTTCACCGGACGCAGATTGAAGTCCAAATCCATCGGGCGCGGCACAAGGTCATTGCGGCTGGCCGGCGTTGGGGCAAGGGCGTGCTCGGCATCGGCGAAGGCGTTCGCCGTGCTGCCGGTGGTCAAGCTGTTTGGTGGGTTTGCCCTTCCTTCCAGTCAGCGGCGTTTCAGAGTGGCTGGCGGCTGGTCGAATTTTTTGCGAGTAAGTTGCCGGGCGCACAGGTGCATCTTCAAAAGCGGATGCTGATATTGCCCGGCGGCGGCTGGCTACAATTCAAAACCGCCGAGGAACCTGATAGCTTGCGCGGCGAGGCGGTTGATTTGGTGATCGTGGATGAGGCCGCGCATATCTCCGCCTTGCAGACGATTTTCGAGTTGTGCCTGCGGCCTTGTTTGCTCGACCGAAAAGGCGGCGCGTGGTTCATCTCAACACCCAAAGGTCACAACTACTTTTTTGAGTTGTTCCAACGAGGAAAGAATGACGGAACGACTTGGGCATCTTTCCAGTTTCCCTCGACGGCGAATCCATATCTGGATGAAGCCGAGCTTGCGGAAATCGGACACGACATGCCCGCCCTGGTCAGGCGTCAGGAGGTCGAAGCTGAGTTTGTCCAACTCGCGGGCGCGCTGTTCAAACGCGACGCGGTGCGCGTTCTGGAAACCGAACCGGCTGTCTTGAATTGGGTTCGTTCATGGGATTTGAGTTTCACGACCAAGACGACCAGCGACTTCACCGTCGGCGGGCGGATCGGGATGACGACCGATGGAACCGTGGTCGTCGCCGACATTGTGCGCGGGCGCTGGGAGTGGCCAGCGGCAGTCCGAACCATCGCCGAAACTGCGAAAACGGACGGCGTTGCAGTTCCCCAGGGCATCGAAACAGTGGGCTCACAGGTGGCCGCGCTGCAAACGTTGCTGGCCGACCCGTTGCTCGCTGGGCTGGCGTTCAAGCCCATAACCGTTCATACGGACAAGGTGACACGGGCGCTGCCGGTCGTAGCACGGTGCGAACAAGGCAAGCTCGCCGTCGTTCGCGCCTCGTGGAATCAAGAATTTTTGGACGAACTTTCCGCCTTCCCGGAAGGCAAGCACGATGACCAGGTTGACTCGTTAAGTGCCGCTATGATGATGCTGTCGCAGTCGAGCGGCTGGACTGCTGCGCTGTTTGAGGAAGTCAAGCAGGCCAACCCGCACCTCTTTCGTCAAAACAATCAGGGCGAACTGGACCTCGACGCCGCCCGCGCTGCCCGCGAACGCACCAAAGCGCCGTTCCGCGTGCCTGGCCCCGGCCAACATATCGGCGCTCCGAACCTGAGTCGGACGGCCGCAAATCTTTTCGTGCCGCGACGATGGAAGCGATGACCGACATGAGCACAACCAACACCACCCCACCATCGCGGCGCTGCGAATTGTGCCGGGCATTTTATCCGGGCCGGAACAATTCGGGCACCAACGAAGGGATTTGCATCGCTTTTCGCTGCATCAAGAAAGTGACGGATAGCTGCCGCCACTACATGGCCAAAGCGTCCGCGCCGGTGAAGGCCGTGGACAGCAAACCACAAGCACCAGCATGAACAACGCCGCATCAATTCCGAATTGCGCTTCGTGCCGACACTACGGCAACAGCAGCGAGTGTCTGCTTCAGCGCGTGGCCGTTCGCGCGGATTTTCTCTGCCTCCAATTCGAGCACCAGCTCGCGCCCGCGCCGGAGGTTACACCGACCCAGGCCGCGCCGCTGGTCGAACCTGCACCAATTTCAAATCCGCCTGTCGTCGCAGATTATTTCCGGCAGCCGGCGATAGGTAACATTCAACCAACACCGCACCACCAACATGAAAGGTAAAAAAACATGAACAGCACCATCGAAGAATTCAAAAGCCGTCAGGAGATTTTCGAGCACCCAACATTGTCGGCTTACGACAAGGCTGGCCTGTTGAAACAATGGGACACCCTACACAAAGGCCAGCCGCCGGAAGTGCCGCGACTGAGTGGAACCGAGCGCGAATGGCTTGCCGAATGCACGGCCAAATTTAAGGCGCTCAAAGAAGCTCATGTTAAACTTGCGTCGAATCTCGAACGTTACCGGACACAGCAGGAAAAAACCCGGCTGGAAATAAAGCACCTCGAACAATCGCTTACACCGGACGAAACCGAGTCAATTAAAATTTTGATTTTCGAGCGCGCTCGCCTTGAAATTCTCGACAAGTTTGTGAACAAGGCACCAGCGCAACTTCGACAAATCGAAGAAGCCGTCGCGGGTTATTCGACTCAAGTTGACCATCTCATCTCAAAAAGGTTCGGCGCGGACCTGCGAGCTGGCGGAAGATTTTTCGGCCCGGCTTCCATACCGGCCCGGTGCGACCTCGTGTTGGCCACAATCGAGAAGGCGCTCGACCAAAAATGACTTATGGAAAAATTCCAACCGCAGCTTCGCAGAATTTTGGACATGGCCGCGCTCGAAGCGGAGCGCGACCAGAGCGGCGTCACAGGCGTTGAACACTTGCTCATCGCCATGCTTCAAGAATCCGACAATGCCGGTGCGTTGCTCATGCGGGCGCATGGGCTGACGGTCGAACGGCTGCGCCAGCGCGACTTCACGCCCAAAGCAAATTCACCGGCACAATGACTACGAAACTATTTCCCCGGCCGTGCGAACTGGGCGAACTGGAGTTGCCCGCCCTGCGTGGAACCGCGCAGCGCGGCGGTGCTGTGGAAAGTTCGGCCACAGCCACGAACTACCGTTGCGGCGGCCGGGGAAATTTTGAACCATGAACGACGAAACGCAAATGCCGGATGAACAATTCACGGAGGACTTTCGCGTGGCCTGCCACGAGCACGGCCATTTTTTTGCGTGCTTGTCGTTTGGGATAAGCGCATCGCCGGTAGTGTTCATCGAGGCGGAGCGATACGAGACCAACGTCGCCGGCGCGTGTCGGCTGGATTTCCTCGCCGATGCGACCCCGTTTCAAAAATCGGTCATCGGCTACGCCGGGTTTTTGGCCGAACATCTTTGTGGCGTGGTACCCCGGCGCGCATCAAATCCATTTCCGCTCCGGGAAACGACACTCCGCGAATTTTGGAGCGCGACCGAAACCGGGTTTGAAGCGATTTTCGGTCTGAGCGACCAGCGGTTTATCGCCAGCTACGGAAACCGCTGGCTGGCGTTCAAGGGGGCGTATTTCCGTATCATCAAAAAACGGGCGAAGATCAAACGGCTGGCCAGGCACACGGCCAACGAGAAACTGGCCGAACGCATCGAGTTCGAGAAAGCGAAAAAGGCGGTCGAAGAATTGGCAAAGAATCCGCCAAAAACAATTCCAGCCGCCGCCAGCGCCAGAATCCTTGCTGATTTCATTGAAGGGCTGCATCCGAACGACCCGCGCCGGGAAAGGCTGGCGCCGGCGCTGGCCAGTCTGCGACGCGGTGTAGTTCCCGAATTAAATGGCGAACTCACGCTCACCACCGAAGAAATGGAGGCGTTGAAACCATGACCAACGCCGAACGCATGAAGCTGATTGCCGCTGAAGCCCGCCGGGAAAAGGAGGAAGCTCGTGCACTCGACGCCAAAATCGAGTTGGCCGTCAGCCGCAATAGATTGTCCGGGCTTGTCGCAGACCAAAACCGACGCCGGAAAAATGAAGTTCAAGCCGCCGTCAAAAAACTGACGGCAGACGATGCCGGGCAACTAGACTTGGCGGCGCAATTCATCGGCGATGCGGATTTGATTCCGCTGGCACTTCAAGGGCGAATTCACCGGGCGCGGGCAGCACAATTAAGCCAAGCCTGACAAACTGATGAACGCCAATCCAGAAAAACAAAGGCTGGCGCACTTGAAAAGCGACAGTATCGAATTTCAGGCGATGTGCGTTTCGTGTGCTGACAACATCATTGATGATTTGAAGACACGATACGGTTTAAGGGAAGCTTGGGCCAAAATTCCGAAATCCATCCGCTCGAAAATCGCTAAAGAATGGGCTATGGCCTGTCGCGCCTCAATCGAAGCTGCTCTACGTGCTGACGCCAGACGAGCACGAGCCAGTTGATTTGTCTTTCGTCGCCACCATGACCGATACTAAACTTGAAACTGTATCCGTAGGCTTTCTCAATTTTCACAAGAACGGCCAAAATGGCTTCCGCTTCCTGAAGGGGCATTGAGCCTGAGTATTGATGATAGACAGATTCCCCTTGCCTGAGAGGAATACCTTTTGTCAGAGGTGGCCTGTCGAGGATTTTTTCGATACAGCAGCACAATTCTGGCGCAGACAATTTTAGAGCTTCATAAATTGCCGCCAGTGTGTCGCCGCCAATCAGGATTTCTTCACCCATAACTGATTTTCCCGCGTGTCAGGACAGCCGAGCACCCCACGAACGCCGCTGCAATCGAATCCTGACGCGAAGATTCCGCCCGTCGAAACCCGAAATCCTCGAAATCACCTTCCCCAGGCATTTCCACCGAATAATCAAAGACGCTCCTACGTTGACCCAGGACACGCCGGGTCTGCCGGACGCATGTTCGCCCACCCGTCGCCAGAACGCCGCACAGCGCCGCACAGCGAAGCGAACACCAAGCCGAAAAGCTGGACATGGGCAAGCGGTCGAATCGGTTGCCAACGGTTGCCATAAATCGTGTATTTGCCCTGCTTTGGGTTGTCTTGGCGCGCTTTGACCTTGACCAGTGACAAGTGAGTAATTGGCTTGTATTCATGCTGTTTTCTCAGTGTTTCCGTTTCGTTTTGAAGAGTTCCAACTGCGGTTCCTTGAAAAAGTCGTAGTTCTTCAGGATGCGGATCATCTGAAGCAGGTCGGATTTCTGGTAATTGCGGTTTACCTCGATGTGCCCGATGAGATCGCTGAGCATCACATGAAACGGTATCACGGCGTCAATGCCTTTCGACCGCAGCAATTCGATGCTCTGCTTGCGCGCGTCTTCGCCCTGCGGCAGCGCCGGTACGACGAGGATTTTGGTCGGCGCGCCTTCCCCGCCGAACGCGCGGGCGGCTTGTTGAAACACCTTCGGCTCGACGAACCGGAAAATCTCCGGCGCATGCGCCAGCACCGCCGGACTGAACGTCTCCGTGTGCCAGCCTTTCACCACCACCACGGCGCGCTCGATGAATTTCAGGTCCGGCGACGATAAAATGAACGGCACGCCGGCATCGCGCTTCTGCGGGTGCGGGTTCAGCACGAAGAAATCAATATCGTCCTCCTCGCGCTTCATCTGCGCGATGTACTTCCGGTGCTGTCGCACCAAAAATTCGTGCAACTCGAAGTATTCCCGGACTATGGTTTCGCTGACTGCCGCCACGACATCAAGTGTGGGTTGAGCCGTCTTCGCCTCGCTTCGACGCGCCAGGTGGTTGTGGGTTGAGCGCCTGCTCAATCACCGCGGCAGGCACTTTGTGGCCGAATTCGACCCGGCCGATTTTCTTTGCCAGCACGAAATTGATTTCGCCGCCTCTGACCTTTTTATCGAGGCGCATGGCGGCAAACAGCTTCGGCCGCTGCCCGGCCCGCAATCTCACGGTCGTGGGCAGGCCCACGCGCCGAAACAGCCGGATAATCCGTTCGAGATCGCGTTCGGGCAGGCCCACCACGCTGCTGGAAATTTTGGCGATAATGACCTGGCCGATAGCAATCGCCTCGCCGTGCAAAAATCGGCCATAACCGGAAACCGCTTCGATGGCGTGCCCGATGGTGTGGCCGAAATTCAAAATCGCGCGCGGCCCATCTTCGGTTTCGTCCTTGCCGACGACCTCAGCTTTGATTTCGCAGCAGCGCGCAACGACCCCGGCCAGCATTTTGGGTTCGCGTTTGAGCAGCCTCGGCAGGTCGCGTTCGATCAGCGTGAACAGCTTCGCGTCGTAAATGATGCCGTATTTGATGACCTCGGCGAGGCCGGCGCGGAATTCGCGGTCGGGCAGCGTCTTGAGCGTGTCGAGGTCGCACGCCACCAGGCGCGGCTGGTAAAACGCGCCGACCAGGTTTTTCCCGGCGTTCAGATTGACGCCGACCTTGCCGCCGACCGAGCTGTCCACCTGCGCGAGCAGGGTGGTCGGCACCTGCACGAATGCGATGCCGCGCAGATAGGTCGCCGCCAGAAACCCGGCCAGATCGCCCACTACCCCGCCACCGAGCGTAACGATGAACGATTTGCGCTCGAGCCGGTGCACCGCAAGCTGGTCGTAGCAGGACTGGACGGTTTTCAGGCTTTTGGCCGCCTCACCCGGCTGGACAATAATCAGCGACGGCGAAAAGCCCGCCGTGGCGAGGGAATTGAAAACGGCTTTGGCGTAGCGTTTGCCGACGTTGGTATCGGTGATGATGGCGCACCGCGACCCGAGCTTCAGGCGCGCACATTCGCGGCCGAACCGGTCAATCAATCGCGGCGCGATTTTGATGTCGTAGCTGCGGTTGCCCAATGAGACGTGAACGATGCGCACGGCCCAAGCATAAGGTCTGGCGGCAAAGTGTCAAAGTTTTGCAGACCATGAAAAACCCCGCCACACGGCGCGCTTGGAATTGGTTGCGGGGGCTGGATTTGAACCAGCGATCCCGCCCGGGCGGGATTATGAGCCTGATACCAGAGTTGGTTTGGAGTTCAATTCGAGTTCCTGCTTTACGATGTGACCAGCACCTACTTCGAAGGCCAGGCCAAAGCCAACGCCAAGGCTGCGCGCGGCCACTCGCGGGACCAGCGTCCGGACTGCAAACAAGTGAATCTCGGTCTGGTGGTCACGCCCGAAGGGCTGCCCATCGGCTATGAAATCTTTGCCGGCAACACTGCCGACGTGACCACGGTGGAGGACAGGGTCAGGCTGATGGAAGAAAAGTACGGTCAGGCCAAACGCATCTGGGTCTTGGACCGGGGGATGATCAGCGAAGACCGAGCGGGTGGAAGCGCACATTTTGGTCTGCTTCCTGAGCCTGGCTCTGTGGCGCACCCTGGAAATGTGGATGAGCGGCCAAGGGCTGGGCACCTGCGCCCGGCAGTTGATCAAAGAAGTGGCCACCGTGCAAAGTATGGATGTCGTGCTGCCAGTCAAAGAAGCTCAGAGCCCAAACACGCGTGAGTTTCGCCTGCGCGTTGTCGCGCGCCCAGACCGGCCCGTGGCCGAACTGCTGGTTCGGCTGGGATTAGACCTGCCCGCCGTTCCCAAAGCCGTGCAAAATGTAGTGGAGAAAAACGGGGTGTCATCTGCAAAAACCCCAGCAAATCCACTTTTCCACTCCGTTAACTGACGAACTTGGGTTAAACGCGCTTTCAGCGCGTTCAACGGAGGATTCGAATTCAGAACCCGGCGGCGCGGCTGGACTTAATCCCGCAAGTTCGTGATAATCCACGGCAACACCATGGCTACCGTGATAAAAAAAATGTCCAACTCCAGAATGACAAGTCTCGTCGTGAGTGCCGCGTTAATCCTGACCGCCGTTCGCTCATCGGGAAAAGCGGCAGGTTCATTGGCCATTGACGGGGATTTTGTTAATCCCCTCGGATTTTACGATGCAACGCCGGCTTTTTCATGGGTGTTGCCCGACGGTGTCAAAGAGCAGACCGCTTATCGCCTGGAAGTAAAAGCCGGGCAGGGGATTTGGGACAGCGGCTGGGTGGAGTCCGGCCAGTCAACGTTTGTGCCCTACGGCGGACAGCCCTTCGCCTCCCGCGAGCGCGTCGAGTGGCGGGTCAATTTCCGCGATGCGATGGGAAAGGACTCCGGCTGGAGCAAGCCGGCGCATTTTGAACTGGGTTTGCTTTCGACCAATGATTGGAGGGCCCAATGGATCCGGCCGCAGGAGGGTGGTGGAACGAATGGAGAATCTGCCGCCTGGCTGCGTCGCAGTTTTGCGGTGGAAAAGAAAATCGCCCGCGCGCGCATCTACGTTACGGCCCGGGGACTTTTTGAACTGAACCTCAATGGCGGGCGGGTGGGCCAGGATCATTTTGCCAACGGCTTTACCGATTACAACAAGCGCATTGACACCCTCACCTACGACGTGACCGACCGGCTGCGCCGCGGCGCAAATTCCATCGAAGCGCTCGTCGGCACGGGCTGGTATGCGGGGCGGTTTCCGTTTTCACCAAAGACGAACGGATATTACGGCAAATATCCTGAATTGTTGCTGCAATTGGAAATCACCTGCAAGGACGGCTCGCGTGATACCATTGTCTCCGATGGCCAATGGGAGGGAACCTATGAAGGTCCGGTGCTGTCCTCCAGCATCTATGATGGCGAGAACTACGATGCGCGCCGGGAAGCAACGGGTTGGAAACCCGTCGTGCCAGACGCCGACCTGGGGCCGGCAATGCTTGCGTCCAAGCCGTTCCCGCCCGTGCGGGAGGCGCAAACGCTGGCCGTCAAAAAAATCACCGAGCCGCTGCCGGGACATTTTGTGTTCGACCTTGGACAGAACATGGTGGGCTGGGCGCGGATGAAGGTTCCGGTTCAAAAGGACCAGACCATCACGCTTCATTTTGCCGAGATGTTGAATGCCGACGGCACGCTTTACACGGCCAACTACCGTTCGGCCAAGTCCACCGACCGCTATACCGCGGCAAGAACGGGAACCGTCGAATGGCAACCGCACTTTACCTTCCATGGCTTCCGCTACGTGCAGCTTTCCGGCCTGCCGGCGGGCGCCAAGCCGCACAAGGACTGGGTGACGGGCGTCGTGCTGCATTCCGAATTGCGCCAAACCGGAAGTTTCGGGTCCTCGAGTGCAAAGCTCGATCAGTTGCAAAACAACATCGTCTGGGGTCAGCGCGGTAATTTCGTGGATATCCCCACCGATTGCCCGCAGCGCGATGAGCGCTTGGGCTGGACCGGCGACGCCGAGGTGTTTTGTCCCGCGGCGATGTTCAATTACGACTGCCGGGCCTTCTTTGGTAGCTGGCTCGGTTCCATGCGCGATGACCAGTGGCCCGATGGCCGGATCCCCGACGTGATTCCAGGGGTGATCAATTCGACTGGCAGTCCCGGCTGGATGGATGCGGCCATCGTCATGCCGTGGGAGGTCTATGTCCGCACCGGCGATTCCAACCTGCTCGCGCGGAATTATAATATGATGGCGGCACTCGTCGCTTGGTATCGCTCGCAGTCGGTTGACGGGCTGCTACCAAACATCAAAGGCTACGGCGACTGGCTGCAACCTTATTCCAAGGGTGGGAATGGCGAAATCCGGAAGGCCGACACTCCGTTTGCGCTGCTTGGGGCGGCCTACTACGCGCACGACGCGCAAATCCTGGCGAACTCCGCGCGGGTGCTGGGACACGAAGAGGATGCGAAGCGCTACGCCGCGGAGGCGGACGCGGTGAAGGCGGCCTTCTTTAAATACTATTTCGATGCGGACGGGAATTTGCAGAACGCGCCCGAAACGCAGACGGCCTATGTGCTGGCCATTGCCTTTAATTTAATCCCTAAAGAGGCCCGGGAGAAGGCGGCTGCGAATCTGGTCCGCCTCATTAACGAGGCAGATGATCATTTGCGCACCGGCTTTCTAGGCACGCCGCTCATCACGTGGGCGCTGGATGAGGCGGGGCATGGCGACCTCGCGTATGACCTGCTGTTTCAGGAAACGTATCCGTCGTGGTTCTATCCCATTAATCAAGGTGCAACGACGATGTGGGAACGGTGGAACAGCTACAATCGCGACACGGGGTTTGGCGATGCGAAGATGAATTCCTTCAACCACTATGCCTACGGAGCCATCGGACAATGGATGTATGAGCGCGTTGCCGGCCTGGCTCCCGATCCCGCGCATCCCGGCTACAAACACTTCTTCATCCGGCCGCTAATCGGGAAGCAACTGGACTCGGCGCACGCCGAACTCGAAACGCCCTACGGCAAGGCGTCCAGCGCGTGGGTAAAACGAAACGGGAAAATCGTCATGGATGTCGTTGTGCCACCAAACACCAGCGCGACCATCGAGTTTCCCGACGGACGCAAACCGCAGACCATTGTGGCGGGGACTTACCATTTCGAGTGAGTTAATCTCCCGAGCCACCTCCATTCCAAATTGTGCATTGCCAACTGTTTCATTCCAGATAACCAAAGACTGGTAAAAATGAAAATTTCACCGGACAAATCTGGCATTATGTTCCGCGTCATCTCAATTGTGTTGCTGTTGCCCGGTATTCCCACTGGGTATGCTCGTCAAAGTCGTTGGAAACCATTCAACTAGAAGAATGACTTCGACAACCTGCCATCAGGTTGGCACCATGGCTTTATGTATTCCAAAATTTTCCACGACATCCGATTTTTTGTTCTAGCTATCTTTTTATTACTTTCCGCTTCCGTTTCCGCCATCGCTGCCAAAACTCATTCGTTTGAAGCGGAAAAAGGCACACGCATCGGTGGGGCGTTCCCGTTGGCTGATCAGGGCGCTTCCGGAGGTGCTTCTGTCGCGTTGACTAATTCCGGCCAGGGAATCAAATTCGCCCGCCTGCCAGCGGCCAGCAAACTGGCGATTCGCTATGCGTCGGTGTCAGTGGGCACAATCAGCGTTGCGGTCAACGACCAGCCGGCGTGCAAGGTGAATGTTCATTCGTCGGGCGCACTCACGAATTCTTTTCTCAATGCCATCATTGAGCTGACAATTCCCGCCAAGGCCATGCTGACCATCAGTCTGGCGACCAACGATGTCGCGGTGAACATTGACAAAATAATTGTCGGCACTGGCGATCTCGGTTTGCCGCCGGATATTTGGAACCTGCCGCCGTTGCCGGTGGCTGCCGGTCCTTATTCGCCCGACTGGAAGGAGATCAGCCAGCATTACCAGGCGCCGGAGTGGTGGCGCGACGCGAAGTTCGGGGCTTGGGCGCATTGGGATCCGCAGTCCATGCCCGAGGATGGTGACTGGTATGCCCGCGGCATGTATCAGGAAGGTAGCGCGCAATACCGTTACCACACCAATCACTTCGGTTATCCGCCGGAATACGGTTACAAGGACATCGCTCACAATTGGGTGATTGACCGATGGAAGCCAAATGAGTTGATGGACCTCTATGTCGAAATGGGGGCGCGTTACTTCATGGCGATGGGCGATCATCACGACAATTTCGACAACTTCGATTCGAAATATCAGCCGTGGAATTCGGTGAATGTCGGTCCCAAGGTGGACATCGTCGGCACTTGGGAAAAAGCCGCGCGTCAGCATGGAATGCGTTTTGGCATCGGCTTTCACGCCTCTCCGCCCCGGACTTGGGGACAGTTCATGCCGGTGCGTTACACCAGCGACAAGCGAGGCCCGATGAGGGGCGTGCCTTACGATGCGTTGCAAACAATCCTTGATGGGAAAGGAAAATGGTGGGAAGGCATGGACCCGGTGGACCTCTACGGGCCGGTTCATAACAACAAAGATCCGTTGCACTCACCGTTTGCCAACCAGTTCATGTGGCGGGTGGATGACGCCATCACCAAGTATCATCCCGATGTGATTTATTTCGACGAGGCTGCGGGCGACACTCTGGTGGATTTGGGCGTGAACATGGGGCTGGGTTTTCTCGCTCCGCCGCTGGTCGCAAATTACTACAACAAATCCCTGAAGTGGAACGATGGGAAGATGGATGTGGTGATCAATCTCAAGTGCGTCGGCGGGCGTTACAACAGCTTCAAAAATAACCCCGAACTGATTCCCATCGTGGACCGCGCCCTCGTCCAGAGCACCGAGGCCGACATCGAGCCGCAAATCATGCCCTATCCATTCCAGACTGAAACCACCATCGCTGATTGGCACTACAAAGCCGGGCAACGATACATGGACGCAAAACGAATCACCGGACTGTTGATGCAGAACGTTTCGCGCAACGGCACGATGCTCCTCAATCTCACCCAGCACGGTCGCGGCGATCTTGATCCGCAGGTGACTCAAATCGTCAAAGACATCGGCGCGTGGTTGAAGGTCAACGGCGAGGCGGTCTATGCGTCGCGCCCGTTTGAAGTCTGTCAGGAGAATGCAAATGCCGTTTGCTACACGCGCAACAACGGCAACGTTTATGCCGCGCTGATGAATTGGACGAACGGCCCGGTCACGCTCAAAGCTCTCCGCGCCGGCGGCGCAACGCTGGGAAAAGTCTCCCAAGTCGAAATGCTCGGCTCCGATGTTCCGTTGACATTTGTCCAAGATGAACAAGGGCTGACCGTGACCCTGAGCGGGCCGATCCAGCCGATGACCGGCATTACGAATCAATCCCTCGCGACGATGTGCCGTGTTTTGCGCATTGTCCACGACAAAGGCTGGATCAATGACGATGACCCCGGTGCAACGTATCCCGGCTGGATTCGCCGCTGCAATCTGGGCACTGGAGATTTTAACAACGATCTCACCACCAGCGACACGCCCGGGGACGTGTGGAGTTGTTCGTTCACCGGCAGCAACATTTCGGTCATCGCGCCGAAGGAAGCCGGCTCCGGAAAAATCGAAATTCAAATTGACGGCCAAAGCCGTGCAATGGCGGATCTATCCGCGACCGGCACGCGCCAAGCCCAGCAGGTGGTGTGCGAGGTGACCGGTCTGACTTCAGGAAAACATACGATCAACATTGTCAATCGCGGCCCCGGGCCGGTTGCCGTGGATGCCATAGTCGTCCGGTAAGCGATGATGTCACTAACCCAAGCGATAATTATTGGAGCATTATGACAAGAACTATTCCGTCCTTTGCCGCACTCATTCTCCTGGTTGTGGTTGGTCAATCAGCGGAAGTAAAGGTCAGCTCGCCGGATCAAAAAGCCGTCATCACCGTGACGGACAACGGCGGGTTGAATTACAGGGTTTTC
>DATNHI010000290.1:0-13678 GCA_035605035.1 Verrucomicrobiia bacterium
CATGCCGCCACGTGACGCCGACCATCGAAGGGCCGCTACGGCTGAGGGGACTGGCCGTCTGCCCTGAAGCGTTCACTCCGCCTTTTCCACAGCGTCCGGCAATTTCGGCGGTGTTGGCCGCGGCACGGGTCTGGGCGCCGGCACCTCGACTTTCATTTTCAGCGTGTGGGACGGACGCGCGGTCGCCCGGCGGCTGTTGATGGCATCAATGCGCTGGTGCATTTGGGGTTTGTTGACGCAATACAACAGCGCGGTTTCCTCGGTGATCAAATCCTCCTCGTAGGCCTTGGTCAGTGATTGTTCGAAGCTGTGCCAGCCATAGGTGTTTCCGGCTTCGATGATTTCCGAAAGCCGGCGGTTTTCATTTTCGCCCAGCACAACCGCTTCGCGGGTGCGCAGGCTGCTGCCCATCAATTCGGTCACCAGCAGCCGCCCGGCGTCCTTTTTGGGCACCAGGCGCTGGCTGATGATGTAGCGCAGGGTCCCGGCCAGGCGCTCGCGCACCTGCTGTTCCTCATCCTTGTGGAACATGCCCAGGATGCGGTGGATGGTCTGCCCGGCGCTGATGGTGTGCAGCGTGCTGTAAACGGCGTGCCCGGTTTCTCCGGCCGTGAGCGCAATTTCCATGGTTTC
Organism: Verrucomicrobiia bacterium; assembly: GCA_035605035.1. Classification (GTDB taxonomy): domain Bacteria; phylum Verrucomicrobiota; class Verrucomicrobiia; order Limisphaerales; family UBA11358; genus UBA11358. Next base: position 634 of record DATNHI010000290.1, read on the forward strand.
GCGGTCGCGGATTTCGCCGACGAGGATCACCTTGGGCGCCTGCCGCAGGGCCGCGCGCATCCCGTCGGGAAAAGTATAGAAATCGCGACCCAACTCGCGCTGGCTGAATGTGGCCTTGAGATGCGGATGCAGAAATTCAATCGGGTCTTCCAGGGTGACAATGTGGGCTTCGTAGGTCTGGTTGATTTCGTTGAGCATGGCCGCCAGTGTGGTGGTCTTGCCGCTGCCCGTGGCGCCGGTCACAAAAATGAGGCCGTTCTTTTCCTTGATGACATTCCGGAACACCGGCGGCAGATGGAGCGATTCCAGGGAGGGAATCTGGGATTGGAGCCGGCGCAGCACCATTGCATAGTTGCCGTTCTGGCGGAAGATGTTAACGCGGAACCGGCAGAAGTTCTGCAGGGCATAACTGCAATCGCACGAACCGCGATTCGCCAGGTCTTGCATCAGCCGGGAGTTGTTATTGAGGATCGCCCCGGCCAAGCCCTCGATGCGCTGGCTGGTGAGCAGGGATTCCGGCGGTTCGAGTGTAAACGGTTTGAGTTTGCCATGCACCTCCACCTGCGGCGGCTTGCCGGCCACGAACAGCAAATCCGAAATACCCTCGGCGCTTTGAATCATGGCGGCGAACAGCCGGTCGAGTTCTTCTGTCGGGATCGTTTCCATCGTTCAGACTGAAATACGGTTGCCCATTTAAGTTTCCCGGCCGGACTGGGTTTGCGGTTTGGTTTCTTTGGCCGCCGGGATGGCTTCCAATTGTTTCTGCATTCCCCGGGCCTGCTGGTGGAGAAACCGGGTTTGCAGCAGATTTCTGATCCGCAGCATGACTTCCGTGTAATCAACCGGCTTGCCCAGGAAATCGTTCGCCCCGGTCGCCATCGCCCGGTTGCGTGCCTCGGCCGTGTTTTGTCCCGTGAGCACCAGCACCGGCAGAAAATCCTCGACCGGCGCTGTCTCCCGGAGTTGTTTCAAAACGGCGAACCCATCCGGTTCGGGCATGTTCAAATCCAGCAGCACAATATCGGGCTGATACTGATTGAAAACTTCCAGCGCCTGGCTCGAGTCGCTCACACTCCGGACGTTGGGGAATTTGGCCGTTCGCAGCGCCCATTCGAGCACGCGAATAACCGCCTCCTCGTCGTCAATGACAAGAATTTTCGCCGCGCACAGCTCTTGTTCGTTTGGAAATAATTGGCCGCTCATAATGCCGTCCACCCGGCGTGGTTTTCGATTTCTGGTTCGTTGGTTCTACTTGAAGAATCCTTCAGCAATATCCATGCCTTGTTGAACCCGCATCACCAGCCCCCAAATGCAGTTCCACCGGCAAAAATTGTTGTCCGGTCAACCGCGCGACAATGGCCGCGACTGCCTTGCCCCGCAAGTCAACGGCGAATTGAAATTTCAACTTTGATTTCCGGCGTGTTATTCACAGACTGACACGGCTGCAATCAAATGGGAACAAGCAGGAACCATGTCTGTCTGGCGGTGGACCTCGGCGCGGGCAGCGGCCGCGTGCTCGCCGGCATTTACAATGGCACGCGTTTGGAACTCGCCGAGTTAAACCGCTTTCCCAACGACCCCGTGAGGCAACCCGACGGCTGGCATTGGAATTTCGACGGGCTTTTGGCCCACACCAAACATGGCATCGCGCTCGCGGTGAAAAAATACGGCGATGCCGTGGTGTCGATCGGCGTGGACGCGTGGGGCGTGGATTATGGTTTGTTGGACACCGACGGGAAACTGCTCGGCGCGCCGTTTCAATATCGCGACGGCCGCACACAAGGAATGCAGGAAGCCGCCTTCCAACGGATGCCGCGCAAGGAAATTTATCAGCGGACGGGCATTCAGTTCATGTTTTTCAACACCCTTTTTCAATTGCTGGCCGAGGCCGGTTCACCGGCGCGGCTCGAAAAAGCGGAGCGGCTGCTGTTCATGCCGGACCTGATCCATTTTTTTTTGACCGGCGTTGCCGTGGACGAAAAATCCATCGCCAGCACCAGCCAATTGCTCAACCCGCACACGCAAGCCTGGGAGCGCGACGTGATCCGGGCGATGGGGCTGCCGGAAAGAATTTTCGGCAAACTGGTGGATGCCGGGACCGTGCTCGGAGAATTGCTCCCGGCCGTGGCGGGGGAGACCGGCGCAAAAAATTTGCGGGTCATCACGCCCGCGGGGCATGACACCGCCTCGGCGGTGGTCGGCGTGCCTGCCGAAGGGCCGGAGCCGGTCTTTTTGAGTTCGGGCACGTGGTCCTTGATGGGACGCGAGTTGGCCCGACCGGCGATATCGGAAGCAAGTTATCAGGCCACTTTTTCCAACGAAGGCGGCGTTTTCGGCACGACACGCTTTTTGAAAAACATTGCCGGAATGTGGCTGTTGCAGGAAAGCAAGCGCGCCTGGGACGCTGTCGGGAAACCCGCCAGTTACGCCGAACTGATCGCCTGGGCCGAAAAATCGCCGCCGTTCACCGCCTTTATTGACCCGGACGCGACCGGTTTTCAAACCCCGGCAAACATGGTGGACGCCCTGGCTGCATTTTGCCGCGCGAGCGGGCAGACGGCACCCGCGGACCCGGGCGCTTTCACACGCATGGTTCTGGAAGGCCTGGCACTGAAATACCGTTTGATGAAAGAATCGCTGGCGCACGTCACCGGCAAACCCATTGACCGGATTTACATTGTGGGTGGCGGCAGCCAGAACCGGCTGCTGAATCAATTCACTGCCGACGCTTTGAATTGCACCGTCGTGGCTGGTCCGGTGGAAGCAACCTCGATTGGAAACATTATTATGCAACTGTACGCCCTAGGCGAAACCCGTTCCTTGGCGGAGGGACGCGCGCTGGTGCGGCGTTCGTTTGAAACCAAAACGTTCAAACCGAAAAACCCCGATGCCTGGAACGATGCGTATGCGCGCTTTCGAACATTCCTTCCGCACTGAACGAATCGAAGGCGGTCCGGGCGAAAAGGTTCGCCGGCGGCCCATTGGCAAGCTACGCTGGACATCATCTGCTTGACGAAAGTGAAGATTATGGACAACCCACTGTTCAAGAAACTCCCCAGAATTGGAATTCGCCCCGCCATTGACGGACGTTTGGGTGGCGTACGCGAATCGCTGGAATCGCAAACGATGAACCTTGCCAAAGCCGTGGCCCGGCTCATCGGCGAAAAACTGCGTTATCCGAACGGCCGGCCCGCGCTATGCATCATCGCGGATTCCTGCATCGGCGGAGTCGCCGAGGCCGCCGCGTGCGCGGAGAAATTCGCCCGTGAAGGCGTCGGGTTATCGCTGACCGTGACGCCGTGCTGGTGTTACGGCAGTGAGACGATGGACATGGATCCGGCCATTCCCAAGGCCGTGTGGGGTTTCAACGGCACCGAACGTCCCGGGGCGGTTTATCTCGCCGCCGTGCTGGCCGGCCATGCGCAAAAGGGATTGCCGGCTTTTGGCGTTTACGGCCGCGATGTGCAGGACGCCGGCGATAAAACCATTCCCGCCGACGTGCAGGAAAAAATCCTCCGGTTTTGTCGCGCCGGGCTGGCGGCCGCCCTCATGCGTGGCAAATCGTATCTGGCGATGGGCGGGACTTCCATGGGCATTGCCGGCTCGATTGTGAACCCGGATTTTTTTGAAAGTTACCTGGGCATGCGCGTCGAGTCGGTGGACATGTCCGAATTTTTCCGCCGCATCGAGCGGGGCATTTTTGACAAGGCGGAATACGAAAAAGCCATTGCGTGGGTGAAGACCAATTGCAAGGAAGGCAAGGATTACAATTCGTCAAAGACCACCCGCCCGCGCCCGCAACTGGACCGCGAGTGGGAAATCTCTGTGAAGATGGCGCTGGTCGCGCGCGATTTGATGCTCGGAAATCCCAAGCTGGCGAAAAAAGGGTTCGGCGAGGAAGCGCACGGCCACAACGCCATCGCGGCTGGCTTTCAAGGCCAGCGGCAATGGACGGACCACCTGCCCAACGGCGATTTTATGGAGGCGATTCTCAATACCTCCTTTGATTGGAACGGCCTGCGCACACCCTACATCATCGCCACGGAAAACGATTCGCTCAACGGCGCGGGCATGCTCTTCGGCTATCTGCTCACGACCACGGCCCAGGTCTTTGCCGACGTGCGAACCTATTGGAGTCCGGCGGCCGTCAGGCGCGTGACCGGCCACAAACCGGCCGGCGCAGCGTCGGGTGGATTCTTGCACTTGATCAATTCCGGCCCGGCGGCGTTGGACGGCAACGGCGAACAAACTCTCAACGGCAAACCGGCCATGAAGCCGTTCTGGGAAATCACCGCCGCGGAAGTACAGCAATGTCTTGCCGCCACGACCTGGCATCCGTCCATCACGGAATATTTTCCGGGCGGCGGCTGGTCCAGCCGTTACCGCACGCGCGGCGGGATGCCGGTCACGATTTGCCGGATTAATCTGGTCAAGGGGCTCGGCCCGGCCATGCAGATTGCCGAAGGCGAAACCATTGAACTGCCGGACAAGATCCACGCCATTCTGGATGAGCGCACCAATCCGACCTGGCCAACCACGTGGTTTGCGCCGCGCATTTCCGGGAACGGCGCGTTCCGGGACGTTTACACCGTGATGAACAATTGGGGTGCGAATCATTGCGCGATGAGCTGCGGGCACATCGGCGCCGAACTCATCAGCCTGGCATCCATGCTGCGCATTCCGGTTTACATGCATAATGTCGCCGCGGAAAATATTTTTCGTCCGAGCGCGTGGAACGCGTTCGGCACCGCCGACCTCGAAGGCGCGGATTTTCGCGCGTGCGCCAATTTTGGCCCGCTTTACAAATAAAATCCCGGACCGGTTTTGGCCGCATGCAAATCTCGTTGTTCATCCCGTGTTTCGTGGACCAATTTTATCCGCAGGTCGGGATGAGCATCGTGCAGGTGCTGGAACGGCTCGGCCACACGGTGGATTATCCGGAAACGCAGACGTGCTGCGGCCAGCCGCCGTTCAATGCCGGTTATTGGGACGAAGCGCGCGCGGTGGCGGAGCGGCAAATGACTGTTTTTCGGGACGCCAAAACCGTGGTCATTGCGTCCGGGTCATGTGGCGCGATGGTCAAAGTTTTCTATCCCGAATTGTTTCATCATCATCCGCGCGAAGCGGAAGCCCGGGCGCTCGCGGCCAAAACCTTTGAATTCTCGGATTTTCTCGTGAACAAACTGGGCGTGCTCGAGGTCGGCGCGCGGTTCCCGGGACGCGCGACATTTCACGACGGCTGCCACGGCCTGCGCGAGTCAGGCTCGAAAAAGCCGCCGCGCCAATTGCTCCAGCGCGTTCAGGGATTGGAACTGGTGGAAATGAGCGAAGCGGAAACCTGCTGCGGTTTCGGCGGCACATTCGCGGTCAAGTTTCCGATGATTTCCACCGCGATGGGCGAAGTCAAATGCGCCTCCATCGCGGACACGGGTGCGGATTATGTCATTTCCAACGATTCCAGTTGCCTGATGCAAATTCGCGGCGTGCTGGATCGGCAGGGCAAGTCCATCAAAACGCTGCACCTCGCGGAAGTGCTGGCGCAGACATGAACGTTTACGCCAAAGAATTCAACGAATCGGCGCGCCGTTACACGGCGGACCTGCGCCATCGTGAATTGATTCAAAAGGCGCTGGCCGGATATTACGCCAAGCGCGACGAATTCAAAAACCGCTTCCAAAGCTGGCCGGGCGCGCGCGATCTGGCCGCTGAAATCAAATGGGAGGCCATCAACCATCTTGACCGTTACCTCGATGAATTCGTTTCCAAGTTGGAGGCGCGCGGCACCAAGGTATTTTGGGCGCCCGGCGCCCAGGAGGCGCGGGATTACATCGTCGGGGTGGCGCGGCAGCACCAGGTCCGCGCCATCATCAAATCCAAAAGCATGACGGCGGAGGAAATCCATCTGAATGACGCGCTGGAAAAAGCGGGATTTGAAGTCGTTGAATCCGATTTGGGCGAATACATCGTGCAGCTTCGCGAAGAACCGCCGTATCATCTGGTGTTTCCGGCCATGCATCTGACGCGGCAGCAGATCAGCGATTTGTTCCATGACAAGCTGGGTTCCGAGCCGACCAATAATCCGGAGGATCTGACGATGGCCGCCCGGCGCGTCCTGCGGCGAAAATACTGCAAGGCGGACATGGGCATCAGCGGCGCGAACTTCGCCATCGCCGAGACGGGTATGATTTCGATCACCGAAAACGAAGGCAATGCCCGGCTCACGACCTCACTTCCCAAAATTCACGTGGCCCTCGTGGGCATCGAGAAAGTACTGCCCAGACTTTCCGACCTCGCGTTGTTCCTGCCGATGCTGGCCACGGCGGGCGCGGGCCAATCCATCACCTGCTACAACACGCTTTACGGTGGACCGCGGCAGCCCGGCGAACCGGACGGCCCGGAGGAATTTCACGTCGTGCTGCTGGACAACCGCCGCACGGAAATCCTGGCGGACGCCGAACAACGTGACGCACTCCATTGCATCCGTTGCGGCGCCTGCTTGAACGTGTGCCCCATCTTCAAAAACATCGGCGGGCACAGCTACGGCACCACGTATCAAGGCCCGATCGGCTCGGTCATCACTCCCCATCTGCGTGGGCTTCAGGATTGGAAACATTTGTCGCAAGCGTCGTCGTTGTGTGGCGCCTGCACTGAAACCTGTCCCGTCAAAATCAATTTGCACCATCATCTGTTGCACAACCGGCGCAATGCGGTGCGCGCGCAGCCGGCCCGCCTGGAAAAACTCATCCAGTCTGCTTTCGTGCTCATGATGCGCCGGCCGAAATTATATCAATTTGCCGCGCGCATGGGCCGCCTCGCGCAACCCCTGCAGCCTTTGGTCCGGGGAACGATCCTGGATCCGCTGCGTGCGTGGACGAAAACCCGCTCATTCCCCCCATTGGCACAAAAAAGTTTCCGGGAACTGTGGCGGGAAAGGAAAGCGTCATGACCAACCGGGAAATCATTTTGGGCCGGGTCCGCGAGGCGCTGAAAGTTGCCGCACCGCATCCTGTCTTGCGGGACTCCCTGGCGGCGGCTCCGGCGGCTACTCCACAAAAATGGCTGCCGCCGGTTGGCCAGACCATGGAGGCACAAATCGAATTGTTCCGCCAGAACGCGGAAGCCTTGAAGGTGGAATTTCGCGTTTGTGCAAACGTGACTGAGGCAATTCAACACGTAAAAAAATTGGCGGCGGCCGGTGGTTGGAAAAAAATCGGCCGGCAGCGTGGGGAACTCACCGATCCCGTCGCCCGGGAACTGAGCCTGCTGGAGGTGCCAACCGACCGCGGGTATGCCGTGGACGACCTGGAAAGTTGCGACGCGGCGCTGACGGAATGCGAGGCGCTGGTGGCGCAAACCGGCAGCGTGCTGGTGTCGGCGCCCAGCGCGGGCGGGCGCGCCTTGTCGGTTTTGCCGCCGCATCACGTGGTCCTGGCGCGCCGAAACCAAATGGTGCCCGATTTGACAACTGCTCTGCTCCGTGTTCAGGAAAAGTTCAAAGACAGATGGCCGAGCTTTCTTTCCTTCATCAGCGGCCCCAGCCGCACCGGCGACATCGAGCGCATCCTGGTGCTGGGCGCGCACGGACCAAAAAAATTGACAATTCTTCTTTTACCTTGAACCATGTTTGAAAACCTACATTCTGCTCCAACCACTCAAAACCATGATCACTCCGTCCAATTCCAATCAAACCTCCGCCAAATCATCGAGCTGGTTCCGAATGGCTGATGGCAAGAACTACGCCTTCATTTTCCTTTTAGTCTCCTCGTTATTTCTGCTCTGGGGAATTTGCAACGGCATGATTGACGTGTTGAACAAGCATTTTCGGGACTCGTTGCACATCACCTATGCGGAGTCGGCGTTTGTACAGTTCGCCAATTACATGGGTTACTTTCTGATGGCCATTCCCTCCGGCCTGCTCGCCATCCGCTTCGGCTACAAAGGCGCCATCATCATCGGGTTGAGTTTGATTGCAGCGGGCGCGCTTTGCTTCATCCCGGCCACCCACATCGGGACTTATTGGGCCTTCCTGATGGGGCTGTTCATTCTGGCCGCCGGCTTGACGTGTCTGGAAACCGTCGCCAATCCCTACACAACCGTGCTCGGTCCGCCGGAATCCGCAGCGGCGCGCATCAACCTTGCCCAAAGCGCCAACGGCATCGGCTGGATGATTGGCCCGGTGCTCGGCGGTTTTTTTGTGCTCTCGGCTACCGGTGAGCCTATCACCACCAACACGGACCTCTACAAACCCTACCTGATTGTGGCCGTCGTAGTGGCGATCCTTGCTTTAGTCTTTGTCTTCAGCAAGGTGCCGGACCTGCACAACGTTGAAGAAACCAAAGTCGAAGCCCACAACGGCACGGTGGCCGTGAAACCACTATGGAAACGCTGGCATTTCGTGCTGGCGGTTGCCGCGCAATTTTTTTACGTCGCGGCGCAAGCGGGCATTTTCGCCTATTTCATCAATTACATGGCCACCGACTCGCCGACGTTGAGTCAGAAAGGGGCGAACGGATTGCAGGGCTTCGCCAACGGATTGCACAATATCTTCCGGCTGCCGCCCGCGCAAATGACTTATCCCGCTGCGTTGTTCACCGCCAACGACGTTACCAATCTCACCGCCTTCGTGGCTAAATTGCAGAACGACGCCGATCCCAAGACCCAGCCTGTTTCGCATTTCATCTGGAGCCAGTTCACCACCAACCGCGATTTCCTGGCTTCCCCCAGCGTCGCGACGAACGCCGCGCAGGTCAATGCCCCTTCAGCCGTCCAAGACTCCGCTGCGGAACTCGACAAGCAGATTGCCCAGGCGAAAATGGAGGTTTTCATCAAGGGCCTGAATCAAATTTTCCAGACCAATTCGCTGTTTGCCGCTGTCCGTTCCAGCGACCTCGTGTTGCCGGAGGAACAGCGCCAATTAGTTGAATCCAAATTGAGCGGTGAACAGTTAGTGCGCGCAAATCGAACCTTCTTGGAAAATACTTACTCAGCCGATCTATTTCCGCGAAGCCCGTATCTCCACACTGCACAATTCCGCATAACCGACCGCGGCGGGTCCGTGCTGCTTTCGTTTGGCGGCTTCCTGCTGTTTTTGCTGGGCCGCATCACCGGCAGCTTTGCCTTGCGTGTGTTCAAGCCGCATTCGATGTTAGCGCTCTATTCCGCCGCCAACGTGGTGATGATGATTCTGGCGATGAACAACTGGGGCTGGCTCTCCGTTGCCGGGCTCTTCTTGAGCTTCTTCTTCATGTCCATCTCCTTTCCGACTATTTTCTCGCTGGGCATCCACGGCTTGGGGGACAAAACGAAAATCGGTTCTTCATTTATCGTCCAATCCATCGTCGGCGGCGCCATCATGCCGCTGTGGATGGGTTGGCTCGCGGACCACTGGGGAATGCGCGTCGGCTTCCTCATGCCGCTGCTGTGCTTCGTCTTCATCGCCGCCTACGCTGCAAGCTGGCAAAAACTGGAAGCGCGGGACGCCAAAGTCTGACGCGCTCCATAAACAAGTTTAAAACAAACTGCCCGAGAGAAATCGCGGGCTGTTTTGTTTTCGGCAGGCTTCGTGCTGGAAATTTTAACCTGAAATCAAAATCGTGTTCGCGTATTGCACGGTGTCGCCGGTGCGGATCAAGCCAATTGCACCAGGCACACGCTTTTTGAATTCCACGTGCGGTTCAAACTTTACAGGAATGCCCGCCAGTCTTTTGGCGAAAGCGGCGCGGGTCGCGGCGGAATTGTTCTTCTGAAACTCGCGCGCCATGTAAGCTTGGTTGTAGCTGCCAACGGCGCGGACGGCTGCCAGCACCTGTAACACCGTCGGCACGTCGTCCACCAACGATATGTCCACCGTCTCGACTTGCGGCCAGAACGGAAAGCCGCGGTCGGCGATGACCAGCGCGTTGGTGTGGCGCACGCGGGCGAGCAAGGAAAGAATTTTGGGATTCAGCAGTCCGGTTTTAATCATAAATTTCCAGTGAATTTAAGGTTGTGCCGGCATCACGCCAAGCGTCAAAACTTCGGTGTTTCACCCCGCAGTTGATAAATCGTTGCTCACGTCCACAATTGCCGGTCCAGTGAGCGATACTGAACGGCCTCGGAAATGTGATCGCTCAAAATGTTTTCCGACCCGGCCAGGTCCGCAATCGTCCGCGCCACCTTCAAAATCCGGTCGTAGGCCCGCGCACTGAAATTCAATTCCGCCATCGCGTTCTTCAATAATTCCTTCGTCGGTTCGTCCAGTTCGCAGAATTGTTTCAACTCGCGCGTGCCCATCCGCGCGTTGCAGGTGATTTTCGGCTTGTGCTTGAACCGGTCGTGCTGGCGCCGGCGCGCCGCCACCACGCGGTCGCGAATTTGCGCCGATGTCTCTCCGGTGCGATCGCCGGCAATCTCGCGGAACTTCACTTGCGGCACTTCGACGTGCAAATCAATGCGGTCGAGCAGCGGCCCGGAAATCCGACCCAGATAATTCTGGATTTCCCGCGGCGAAGACCTCGACTCGCCGGGCATCTTGCCGTCCGGCGTCGGGTTCATCGCCGCCAGCAGCATGAACTGTGATGGAAAGGTCATCGTGCCCGCCGCGCGCGAAATGGTGACGCGACCGTCTTCCAATGGCTGGCGCATCGTCTCCAGAACGCCGCGCTTGAACTCCGGCAATTCATCCAGAAACAGAACGCCGTTGTGCGCCAGCGAAATTTCGCCCGGCGTCGGGTTGATGTTGCCGCCGAGCAATCCGGCGTCGCTCGCGGTATGATGCGGCGAACGGAACGGGCGCTGCGTCACGAGCGCCTGGCCCGGCGCGAGCAGGCCGACGATACTGTGAATCTTTGTCGTTTCGAGCGCCTCGTCCAGGGTCAGCGGCGGCAGAATCGTCGGTAGCCGCTTGGCGAGCATGGATTTGCCGGTGCCCGGCGGGCCGATGAGCAGCGCGTTGTGTCCGCCCGCTGCGGCGATTTCCAGCGCGCGTTTGACGTTTTCCTGGCCCTTGACCTCGGCAAAATCCAGCTCGTCATCGTTGGCCTGATCGAAAATTTTGGCAATGTCCACTTTGGTCGGCGCAATTTTGATTTCGCCTTCAAGAAAACTTGCCGCCTCGCGGAGGTTTTGGACCGGGACGACCTGCAGACCGGCAACAACAGCCGCCTCAGCCGCATTTTCCGCCGGCACGAGCACGCCGGTTTTGCCATCGGCCCGCGCGCGCAGGGCGACGGGCAAAACGCCCTTGGCCGAGCGCACCGCGCCGGTCAGCGCGAGTTCACCGACGATGACGAAATTGTCGAGTTGATCGGTTTCGAGTTGTTCGCTGGCGGCCAGCATGCCCAGCGCAATCGGCAAATCGAACGTCGGTCCTTCCTTTTTTACGTCGGCGGGCGCGAGGTTGATCGTCGTGCGGCCCATCGGAAATTTGTAGCCGGAATTGGTCAGCGCGGTCATCACGCGGTCGCGCGATTCCTTCACCGCGGCGTCCGGCAAACCGACGATGACGATGATAGTGTCGCCCCAACCGGAATTGACTTCGACTTCGACGGGATACGCTTCAATGCCACTGAGCGCGGCGGAACAGACCCTCGCTAACATAAGGAAGTTATGGTCTAAAGCGGCTCAAACATCAATTAAGTTTTTGACGCGAGGGGTTTGACCGCAGATGGACTCGGATAAACACGGATTTCAAACCGCCGCGCACGGCCTTGGCGAGGGCGGCGGAAACTAAAGATATCGCTCCCAGCGTTTCGGATCGCGGCGCAAATCCATGACCGACACGATCAAAATCTCATCCGACCGCACCTGATAGAACAACCCGAAGGGGAACCGGTGCAGGCGGCAGCGCCGGGTCCGGCGCGACATCGGCGTCCATGCCAACGGATGGGATGCTATCAACCGGGTTGCCGCCTCCACGTCCGAGAGAAAATCCGCCCCCAATCCTTCCTGCGCCGATTCGTAGAACTCTATTGCTTCCTTGAGTTCCCGTTCGGCCGGTGAAGCGAACCGCACGTTCACTTCTTCAGCCCTTTTTTCAATTCTGCAAACACCGTCTGGGCATCCCGCGCCTTCAGCGCGCCGGACTCGTAAGCATCAATCCGCCGCTCCGACTCCGCCGCCCAAGCCGCTTCGCGCAGCTTCAATTCCGGCTCGGAAAGCGAGTCCCACAAAAAGTCAATCAACCGGGCGCGTTCAGTCGCAGGCAGGTTCAACAACTCATTCTGGATGGTCGCCACGCTCATGGAAGCAAGCTACGCCAACCTGAAACAGGCTTCAAGCCAAACATGAAAATTCACATCCGCAATCCCTTATTGCGCCCTCTGCGCCTCTTTGCGGCAATTGTGCCAGCCGCAGCCAAACCAAAAGGGGTTGACTGGTCATGGCACGGGCGCATCATGCCCGCGAAGTCAGGATGTGCGCGGAAAAAAACATCAAATGACAAAGTGACTTTGTCCGAATAATACTGTCCAATATGAAACGACTATGAAGGCATTTCTCGCTGGCATCGCTGTTACACTCGTCGTGGTGACCCTCTTGAGTATATGGCATGGCGTACGCAATGCTGAGTGGCTTATCAGCGCGATCAAATCTCCCGGCGAAATGGCGCTTAACGATATTCAGGCAGACATGAATGCCAAGCGATACGAAATTGCGAAGGAGAAGATTGACGTGTTTTTGAAGACTTGGCAGAGGTTTTCATCAGGCCCAGATTCATGCAGCGGAGCCGGGATTAGCGACGTAGTAGTAACTTTCTCGAAGATGCCGGGCGGTATCAGCGCCACGAACGTCGAACCAGACGGTACAGCGAACGGGAGCCAGCCGGGCCACTCCATCTCAAACCTAAACGTCAATCCGCATTGAGAATTTGCGCCGATTGACATCGGCGGCTACTTCGCCGGCAGTTCGTTCACTTTTCCCACCACGACAAAGGCGTCGGCAACGTAGAGTACATCGGCTTTGCTGCGCGCCCTGCCACAGTCCGGATCGAGATCGATCGCACGGCGTCGCGCCGGTCTGCCCGATCTGGTTGAGATGCGACAGGAACGACAACACGGCCCGGCCTTCG
>DATNHI010000291.1:0-2796 GCA_035605035.1 Verrucomicrobiia bacterium
GAGGTGCTGGGCAGGTTGCTCTCGAAGTATTGCGCCGAGTTCATCGAGTTGATGGCGTTCTTGATGGCCCCGGCCTTGGCGTTGAGGCCGTCGCGGGTCTTGTCCCACACGCGGATGGCGAACATCGCGCGGAATGGAATCGTTTGTCCCTGCATGAGCGCGTGGATTTTCTTCTGCTTCTTTTCCATGACGGTGAGCAGGGAGATTTTCTTTTCGCTGGCGTAGTCACCGGCCACGCGGTCGTGCTCTTTTTCCTCCTTGTTGATTTCCTGCGAAATCGGGAGCGGATCAACATTCACGGTGACGGTGTAATCGAGCAGCCGCAGATTGGTTAGCCGCTGGATGATGCCGGGATACGTCGTGCGCGGCCAGCGGGTCAGGACAATGAGCGAGTGATAATGGCCGTCGAGGAAGAAGCCGAAGTCGGACTGGCCGTTGCCCTCGCTGTGCCAGCAGTTTTCCTGAATCGAAAGTTCGGGTTCAAAACCGTCCGCCGGGTCGTAATCGAAACGGTCGTTGAGCGACGGATTGAGAAACCGTTTGTAGTGCCGGAAATGGTCGAGGTCGGTCATGGGCAGGATGCGCGCGCCGCCAGAGCCGAAGATTTCCAGCAACAACCGGTGGACGTGGTCGAACTCGGTTTCGAGCTGGTCGAGCAGCGTGTGGTAGTAGTCGCGCCGGGCGGCGGCGGACTGGAAGGATTTCGGCACGTTCTCCAGCGAGCGCGAGATGTAGATAATGACGCGCTGACGGCGGAGTTTGCGTTCGGACATGGCCTGCCAGTAGCGCGTAAAGCGTTCGTTGCGGGTGCGTATAGTCCAGATATTGGAAAATTTCTCCGTCTCCTGTTGGTAGCGCAGCAATTCCCCCTTGTAGTCGGAATCGCAGAAGTATTGCACTTGCAGCCGCTGGTTCTCGTGAAGCGAGGCGAGCAGGAGACAGAGTTGATCCTGGAAATCGTTCAGGTCGGCGACCTGGCTGTTGGTGAGGTCGGGCGCTTCAAAGACAAACCCCTTCGCCACGTAACCACCGCGCCGGAGCAGATTGAAGACAATCAGATTGCGGACAAAAAAACCGTTGGGAGCGCGTTCAAACATAGGTCAGACATGGATTGAGGTTGAGGGTTCGTCAGCGGGCGTTTGTTGGGCGCGCAGGTCGGCCTGCATTTGTTCAATGCGCGCGAGCTGGTCGGCCAGTTCCTGAACGGTGCGGACTTTGGTTTGCTCGTTGACCGCGATGGAGGCTTCGCGGATATGGGCGAGCGCCCGTTCCAGATGGGCACGGACGATGGCATCCATGCCGTGCTGGTGCAGCCCGGCGCGCAGATTGACATCGGCAGTTTGAAGCTGTCCGAGCAACGTCCGCCGCAGCAATTCAAGATGATTCAGTGCGCCGGCATTCATGGTCTGGTCTCCAGCAATGGATATTTGGATGAGTGGATGGTTTGAATTTCGGGGGCGAAACCGTCGCCGGAAAACCAATGTTCAAAACAATCGCGGTCGTAGCCGGGCGGCTTGCCTTGACGGAAACCGAAGATGTAGGCGAGGCAAATACCGAGCGGCACGAGCGCGGCGAGGAAGGCCGTCAGCAAGGAGGTGTTCATCATCACGAGCAGGACGAAGAACACCGTGATGGCCACGCCGACACCGCCCACGAGCCACCAGAACAGGCCGCCTTCAAGACCCCAGGTGCGCCCTTTGGAATCGGACGCGGCGTTGGTATCGGTGAAGCGGAGTTCGGATTTCATGCTCGTGGGCGGTTGGGGGTTGGTGCGGTGCAGATTCAGAAGGTGCCGACGCCGACGGCGCTGTTGGAATCGAGGCCGAAGATTTTGAAGAAGGCGAAAATGACCGCCGGAGCAGCCGCGATGATCGCGCCGCCAATGATGGACATCTTACCCTGGTCCACGTCGCCACGCCGGATGGCGAAGCCGCCGTAGATGACGCACGAAATGCCGAGCACGAAACCGAACATCATGATTACGGCGAGACTGTTGCTGATGCCGGTCTTGAGGTCGGTGGAACTGAACGTGGTGGACTGCGCCCAAGCCGGGATGGTGTTAAGGGCGAGAACGGCGGCGGCCACGAGGAGCGACGGAAGCCGCGAACGGTTTTTCGGTTGGATGTGTTTGATGATCTTCATACGCGTTGTCTTATTTTTTTTGTTTCGGTCAGCGATTCATTCGCTGCATTCCGCGCCCACTCTGCCAGAAGGAAAAATTCATCGGTGTAGGTGCGACACAAGGTGCGGGGGCAGTCCGAATAAAGTTCAGGGATGAATAAAACAATAGACACGAACAAACTTAACAAGCTCCAGAAACTGAACACGCTGCTGCCACACGAAATCCGCGGCCAGTCCCAAGTGCTGCCGCGCATTGTCTCGGCGGTGCAACGCGGCGAATTCGGCCTGACGAAACCGGGCCGTCCGCGCGGCAGTTTCCTGCTGCTGGGACCAACGGGCGTCGGCAAAACCGAAACGGTGATTGTGACGACAAACCAGATTTTCGGGCCGGGACAATTATTCAGATTCGACATGAGCGAATTTCAGAATCAGGAGGCGCTCGGTTTGTTGCTCGGCGCTCGCCTCGGCGAAGTCGGTTATCTCGGCGCGGTGCGCGAACGCGCGGCGGAAGGCTCATTGCTGTTTGACGAGGCGGAAAAAGCGCATCCGCGCGTGCTGGACATCCTGTTGCAACTGCTGGACGCGGCGCGGATCACGGTGGCGACCGGCCAGACGCTGGACTTCAGCAACTACTACATCTGGCTCACGTCAAACATCGGCTCGGCGGAATTGATG
>DATNHI010000292.1:0-8606 GCA_035605035.1 Verrucomicrobiia bacterium
TTATCGAAGCGCCGACTGTACGCTTGGTAAAGTATGGCGTGTTCGATGCCGACTGCATCCGCGTATCGAATGCCGTACGAGCGCTCAAACCAAAGACGGTGTTTTTCCTGCGGCTTGATCCACAAGTAGCCGCTAAACTCAAGAGTTGCTTCCCAGAAATTCAGCCGGTGCTTGTCGGAGCCTTTGACGAATCCCTGCTGTTAAACCACATCAAATTTACCCAAAAGACGATTGGGTATCGCGACTTGCTGACAGATGACTCAAATAGCCGCTCATCAGATCTCTTCGTTGTGGAAGGTGAATTTGACGTTTCTCATGTGATAGCTGCAAATCTAGCAGTAGCGCATAATGGACGTGTGATTCCCATTGCTGAGGTTTTGGATGACGAAGTAGATTTTATCTGCCCAGTGGCAACACAGCCCTCACGCGCCGCGCCACGAAGCATTCGCCGCTGCGTGCCGTGGTCGTCCAATGGGCGCGCGCCCGCAAACGCTACGAACGCCAGGGCATCCTCGTCACCGCCGAAGCCTTGCGCCGTGCGGAGGAGGAGTGCCTGGCTGACGAGGAACGCCGCGCCCGGCAACGCGAACGGGCGGCGGAACGCCGTGAGAACGAGGACTTGGAATATCTGGCTGCGGTCACGGTGAAGCTGAAGGAGTTGTTTCCGGGCTGTCCGCCGGAGGAGGCGGCGCGCATCGCAACGTGGTCCTGCCAGAAACATTCAGGCCGCGTTGGACGCTCGGCGGCGGCGAAGGATTTTGATCCACAGGCCCTGCGGCTGGCCGTCATTGCTCACATCCGGCACGAGCACACCCGCTACGACGAACTCCTCATGCAATACGGCGACCGGCAGCAGGCCCGTGAAATGGTCCGCGCTGAAATTGAGAAGGTGCTCTTGCGCTGGGAGTGCCCTGAAAAGTCAGCCTAGATCGGCGCCTGCGGTAAATGACGATCGCGGTCATAGGGCGGTTTCTCGCGCGGCGGCATGGGGAAATCGGGAAAATCGGCGGCAAAACCGGCGCGTTCCGCGTCGTCCGCGTAATAACGCATTTGCAGAATGATGTCGGTTTCGGTGCAAGCGCCGAGTACGTCGAGATGACAGTTGCCTATCGGCATGTCGAAGCCCATCAATTCTTCACGCAATCCATCGCTCCGAAGCCATGTATAAAGTTCACGATCACTCAAATGATCGGTGCTGTGTAGAAACAACCGATGCGCGGCCAAGGCATGGATGAGATCCTGAAGTTTCGCAACCAACGTGGTATCATCCAGTTTTTCCGGTGCCGGCAGGTCGAAGCCCTGGCGAACCAGGGTATCGAACGGACTGACAAAGCCGTGGGTTTCCAGCGCCAGCACATGCTCCAGAAATGCTTCTTCCACTTCGGGATCGCAGTTGGCCATTTTACCATTGATCGTTTTGGTGCCGGCGGCTTCCTGGATCTCGTAGCGAAGCTTCTCGAGACGGATTTCCCGGTCAACCGGCTCCAGACCAAGCGGATCGTCGTCGGGTTTATGGTTAGGCATGAAGCCAATATGGCAAATTATCCAGGTAAGGAAAGCCCACACCGAGCCTGGCTTTTGTTTCACACTTTTTAAAGTGTGAAATGACGTCACCTGACGCTTGCGGGCGTCAGGGTGCGGCCAACTTGCTCAAGGCGCGGCCAATTCGGTCTGGCTGATTGCAGCATTCATAAGCACGCTGCGTGTCATCGTGATGGACAAAACCCCGCGCCTTGAGTTTTCGTAGATGACGCCAGAGGGCCAGTGAGGACAATCGGATTGCGGCCTGGAGTTGCATTTCTGTTTTGGGGCCAGATTGCAAAATATGGTGGATTTGAATCCGCGTGGGATGTGTGAACGCGGTGGCGAGTTTGATAATTGCTCTCGTTGGCAGGGGTTCGTGGCGCAAGGCGGCGACCAGGGCAGCGATGAGATCGGCAAGTGACCCGGCTTCCGATCGTGTTGGAATGTGATATTCGACACGGCGACGAATACGGTTGACGCGAAGAAATCCACGCGCTTCCAACGCTCGGAGCGATTGGCTGGCGACGGGCAGAGCAAGTGAGCATCGGGTGGCCAGTTCAGAAACACTCTGCGGCTGTTTGCGGACAAGCTGCGCGATCAGGCAGAGACGCGTGTCATTGGCAAGCACCCGGCAAGTGCGCCACAATGTGGGTTGCAGTGTTGGAGTCGGCATATTTCACACTTTGCAAAGTGTGAAAAAATTGTCCACCCCTAATTGATTCGAAAACCCAATGGACGGATGGGTGAAAATGGTGTTAAAACTTTTGCTGACGGGCCAGTCCACTATTATTCTCTGTGCATGGCCTTTCGGATTCACGAC
Source organism: Verrucomicrobiia bacterium (assembly GCA_035605035.1). Classification (GTDB taxonomy): domain Bacteria; phylum Verrucomicrobiota; class Verrucomicrobiia; order Limisphaerales; family UBA11358; genus UBA11358. The sequence goes on from DATNHI010000292.1 coordinate 2,345, forward strand.
AGCGTGGTGCGCGGCGAGATTGACAACCGTGCCAAAGGCATCATCCGCGGCAAAATCTGGGTCGAGGGCCGCGCCGAGCCGGTGGTGCTCGAACTCAAAGGCAACGCCTGGCCTGATCTCGCCGGTTGTTTGCTCACCTTCACCAATCCGCAGAAGCGCGTTCCGGACCCGCATCTGGATTCGCTGCATCCGATGCAGCGCGGCACGATTGGCGACCTGACGGCGTCACGCAAGGTGCGCGTATTCGATATTCCGATGCCGGAGGCCTACCTGATGTGCAAGCGCGGCGAAAAACCGCCGGAGCACATGGCCAATTGCCTGTACCTCGAATGGTTCAGCGAAGCGAACGGGCGCGTCGTCATTGAAAGCGCGGATTATGAATTGAACATTTCCGCGCCGGAGTGGCGGCTGACGGCGGAGGAAGACGCGGAGCGCGCCAAACAGGCGGCTGCGGGCATGGATGATTTCATGCGCAAACTCACCGAAGCCATTGAACAACATCAACGCGGACAGAAAGACCCGGAGGCGGAGTGGGACGAGCACGATTACGAGAAATTCATGAAGGAATGCGACGCGCGCACGGACAAGTATATGGAATTGCAGGAAAAATACGGTGGTTCGCCCGAGGCCGAGGAAAAAATCGCGAAGGAAATGGGCTGGACGCATGAGCTGACCGGGGAAGAAGTCGAAGCGGAACAGCAGCGGATTGAGGAAATGAACCGCGCGTGCGAGGAAGCCGCCGACGAACCGCCGCCCGAACCCGAGCCGCATCGCGAGGGCATTGACTGGATTCGCACCAAAAAGGGCGACGTCCGGCATCCGCTCCAGCAACGTTGTTTCGAGAGTGCCATCAAAGTCTGGCACGAGTGTGATGAACTCGGCCTCGCCGAATCTCCTGACGAAGATTTGCAGCAGTTCGTGTTTGAATTTCAAACAACGGGCGTAAAACTGGGCGGCGCGTTGGATGGCCTTGCCCACGGGCGCGGCTATCGGGACGACGCGTTCACGGTCGCCTATTTGAAACGCGCCCTCGACCATCTGCACAAGGCGCAGACGGGGCTGGAGGCGGTGGCGCTAAAGAAACTTCTGCCGGAGAAAATGGTAACCGGGGCGCGGAAAGAACTGTTCGAAATCCGCGAAGGCATTTTGAAATTGATGGATGAATTCCGTGGGCGCAAATGAACGCGACGCCGTCGAACCGGCTGGAAATCATCCCGGCCACCGAAGCCGACCTGCCGGCCATTTCCAAACTGGCCGGCGTCATCTGGCGCGCGTGTTACCCCGGCATCATCACCACGGAACAAATTGACTACATGCTGGCGCGAATGTATGCGCTCGACGTGTTGCGCGATGAAATCCGTTCACAAGGAATCAGCTATGACCAATTGCTGGTGGATGGCAAGCCTGCCGGCTTTGCGTCTTATGGTCCGACCGACAAACCGGGCGTCGTTAAACTTCACAAACTTTACCTGTTGCCGGAATTGCACGGACGCGGATTGGGCAGCCGCTTGTTGCAGCAGGTCGAGCGGGAAGTCCGCGCCGGAGGAGGCCGCCGGTTGATCCTCTCCGTGAACAAGCGCAACGTCAGGGCCATTGCTGCTTACCAAAGGAACGGTTTTGTCATCGCCGATTCCGTGGTCACGGACATCGGCAACGGGTTTGTCATGGACGATTACGTCATGGCAAAAGATTTGTTGGTTTGAGTCGTAACTATTCAGCAGAATGGGGAGCGCACGCGCCTCGCGTGCTGTGTTCCGCGCCCTCGCGGAACACTCGAAGGCGTTGCCGTGGTTCACCGTTTAGTGACTTGCGTAAGCCGTTCTCCGGCCAGCGAGGGCGCCAGTCGGAACACGCGAGGGCGCGTGTGCTCCCCGAAACGAACTGCATAGACAAGGTTGGAATCGAAGCTAACGAGCGCCGGGCGCTTTTGGCTGGCGTGGCCACCCGCTCATTTTTCCGCTCGCAGTAACTCCGCAATCAAACCGTCGGTCGTGTGTTCTTTGGCTTCCAGCGCCGGCGTCAAGCCGAGCGCGCGGATGGCCTTGCTGGTTTCCGGGCCGATGGACGCCAGTTTCAACTGCGGAAATTTCTTCGCCAGCTCTGGCAGATCAAATCGCGCGTGGAAATGCTCCACCGTCGAGCCACTGGTAAACGTCACCCAATCCGCCCCGTGCTCCAGCAAATCCGCGCCCGCGCCCGCCGGGTCCTCCGTTTCGGCTGCGGTACGATAGACGGCGACGTCGTCCACGATGGCGCCGAATTCTTCCAGCGCGAGCGGCAAATCGGGATTGGCCGTTTCGGCGCGCAGCAGGCAGATTTTCAAATTCTCGACGCTCTCGAATTTCGCCAACGCCTCGGCGATTTTCCGTCCGAGCGCTTCGTCCGGCGTCAGGTCCACTTGCAGATGCAACTCGCGCAATTTTGCCGCCGTGGCGGGGCCGACCGCCGCAATGCGCGCGCCGCCGAGATCGCGCAAATCCCGGAACCGCTTGAAGAACAGATCGAAAAATGCCGTCACGCCGTTTGCGCTTGTGAACACCAGCCAGTCGTAGGCGTTCAATTCCAGCAACGCATCCACGATGTCGTTGTGGTCGGTCGGCGCAGCAATCCTGATGGTTGGCACTTCCAGCACGTCTGCGCCGAGTTCGGCGAGCCTTTTGGGGAGGGACGGTGTGTCCACCCTCCGCAATGCTACGGAGGACGGGCCGCCGTCTCCGAAATTTTGGGACGCCGGCCCGGCGTCCTTCTCCCGGGGACGCGTGACGACGATGCGCTTTCCGAACAAGGGCCGCCGCTCAAACCAGTTTAATTTCCCGCGCAGCTTCACGACATCGCCAATGATGGTCAGCACCGGCGGCGAAATTTTTTCCCGGGTGGCGAGCGTGGCGACGGTCGCCAGCGTGCCGGAAACCGATTTTTGTTTTCCGGTTGTGCCCCAGCGGACCATCGCCACCGGCGTGTCCGGCGACATGCCGTGTGCGATGAGCGATTTGGCCCAGTCATCGAGGCGTTCGGTGCCCATGAGCACAACCTTGGTGCCGGGAATGTTGGCGATTTGCTCGTAGCGCAGGTCCGTTTTTGCGTCGGCGGGATTTTCGTGTCCGGTGAATACGGTAAAGCTCGAACAATGTTCACGGTGGGTGAGGGGAATGCCCGCGTAATTCGGCGCGGCGACGACGGATGAGACGCCGGGCACGACTTCAAAATGGATTTTCGCGGCAGCCAGCGCCTCGGCCTCCTCGCCGCCCCGGCCAAAGATGTACGGATCGCCGCCCTTGAGCCGCACGACGCATTTGCCGGCGCGCGCCCTGGCAATCATCAACGCGTTGATGTCCTCCTGCGGCATCGCCATGTTTTTGCCGCGGGCGATGAATTCGGCGGATGGCGGCGCCAGGCAAAGCAGATTGGGATTCACCAGCGCGTCGTAGAGGACGACGTCGGCGCGCCGGAGCAGTTCCGCGCCGCGCAACGTGAGCAAGCCCGCGTCGCCCGGGCCGGCCCCGACGAGATAAACCGCGCCTTTGGATTTCACGCGGACAGTTTATGCGAGTGGCGCGGTTGGGCAATGAAAGAGGGCGGCCAACTTTTCAACGCAGTCCGTTGGAGTTCACGCCTCAGCGTGTCTGCCCGCAATGAAAGCAAGCTAAAGCTTGAACTCCAACAACCAAACCGCCTGGCTCTTAACCTGCCACCGGCTTGCGCTCGGCCTTGAGTTTGCCTTCGGGCCAGAACGGTTTGCGGAAGGCGTCGGTGAAATCGTAGCCGTTTTGAAAATCGTCGCGGCTGTCCTTGTCGGTCTTGGCGAGCAGGCCGATTTCGACCATGCTGAAAACGATTTCGCCGAAGTCGCGGCAGTTGCGCACGCCCCATTCCTCAAGCACGGTCACCACCATCGGACCGAATTGCTGGAGCGCAAATTGCCGGATGCCGTCGAGCAGTTCCTGCCCGCTCACATGGCGGATTTGACCGTGAGTTTCCTTGCCGATGAGTTTCTGGGTGAAATCAAGCGCCTCGCGAACAAACATGTAGGCTTCGCGCGTGTATCGCGGGTCCTTGGCGAGAACCATCTCCACTACTTCGTCAAAATTGACTTCTTGCATTTTTAAGGTTTGGCCGGTTGAGTCGTTGTTGTCGTCGGATGTGCGGCGCGATATGTTTTCACCGCCCAGCCGGTCAGCAGCAAACCCAGAACGATACAGAGAACCAGTTGTTCCTGCTTCGTCAGCCCTTTCACACGGATAATGTAACGGAAAACCGTTTAACAGCAAGTCGGGGCGTGGTTGGAGTTCAGGCTTCAGCCTGCTCCGTCCGAACAAGCTAAAGCTTGAACTCCAACACGCATTTCCGATTTGCGAGGCGGCTTCGGATTGGACAAGATTCGTAAATCGCAAATCGCAAATCGTAAATTGCCATGGCCGCCATTGGCCGGTTTCAAAAAGATGACGAGATTTTCCACGCCAAAGTCGTGGACGGCGAATTATTCCGGCTGCGCGGCGACATCTTCGGCGCACCGTCCTTCGATCGCAAACCGACTCCGCGTCGGGGCGTGAAAACGCTGGTGCCGGTCGTGCCGTCCAAAATCATCGCCGTCGGCCTGAATTACGCCGATCACGCGCGCGAGACGGGCAAAGCGCTGCCCAAGGAGCCGCTGTTTTGGTTCAAGGCCACCACGTCGCTGATTCCGGATGGCGGGAAGATCGAAATCCCCTTTCCAGAACATCGCACGGATTACGAAGCCGAACTGGCCATCGTCATTGGACGCAAAATCCGCAACGTCACAGCCACGCAGGCGCCGCGCTACATTTTCGGTTACACCGCGGCCGAGGACATCAGCGATCGCACGATTCAAAATTCCGAGAGCCAATGGGCGCGGGCAAAGTCATTCGACACTTTCACACCGCTGGGGCCGTTCGTGGAAACGAAAATTGATCCGAACGCACTGACCATCCAGCTTTTTCAGAACGGCCATTTGCGTCAGAACTCGAACACGAGCCAGCTTATTTTCAAACCCGCCGAACTGGTGAGTTTCATTTCCACGAACCTGACGTTGCTGCCCGGCGACGTGATTCTGACCGGAACACCCAGCGGCATCGGTCCGATCAAAAGCGGCGACAAACTGGAAGTGCGGATTGAGGGCCTCGCGCCGCTGGTAAACCAGGTGAAGTGAGTACGTAGCGGCTTCCGGCAGAAAGCCGCATCATTTGATTTGCGGCTCTCTGCCGACGAACCCGGATCAGGACTATCACGGCGGTTAATCCATGACGTGAAATATAATTAAAATCTTGACTCAATCCCGCAATTTTGCTTGAGTGTAAGACAGAGCTTATGTCGAGTTTGGGACGACATCCGTCGGCCGACAACTCCCGCCTCCGCGCCGTGACAACCACCTGCGCCGCGAGGCTACTGCCGCTCCTACTGGTTTTGGCACTGCCCGCCATGGTGCAGGCGCAAACTTACACGAACAATTACGGCATCTGGGCCTATACGACAAATGCCGGCGGCATCACCCTCACCATCACGGGATACACCGGTTCTGGCGGGTCGGTGACCATCCCCACCAACATTGACGGCCTGACGGTCACCGCAATCGGGGACGCGGCGTTCTATGGATGCACCAGCCTGACCAATGCTATGATCGACACCAACGTCACCAGCATCGGGGGCAATGCGTTCGATGATTGTCCCAGCCTGACGGCAATCACGGTGAATTCAAACAATCCCGCCTATAGCAGTGTGGCTGGGGTCTTGTTTGATAAGAGCCAGACTGCGCTCATCCAATGTCCGGGGGACGAAACCGGAAACTATACGGTCCTCGATAGCGTTACCAACATCGAAAGTGATGCGTTTTCTTTCTGCGTCAGGCTGACGAGCATTACGACCGGCAACGGCGTCGCCAGCATCGGGAAGCTGGCGTTCGCTAACTGCACCAGTCTGACCAACGTTACGATCGGCACCAACGTCACCAGCATCGGGGACGGGGCATTCGATTCCTCCAGCAGCCTGACCGTAATAACGGTGGCGACAAACAATCCCGCTTACAGCAGTGTGGATGGAATCCTTTTCAACAAGAGCCAGACCATGCTCATCCAATGTCCGGGGGGTGAAGCGGGAAATTACACGGTCCCCAACAGCGTTACCAGCATCGGGAGCACGGCGTTCTTTGATTGCCCCAACCTGATCAGTGTCACAATAGGGAACAGCGTCACCAGTGTCGGGGACTCGGCGTTCTCTGGCTGCACCAGTCTGACCAATGTTACGATCG
>DATNHI010000293.1:0-3927 GCA_035605035.1 Verrucomicrobiia bacterium
GGGATCCCTACGAAAACGCCCAGGGCGCGCCGCCGCAGAAGATGACGCTCTATTGGCGGCACATGAACATCCGCCGCCTGATTGCCAAATGGAACCGGCCCGGACCATCGGCGGTGCTCGAACACGGGGCGAATCCCGGCCTCATCTCGCACTTCACCAAGCAGGGCCTGATTGACATCGGCACCCGCGCCATCAACGACAAAAAGATCACCGGCCGGGCGGCCGACGAAATCCGGCAATTTATCGCCGATCAAAAATTCAATCACCTGGCGATGAAACTCGGCGTGAAGGTGATTCATTGCAGCGAACGCGACACGCAGATCACGAACAAACCCAAACAGGTGGACGAATTCGTCAACACCTGGAGCGTCGAAGGTTTTCGTGAGGAAGGCACCACCACCGCCGAGATGGGCTGGGGCACGCATGAAAAGGAATTGCCGCCGCTGGCATACGAGCACACCGACGGCCCGCGCAACCAGATTTGCCTCGCCCGGATGGGCATCAACACCTGGGTGCGTTCCTGGGTGCCCGATTACTGCATCCTCGGCATGGTCGTGCGCCATGGCGAAGCCTTCACCATTTCCGATCGGCTGACGGTCTGGCAAAACGGCAAGGCCGTTTACCGGCCCACCGTGCACTACGCCTATTGCCCGGCTGACGTCGCCATCGCGTCGCTGAATGAACTGCGCGGCTACGACTACCGGCTGGTGGAAAAGCAGCGCATCCTCAACGACGAAATCACCAGCGGCTCCGACATCCTTGGCGCCTTGTTGATGGGGCACGCTTACAATTCGTGGTGGATCGGCAGCGACCTCAGCATCGAAGAATCCCGGCGGCTGGTCCCGCACCAGAACGCCACCACCATGCAAGTCGCCATCTCCGCCGTCGCCGCCGTGATGTGGATGATTGAGAATCCGGCCAGGGGCGTCTGCGTGCCCGACGACCTGCCGCACGAGTACATCTTGAAGATTTCCAAACCGTATCTGGGCAAATGGATTTCCAAGCCGGCCGACTGGACACCGTTGAAGCACTACACCAACGCGTTCAACGGCCACAACCATCCGCGGATTGACCGGAAGGATCCATGGCAATTCAAAAATTTCCTGATCACCGACGGAGATTAAATAAATTTTCGTAGCGGCGTCTCGGCAGAGCGCCGCATAATTTCTAGAAATTGGAAATTGCGGCTTTCTGCTGAAAGCCGCTACGTGATCTTGAAATGAAATTGCCGAATCCATCCGGGTTGATCGTCGAGCGGGAGAAGATTACGGATTATCTGCTCAACCCCGCGCATCGTTATGGTGCGAGCAAGGCGCGGTTTTTCACGAAGTTCGGGTTTCGCATTGAAAATTGGGAGCGGTGGGCGGCAGCCTTGCGCGAACATGGCCGCATTCATGAGATTACGCGGGCCGTTGAGACCGGTTTTGGCCCGCGCTATACGGTGGAAGGCAGGCTGCAAACACCGGATAACCGCAGCCCGCTCGTACGCACAATTTGGCAAACGGATGAAGGCGCGGTTGCACCGCGCCTGATTAGCGCGTAGCCTATGGAGGCATTATGATTAAAGAACACGATTGCGTGGTGCTGACGACGAACCTCCCGGCAGAAAAACTGGAGGCGGGCGACGTCGGGACCGTCGTGCATATCCACAAAGGCGGCGCCGCTTATGAGGTGGAGTTCATGACGTTGACGGGCGAAACGGTTGCCATCGTCACTGTGGAGGCTTCGCAAGTCCGCGCGTTCAACCGCCGCGATTTGTGGCACTCGCGCGAGTTGGCGCACGCGTGATTCCGTATTTTCCGTTGCGGTCACAGCCAATGCCGCCACAATTCCCGCCAGTTCATCCGCGTAAGCCGATCTTACCGAAATCCTATCAGCCTCCATCTCCATCTGTCCCAGAACCATTTCCACCAGCTTCGCCTCCAACCAATCAGCCGCCATCAAATCCGCCGCCTTGGTGGACGCAAAAAGACCTGGAGATGCCGACTTTTAGAGACGACCTGTTTTCGCATTTAGTGAGGTAAGTTCTTGCGGACGGACGCCGGATTTATTTTCATTGGCCGCCGGAACGGGAAAATCGTTCCGGATGTTTAAATGATTTCCAAAAGAACTCTCAAAAAACTGGCCCAGCAAAACGGCACGCCGCTGTTCGTGGTGGACCATGAAGAATTGCGGCGCAATTACGCGACTTTCAAAAAATATCTGCCGCGCGTCCAGGCCTACTACGCCGTCAAGGCCAACCCCGATTCCGCGATCGTCAAGACGCTGTTCGACGCCGGGGCGAGTTTCGACGTGGCCTCCATGCCGGAATTCCACATCGTCCATGAGTACATCAAGGACATGCCCGACAAAGAGCGGCAGGCCTGGATCTGGGACAAAATCATCTACGCCAACCCCACCAAAGCCAATGAGACCCTGCAGGAGTTGAACCAATATAAGCCGCTCGTCACTTACGATAATTACGAGGAAATCCGCAAAATCAAGAAGTACGCCCCGCAGGCCGGTCTCGCGTTGCGGTTGAAGGTGCCTAACACCGGCGCGATGGTCGAGTTGTCGTCCAAGTTCGGCGCCGCGCCCGGCGAAGCCGTGGACTTGATTCTGGCGGCGGACAAGGTTGGATTGACCGTTGAAGGCATCAGCTTTCACGTAGGCAGCCAGACGACGAACTTCAAGAATTACGTCGCCGCCATCAACCTGGCCGCGAATATTTTCAAGGAAGCCAAGGACCGCGGTTACACCAAAATGAACCTGTTGGACATTGGCGGCGGATTCCCGGCGCCTTACGACGCGACGGTGAAACCGTTCCGCGAACTGGCCGGCATCATCAACCGCGAAATCAACCGGCTGTTTCCCAAAAACGATCCTTCGTTGCCGAAAAAATTCGAAATTCTGGCCGAGCCGGGCCGTTTTCTTTGCGCCACCGCCGGCACCGCCGTCTCCAAAATCATCGGCAAGGCCGTGCGCGACGGCAAACTTTGTTACTACATTGACGACGGCGTCTATCACACCTTCTCCGGCGTCATTTTTGATCATTGCCAATACCACTTGAAATCGTTCAAGCGCGGCCCGACGCAGATTTGCTCGGTGTTTGGCCCAACCTGCGACGCGCTGGACGTGGTTTCAATGGCGGAGAACCTGCCGGACGATCTGCAACTGGGCGACCTGCTTTACAGCGAACAAATCGGCGCCTACAGTCACGCCTCCTCGACGTATTTCAACGGGTTCCCGCCCGCGACCGTGGTGCACGTGAATCAGTGAACCAAGGTCGAGGGTCGATCCGTCGCCGCCAAGGCTATGACGGGACAAGGGGCCGAAGGTCGAGAGCCAGTTCAGCCGCAAGGAAAAACGGTGGGGCGAGCGTCCCCGCGAGCCGAACTCGAACTCATTCAACGCAAAAATCGAAGCGCAACGCTCCATCGCGATCGCTGTCAAGGCGTTTGCACCTTGTAAAATTCCAGGGCTGAATTGTTCGTGGCCGTGAAGCGGTACGAACTGCCGGGGACGTTGGTCGTGAACTTCGCGGTCGAGTTCGTGGTCCACGACGCATTCAACTGCGCGGTCTGGAGCAGGTGGAAGCTGGTGGCCGAACCGCCGATGTTGGTGAAGTTGAGCCACACCTGGTTGTTGGTCAAAAATGGCGGGCTCAAAACGATGGTCGGTGTGGGATTGGTGATGGCGGTCACTTGTTTGAGCGGACCCCAATTCAACGGGAATTGCGTGAACAACACCGGCGCGGCGGCGAGGAGATAATTGCCCGCCTGCGTGGGCGTGAAGGTGAAATTCGTCGAGGCGGTGGAATTCGTGACCATGCCGACGATTTGCTGGACGTTCGTCACGACGATATTTTCCAGGCACCAGCCCACAATGGGATCGTTTTGCGGGAAATAACTGCCACTCGTAAAGTTATAAGTGAAACGCACTAGCGTC
>DATNHI010000294.1:0-1073 GCA_035605035.1 Verrucomicrobiia bacterium
TGCCGCTGGCGATGCGTTCACGTTGATGGTCGGTTTGCGCCGTCCCATGAATCTCCGTGCCGGCCGGGATCACCAATCTGCCTCCGAAATACACGTTCTCGGTGACAAGACCGATGATGGGTGTATGGATGGAAGATGAGTCAACCGTCACCACGGTTTCACAAGGAATCAGCCGTCCGAACGGGGCAAACACCGCGCTCAACTTCTTGGCCGGCGGAATGCCGGCCGAACTGTCGGCAAACAAACTGATGGGCGAAAGCGTTGGTGCCTGGTTCGCGGGAACCACCGGCAGCGGCGATGGTCTCGGAAAGCCAGGTGACGCCGATGACGGAACCGGCGGCGACGATGACGGGAAATTCGTCGGCTCCGGCTTGGGCGGCGGCGGATAAAAAGCCTGCATCGGTCGCACAACCGACTGCACCACCTGGGGTTTGTCCGTGGCGTTGGTGGCCAGAGCCGTAAGGCTGACCGCATCTTCGGCGGACGGGTTGTGTTTGCGAAGGGCGCTGAAAATGATCAGCGCGGTGGCGAACAGCGCGATAAAGGCAACGAGCTTGCCGGTCTTTGTTTTGAAAAAATTGAGAAAATCGCGCGGTTTCATTGATGGCCTCTGGGTGAACGGATGGGTTTCACGCTGGGAGTATTGGTAACATTGACAATGGGGGGCGGCGGTGTCGGTGATACTCGTGTGACCAAAACCGTGAAGGCATTTCGCAAAGACAATTCGTTGCGTCCGCCGTCCGGCGTGCCGCTGACGGCGAAATAAACGATGCTTTTGCCTTTGGACGGCACCGTGCCGTCGGCGTCACTGATGGACTGCGGATAAAGCCGGTTGCCCGCGCGCAACGTGAAACTGTCCGGCTGATAAATCAGGGGCGCGTCAATCCTGTTGGTGATGGCGAGGCGAAAAACCAACGTATCCTCGGCGTTAAAACGAAATGTTTCTTCGATCTGGATTTCGTAGTCGTTGAAATCACTGACGAGCGGCTTGCCGTCGTAGGTGGTGAAGTCCACGTTGGCAACGCTTTCGGGTTGCTGCGCTTTGAGCAATGGAAACGCCTTGGCCTTGTCGA
>DATNHI010000295.1:0-5602 GCA_035605035.1 Verrucomicrobiia bacterium
CGTTTAACGCCGACTATCGCAACATTGCCGTCAGCGGCGTGGGCATCACTACCGGCTGGGTGCCGATGAAAGCCGGCGCGATCCGGGACCGGCGTTACCCGGACACAAACTCACCACTCGCCAACCTGCACGGCTGGACCCCAAACGTCGTTTTTGTGAACCTCGGAGAAAATGACGATTCCTATCCGAGAGCCCACGGACAACCGTTTCCCGGCGGCTTCACCGGTGGATACGTCGCGCTCATCGACGCCATCCGTACGGTCTATCCCGACGCCCGAATCATACTTCTGCGCGGCGGCATGTATGGTGGCGCGCAGAGCGAGCCGTTGCGCAAGGCGTGGGAGTCTGCCGTCACGCGACTCGAAGCTGAGGACAAAGGTGTCAGCCACTTTGTCTTCGAGCACTGGACATCAACGCACCCGCGGGTGGCGGATGACCGAATTATGGCCAATGAATTAATCACCTGGCTGAAACAGCAGGATTTCATGCAAGCCCACCACCAGCCGGCGCAGTCAAACGGCAAACACCAGCAACTTGAACAGAAAAACTCGGAGGCGGTTTTTCAGCTTTCGATTCATCCGCCGTCCGCAACCGCATCGTGGTCGTCACTGCCGCTCCGCCTTGTTGGGGTATCCGGAAATCAATTCGACAAGAGACAGGCAACCGGCTAATTTGTTCGCGGCTTTATGAAAATTCTCTTTCTCAACGGGCCAAATCTAAATCTGCTCGGCCAACGGGAAACAGATGTTTACGGCCGGGCGACATTGGCCGACATCGAAGCTAAAGTGCGCCAACGCGCCAAACAACTTGGGGCGGAAATTGACTTTCGCCAATCCAACCTGGAGGGACAGTTGGTAGGATGGGTTCAGGAAGCCAAAGGCAAGTTTGATGTGATTGTATTGAACGCTGCTGCTTATACCCATACCAGCATCGCGCTTCGAGACGCGATTGCCGCCGTGGGCGTCCCGACCATCGAAATCCATCTTTCGAATGTCCACGCGCGGGAGGATTTCAGGCAAAAATCGCTCATCGCACCGGTTTGTTGTGGGCAGATAACAGGGTTCGGTCAAGACTCATACATTTTGGCAGTCGAGGCGTCAGTTAACGTTATCGAACATAAAAAACAGCATTAAAATTGTCGTTTTAAGGCTACTTTAATGAGTCTTTAGTTTACTGATTTTGCCGCTTGACGCCTTGTTTTCGACTCAATAGACTCCGAGCAGATAAAAGATGCTCCAAGCAGAGTCGAATGCGGCTGCTTCTTTTTTGCTTGAGAGACAAGCCGAATAGGGAGCGCGTTTTTTTGAAATTTTAAGGAAATCGCACTGTGGATCTCAAAGATATCAAGGCCATTATTGACCTGATGAAGAAGAACTCCATCTCAGAATTTGAGATGGAGAAACAGGACTTCAAGATCAGGTTGAAACGGGGTCTCAATGGCGGAACTGCGGGTTCCTCGCTTGACGAATTGCCTCCGGCGACTGCCACAACCACTCCCCAGCAAATTCCGGTTTCGATCCCGCCGGTCGGCGCCACTCCTCCTCCGCCCGCCACCGGTGAAGTCGAAATAAAATCGCCGATGATCGGCACCTTTTACCGGGCACCCTCGCCCGAGGCGGCCAGCTATGTTGAAGTGGGCAGCGATGTAAATCCGGACACGGTGGTTTGCATCATTGAAGCAATGAAGGTGATGAATGAAATCAAAGCCGAGGTCAAAGGAGTGGTGACCCAGGTTTTGGTCGAAAATGCCAAGCCGGTGGAATTCGGCCAGCCGTTGTTCAAAGTGCGCCCGGCCTGACCGCCGCGCGGTTTTCGCAATTGAATTTTATCGGAGTTCATTAAGAGCCCATGTTTGAAAAAGTATTGGTCGCCAATCGCGGGGAGATTGCCGTTCGGATTATTCGGGCCTGCAAGGAACTGAATATCCGCACCGTGGCCGTTTATTCCGAGGCAGATGCCAATTCGATGCACGTACAATTGGCGGATGAAGCGATTTGCATCGGCAAGGCCGCGGCGGCGGACAGTTACCTGCGCATTGACCGGATCGTCAGCGCCGCGGAGGTGTCGGACGTGGACGCGATTCATCCCGGTTATGGTTTTCTCTCCGAGAACGCGCACTTCGCCGAGGTTTGCGAGAGCTGCAACATTCATTTCATCGGGCCGCATCCGCGCACCATGCAGGCCCTGTCTGACAAGGCCGTAAGCCGCGCGCTCGCCAAAAAGGTCGGCGTGGCGGTGGCGCCAGGGTCGGATGGCGTCGTGGAGAAGGAGCAGGATGCGCTCGTGGTGGCCAAGCGTATCGGCTATCCGGTCATCATCAAGGCCATCGCCGGCGGCGGAGGGCGCGGGATGCGCGTGGCCCACAACGACATCTCGCTGGTGAAGGGTTACCATACGGCGCGGACGGAAGCCGAAAAGGCCTTCGGCAATTCCGGCGTCTATATCGAAAAGTTCATCGAGAACCCGCACCACATCGAGATCCAGATCCTCGGCGACCACAAAGGCCGCATCATTCATCTGGGCGAGCGGGATTGCTCCATCCAGCGCCGCAACCAGAAGGTGGTCGAAGAAACGCCGTCCCCGTTGATCGAACACAAGTTCCGCAAATTGCGCGACCGGATCGGCAAGGCCGCCGTTAAAATCGCGGAGGCGGCGCACTACACAAATGCCGGGACGGTGGAATTCATCGTGGACAATCACGGCAATTACTATTTCCTCGAAGTCAACAAACGGATTCAAGTCGAACATCCCATCACTGAGGAGGTCACCGGGATTGATCTGGTCCGTTATCAAATCCTGCTGGCCATGGGTGAGTCGCTGCACCATTCGCAGGGCGACGTTCAATTCAAGGGCCACGCGATTGAATGCCGCATCAACGCCGAAGACCCCTTCAATGATTTTTGTCCCAGCCCCGGCCGCGTCGAGATGTATTTCCAGCCTGGCGGCCGCGGGGTGCGCGTGGACACGCACACCTATGCCGGTTACACCATTCCGCCGACCTATGACTCGATGATTGGCAAGCTGATCACCTACGGCAAGGACCGGCGCGAGGCGATGGACAAGATGAGCCGCGCGTTGAGTGAATACCTGATCACTGGCATCAAAACGAACATCTCGTTTCAACAGGCGATTTTGCAGGACCCGAACTTCCGGCGTGGTGTTTACTCGACAAATTTCGTCGAACAACTGCTCGGCGGGGCGCGGCGCGAGTTGATTGAGGAGAAAACCTGATCCCCGGATTGGCTCTTGATTCAGGGGGCAGGACGCGCTGCGGCGGCGTCCGGACGGCCTCCAGACTGACCCGCCAGTCGCTGCGGCTTGTTGTTGACATTGGTTGCGGCTGTGCTATAAAGCGGCAACTCGTTCAAAGAACGAAAGTGTTGGTGTCAACAAGACAGATTGTCAGCGAACAGAAACAGAAAACGACATTCAGTGATCCTGCCGATGCAGTCCTCCCACTTGGTTATTTGACCGGGCAATTATCTCTATGAGCCAAAGCAGATTGTTTGTAGGCAACCTCTCGTATCAAACGGGGGAGCACGACCTTCAGGAATACTTCGCCCAGGCCGGCGCGGTGACTTCGGTAAATCTCATGCTGGACAAGGTCACGGGCAAGTCCCGCGGCTTTGCCTTTGTGGAATTTGCCACGCCCGAAGAAGCCCAGAAGGCGGTCGAGCAATTCCACAACAAGGAATTCCAGGGCCGCGCCCTTACGGTCAACGTCGCCCGTCCTCGCGAGGAACGTCCCCCGCGTCCGGGCGGCGAACGCGGCGGTGAGCGGCGGGATCGCGGCGAACCGCGCGAACGTTATTAATATTTTCTGGCGTCAGGTTTGGCCGGTGGCCGGCCGGCCATTTCCTTTTTCAGAATAAAGTTTGACAGCGCGGCCCGTCCGTTTATCTTAATCCGCAGATATTATGGCAGAAACTCCGAACATCCCAGCGGGCGCCGTGCCGCCGAAAAAAGAAACCGGCAAGGTGCAACCCAAAAAGGAAACTGTCCGCATCAATTTGCCGCCCAAGCCGTCCGCTGCGCCCACCATCAAACTGCCGACACTGCCACCCGGCGGTCCGACCGGGGCCCCCAGCGCGGCGGCAATGCCGTCCTCGGCCAAGTCCGCGCCAATTGCCGCGCCGGCGATGCAGCGCAGCACCGCAGCACCCATCTCGCAACAACGTCCGGCGCCGGCCGCGCCAAGGACCGCCGCGGCGCCAACGCTCGGCGGGTTGGACAAAGTCCTGGCGGTTCTTGCCGCGATTGCCGGTCTGGCGGCCCTGGGCGTTACGGCCTATCTCGGCTATATGCTTAACATCGGCAATTAACTGGAATAGGTTTCAACGTTGTAACGGTTGTTCACTTATGGCTTCTCCTTCGATTGTCACGCTCACGCAGGAAAATTTTTCCCAACTGGTCCTGCAATCGCCCGGACCCGTACTGGTGGATTTTTGGGCTGAATGGTGTGGCCCGTGCAAAATGATTGCCCCGCTGCTCGACGAGCTGGCTGATGAATACGACGGCAAGGTCAAAATCGGCAAGGTCAACATTGACGAGCAACAGAATCTCGCTGCCGAATACGGCGTTCGCGCCATTCCCACGCTGCTGGTTTTCCAGAACGGCCAGGTCGCCGACCAGCTTGTCGGCGCACGCAGCAAACGCGACCTGAAGGCCAGCCTCGATCGCGTAGCGGCGTAGCGAAAAATGTGGTGATGGTGCCGGGAGGCATGGGGGTGATACATTCCCCCGGGCATTCGTCAGAAACCCGTTCCTGCCGGGTTTCACAATCCAAGCAGGTTAATACCGTTCTCTCCGGAGGAATTGGTTTGTAATTTCCCGGCGTTGTGTCTTTGTGGAGACATGATCGTCACGCCCGGTCAACTCAATCGCCGGGCCGAGTTGTATCATCAGCTCGGCTCCATGATTGGCGCGGGCGTGCCCTTGATGAAAGCGTTGGAGATGGCCCGCGCCAACCCGGCGGCCCGTGCCTCCCCCAAGAGCTTCCAGGACCTCATCCAACACTTGCAATCCGGCCTGACCTTCAGCGAAAGCATGTCCCGGGCGCAAGGCTGGCTGCCCGAGTTTGATGTCGCGCTTCTGGGCGCCGGGGAAAATTCCGGACGGTTGGATGTTACCTTTAAACTGCTGGCCGGTTACTATGCCGACCGCGCCCAGGTTATCCGCGACACGCTCGTTGGCCTGGCCATCAGCGTGCTCACGCTGCACGTCTTTTTGCTGGTGTTTCCGCTGGGCTTGTGGATTGCATTTGCACGGGGAATTCTCGACAGTAACTACGGCCTTTGTCTGCCGTTTCTTATCGAGAAGGCGGTGGTGTTTGGGGCGATTTACGCGATAGTGTTCTTTTTGATATTTGCCTGCCAGGGCCAGCGGGGGGCAAAGTGGCGTACCTTGGTGGAATCCCTGCTGCATCCCGTTCCGTTTTTGGGGACCGCCCGGAAATATCTGGCTCTATCCCGATTGTCCGCGGCGCTTGGGTCGTTGATCAGCGCCGGTGTGCCCATCATCAAAAGTTGGGAACTGGCCGGCGCCGCCAGCGGCTCGCCGCGTTTGCAGCGCGAGATTTCCACCTGGCATTCCCCGTTCGCCA
>DATNHI010000296.1:0-1468 GCA_035605035.1 Verrucomicrobiia bacterium
GAATTGTTCCAGTGTTTCCGTGGCAAAGAACTTCGTGCTGTTGCGGGCGGGATGGCCAAGCGGTTTCAACAAGCCTGCCGTTACGAGCCTGGGAATCTCGTGCGGTTCAAAGCCGAGAAACCACGCCGCCTGGGTTGCGTCGAGCCGTGCGGGAACGACCTTCCAACTGAGAAATTCGGTTTGCTGTGCTGTGATGTTCATACATGGATGGCCGCTCCGCGCGCGCGCCGGGCAGAATGTTTTTGGGTTTGATTCTCGGAATTCGTTTGTTCGTCATCGCCGGCTGCAACGGCTTCGACCTGGCTCGGCGCTTGGTTCTTGGTGAGATCAAGTTTTTCCTCAATCTCACTCTGGCGCCGGGTCAGTTCCTGAAAGCGGTCCTCACGCTCAAACTTCGCGCCGACTTTTTCGCCAAGCTCCTTGACGCGCTTGTGGGCATCGGTGATGTCCAGTTCCAATCTTTCCGCGCGTTCTTCAAATCCCTGAACCGTCGCCTCCAGCGAGCGGATGGTGCCGAGCGCCGTGTCCGTCACGCGCGCGCCGTAACTGTTTTGGCCGCGCAAAACCATTTCGGTGGTGTTGTTGAAGCTCGGACGCATGAACAAATCAAAACCGGCGAATTTTCCCAGACGAACATCCTCCCCGAAACGGGCCTTCAATTTTTCGGCCCGACGTAAAATCAATTCGCCCGCAATGCCCCGGTTGTTGGATTCCTGTCCATCGAGTTCAATGCGGAATTTATCTCCCGATGTATCCATACGAATACCCAAGTCCTGCCGCAGATTGGCAAGGCGCGTGGTGAAGATTTCCGCGTCTTCGTGCGAGCGGCGGAGATTGGAGCGAATGCGGTATTGTTCCTCGGCATGGGCGGAACGCAGTCGGGTGAGCCGGATCAACTCCGCGTCCACCTGGGCCTTTTCAATCACCAGCGGATTGCCCGACGCGATAGCCTTCACCTCGGCGTAGGTCAAAGCCGCCGAATCCAAATCTTCAAGACGCCGAATAGTCATGTCGCCGCTCATCACCTGTGCGATGAATTTTGCCTTCGTTTCCAACGTCTGCCACATATAGGCGTCAAACGAACCTTCCGTGACGTAGCGAAAAATCTGGATGACGGAATTCTTGTTGCCCTGCCGTAGAATGCGCCCTTCGCGTTGCTCCACGTCTGCCGGTCGCCACGGCGCGTCGAGATGATGCAAGGCAATCAACCGTTCCTGCACGTTCGTCCCCGACCCCATCTTCTGTGTGCTGCCGAACAGCACGCGGACTTTGCCCGCCCGCACATCACGAAACAGCGTCAACTTGGAAGCATCGGAATCATAATCTTGAATGAAGGCGATTTCGTTGCCGGGAATGCCAAGCCGTTCCAACTTCTGCGCCATGTCGTTATAGACGGAGAAGCCCTTGTCTTTCGGGGTGGAGAGGTCGCAGAACACGAGCTGGGCGGAACGCTCCGGCTTGGATTCCT
>DATNHI010000297.1:0-13541 GCA_035605035.1 Verrucomicrobiia bacterium
CGAAGGATTTGATTTTGCGGGTCAAGGACGATTACGACGGCGCGGAACCGTCCGGCAACTCCGTGGCCACGCTCGCCCTGCTGAAACTGGCCGCCATCACGGGCCGGGAAGATTTCAAAAACCCCGCCGAGGCGACGCTGCGGCTGTTTGCGCATCGCCTGCAAAATTTTCCGCAAGCCATGCCGTTCATGCTGCACGCGCTGGATTTCTGGCTGGACGAGCCGCGCCGCGTCGTCATTGCTGGCGATGCCGATTCTGCGAAAGCGCGCAAATTGTTGCAGGCCGCGCACTCGGTCTATCAGCCGAACAAAATTGTTCTGGGCAACACCGGCGCGGTCGAGGAATTCGCGCGCAGTCTGCCCGCAAAAAATGGCCCGGTCGTTTATCTTTGCACCGGCACAGCGTGCCAGCCGCCGACAAAAGATATTGAAGAGCTAAAACAAATGATGCGCTAATGTGGCCGTGAATTCGAGAGTGTCCAACGCGTTCATGAAACCGACGGTGACGATTGTCACAGGAATAATTCTTTTGGTGAATGGAAATGGTTGTGTTCATCAACGCCACGTTAATTTTGTTGGCCTCAAAAACGGGACGGTTCTCCAAGGTGAGGTGAAGCTGCCAATCGAAGTCCGTGTAGGTGATCTCGATGGGATTTCTATGGTCGCCAATGGCGGGCCAATACCAGGCGGTGTGCAAATCCAGACAAACTCTGCGGGAGACTGGTCTGTTGATTGGGACACGCAAAATGTTCCTAACGGCATCTACGATATTTATCTTGAAGCCGATTCAGGGGACAAAAGTTTTTTGAGCACCACCAAATCCATTAAAGTATCCAACATGATTTCCTTCAGTTCATTTCCAATATTCAGCACGCGAACGTGGGTTTTTGCTCGTTTAGCGGTGCCGTGCGCTGGCTGGAAGGTCAAAGTGTTCAGTGGTGAGGACAAGTACATTGGCTATTTTGTTGGAACAACTACCAATGGCTTTATCAACTTTGTCTGGGATTTGGAGGACAAGAACGGGAAAAAATACGCTGGTGAAAATTCTTTCCGGTTCGATTACACGATTACTCCACTAGATGATCTCAAACCGGCAGTGCCACGTGAACATCCGAATCTACAAACGCCAGAACCTCCTTTGCCAGACAAGATGTCGCATAAGTTGATACCGGCAGATTGAAATCAGTCGTTCGTTTGTGACTGTTCGTGTCTTTCACCTCGCGGCTGATGAATTCTTCGCAACGCCTGGCGCAGCGACTCGATTTCACGTTCGTCGGCCAGTTTCTGGCGTTCGGCTACCTCGACGAGTTCGAGCACCTCCTCCATCTGATCGAGCGATTGTTTGAGCGCTTCGACAATCTGCGTCACTTCTTCAATCGCCTGGCTGATGGCGGAAGACGGAGTCGCGGTTTTTTGTTCAGGCAATGCCGGCGCGTCAACCGGCGCATCCGCTGGCGGGCCGGGCTGGGAAAGCTGTTCCACGCGTCGCGGGCCGCGTCCGCGTCCGCCGCGATGGCCCCGCCTGCGCCCGCCGCCCGGACGTTGCGATGGCGCGGGAGGATTGGATTCAGACTGTGGTTTCTCCGCCATTTCCGGTCCGAGCATGACGCACCGCCGGACAAAAGCAATGGTGAATTGCGATTACTTCTTCACAAACAGCGCGAGCGAGGCGGTGTAGCTGTGCAGAAAACTTTTTTCGCCAATGGGGCCGATTTCACCGTTGCAGAAGAAGCCGGCGAGGCTGAACGGGCCGAGTTGTTTCTGCACAAATTCCGCGTCGTGGTTCGGCTGATGGAAAAGATGTTGTCCCCGCCCGTTGCAACAGCAGAGGCAGCCGCCGTAAATCGGCGTACCGATCAGCTTTTTCTTTGTCCGCCCGAGCAGTTCGTTCATGTCTTCAGTCGCCGCTGCGGCGTCACGCCGCTGGAACTGCATGGTCTGGCCCGTGCGCGGTAACGCGCCGACGGCCAGCACGCCGGAGCGCGGGTCGGCGCCAACGAGATTGCGCACGAGAAAGTCGCCGCGGTGAAAATCCTCGAGGTATTCGTTGACGACAAGGCCAATGAGCAAGTTGTTCTGCGCCTTGCGTTGTTCGTCGGGAGAAAGCTTTTGAAAGGTCTCCTGCAGCACGGTGTACGCCGGCCGGTTGCCGATATGATGAATCAGATTGCGTTCCACGCCTGTGAGCGTCCACGTTTCGCCGATGGGCGTGCAGCCCTGTGAAATGACGCCGGTCAACGCCACGTCGCCGCCGACCGAAACCGCCACCCCGCCGTCCTCGAAGACTTCGCCGTCAAGATAGATCTGCGTGAGCGGTTCGGGGACCGCGCCGCTGGCCAATCCGCCGTAAAGCGGCAAAGGCGCGTAAGCCCCGTTCCACAAACGAATCCAGCTTTCCACATCCAGATGAAACGGATCAAGAAACACGAGCCAGCCGTTGGTGCGTGACGGTTCGACGCCGGTTTCCAGATGCCAATACACCGCGCCATTTGCTTCCTCAAGCTGCGCCTGCGTGAAGCGAAAGCCCTTCAATTCCGCGCCGGGCAGCGAGTACAGCGCGAGCACCAGTCCGGACGCGTTTTCAATTTCCTGCGAGCCGGCAATCAGCCCGTTGCTTGAACAGCCCGCCAGCAACGGAATCCGGGCGTGCACGCGCAAAATTTCCAGCGTCTGCCGGGCCTGCGGGAAAAATTTCGGCGACATGAACACGAGGCCGAGCGAAACCTGTGGCGCGAGCAATTGCTGGCGCAGGTCTTCCGCCCACTGCCGCAATCCGGATTCGTCGAAACCGCCCGGCCAATGGGCCGCAACGGAAAACTCGGTGTTCACATCTTCAGATTAGCGCCGAAGCGCGCAATTGCAAATGTTCTGACACCTGTAGAAACGGTTTTGTCCGGCAAACTTTTGGCGTTATGCTGTTCGGCAGATGATGACCGTGACCCCAACCGTGGATATCGCGCCGGGCCGACCCATGGCCGCCCGCGGGTCGCACTTGCCCGAATTGCTGGCGCCGGCCGGCGATTGGGACTGCGCGCGCGCGGCGGTCGAAAACGGCGCCGACGCGATTTATTTCGGCCTCGAACGGTTCAATGCCCGGTTGCGGGCGCGCAATTTTACGGAAGCGGATTTGCCGAAGCTGATGGAATTTTTGCACCGGCGCGGCGTGCGCGGTTACGTGACGCTGAACACGCTGGTGTTCGAGAACGAGCTGGCCGACGCGGAAAAATATCTGCGCGCAATGATTGTTGCCGGGGTGGACGCGGTGATCGTGCAGGACGTTGGCATCTGCCGGCTCATCCGCCGGATCTCGCCGGATTTTCCCATTCATGCCTCGACGCAAATGACTGTCACGAGCGCCGGCGGGATTGATTTCGCCCGCGAGCTGGGCTGCGACCTCGTTGTGCTGGCGCGCGAATGCAGCATCAGGGAAATTGAGAAAATCAACCTGGTGGGGCGAGACTCCTGGCGAGCCGAATCCTTAATCGGAGAAACGGCTCGCGAGGACACTCGCCCCACCGCGATGCCTTTGGAAGTTTTCGTCCACGGCGCGTTGTGCGTGGCTTACTCCGGCCAGTGCCTCACCAGCGAAGCGTTGGGTGGGCGTTCGGCCAATCGCGGCGAATGCGCCCAGGCCTGCCGGATGCCCTACGATTTGATCTGCGATGGCAAACTGGTTCCACTCGGCGACCGGAAATACTTGCTCAGTCCACAGGATTTGGCCGGATTGGAACTCCTGCCGGATTTGGTCCGCATTGGGGTTGCATCGCTGAAAATCGAAGGCCGGCTCAAGACACCCGAATACGTGGCGAACATCACCAGAATCTATCGCCGGGCTTTGGATGATTTACGATTTACGAATGACGATTTACGCCCCGGGCATGACGCCGCTCGTCAATCACAAATCGCAAATCGTAAATACGAGATGGAGATGGCATTCAGCCGCGGGCTTTACACGGGTTGGTTCGGCGGCGTGAACAATCAAGCGCTGGTGCATGGCCGGTTCGGAAAAAAGCGCGGCGTTTATCTCGGCGAAGTCACAAAAGTTTTGAGCGACGCGGTCCGGGTCAAGCTCGCGGGCCCGCTCAAGCCCGGCGACGGCGTGGTTTTCGATGCCGGCAAACCGGGGGAAAACGAGGAAGGCGGACGCGTTTATCAAATCCGAAATCCGAAATCCGAAATCCGAAATACCGAGCTGCGTTTCGGCCGCGGTGACGTTGATTTTTCCCGCGTTCATGCCGGGGACAAAGTCTGGAAGACGAGCGACCCGGAACTCGATCGTCGCCTGCGCCGGAGTTTTGAGGGAAACACGCCCAAATTCCAACGTCCGATTGAGATGGAAATTCATGGTGCCGCCGCCGGTCCGCTCACGGTCATCGCGCGCGATGAACTTGGCCACGTCGTTCAACTGGATTCAGCCGGGCCGCTGGCCAGGGCTGAAGCGCAGCCGCTGACGACTCAACGTTTGCGCGAACAATTGGGCCGATTGGGCGGAACCCCATTCGAGTTGGGTGAACTGGAAAACCACCTGCAAGGCGAAGTTTTGTTGCCGATCAGCGAATTGAACCGCCTGCGCCGCGAGGCTGTGGCGGAACTGGAAAAATTGCGCGCTCAACCGAAACGATGGACACAAAATTCGGGTCTTGGTTCTGGTGTCTCGGCTCTGGGGAAAAGCGCGCATTTGTCCGCCCCAGAACCTGGAACCCGGACGCCAGACCCTATGCTCGTCGTCCTCGTCCGCAATCTGCCGCAACTCGAAACGGCGTTGAAATGCGGCGTGGAGGAGGTTTACTGCGAGTTTGAAGACCCGAAAAAATACCGCGAAGCGGTGTCGTTATTTCATACCGCTCGCGGCTGTTCTGACTCTCAACCCTCAACCCTCAACCTTCAACCGTCCATCTGGGTCGCTCCGCCGCGCATTTTCAAAACGGGGGAGGAATGGATTTTGCAGCAGGTCCGCTCCTGCAACGCCGACGGTTACCTTGTCCGCAATTACGATCACTTGAAATTTTTCGCCAACGACCGGCGGCGGGGCGATTATTCGTTGAACGTGGCCAACCGGCTGGCGGCGGATTATTTCAAAAACCGGTTTGGACTGGAGCGCCTCACACCATCGTACGATTTGAATTTCCAGCAACTGGAAGCGCTGTTGCGCGCCGCGCCGCCGGAATGGTTCGAGGTGACGATTCACCAGCACATCCCGATGTTTCACATGGAGCACTGCGTCTTTTGCGCGTTCCTGTCCAGCGGTACCGATTACACGAACTGCGGCCGGCCTTGTGACCGGCATGAGGTGAAGTTGCGCGACCGTGTGGGCGCGGCGCACGGATTGAAGGCCGACGCCGGCTGCCGCAACACGGTGTTCAACGCCCTGCCGCAGACCGGGGCGGAATACGTGGCGAAAATGATTGACCTCGGCGTGCGGCATTTCCGGCTGGAATTCCTGGATGAACCGCCGGAGACCGTCGAGCGCACCATCGCCAGCTACCAGCGACTTTTGCGGGGTGAAATCGGCGGAACACAACTGTGGCGTGAACTGAAGCTGATAAACCAGCTTGGTGTCACGCGCGGACAAATCGGCAGATAACTGCCCTTTGAAACGTAGCCGCCGAGGTAACGAGGCGGACGGCGAATTCGGCCAAATCCGCCTCCTCACGTCGGCGGCTACAAACGTGGGCAGACTGAAAGCCTGTCCTACTTCAGCCACGGTGCGATTTTCTCGCCCGCCCAGATTTCTTTGACCGCCTGGCGTTCGCGCACCACGGCGGTGCGCCGGCCGTTCACCAGGATTTCGGCAGCGAGCGGCCGGGCATTGTAATTCGACGCCATGACAAAGCCGTAGGCGCCCGCGCTCAACAACGCGAGATAATCGCCCTCGCCGACTTTTGGCAGCGGGCGGTCTTTGCAGAAATAATCGCCGGATTCGCAAATCCCGCCGACGACGTCGGCCTTGACCAGCGCGCGGCCGCGCCGTGTGAGCGGCACGATTTCCTGATAGGCGTCGTAAAACGCCGGGCGAATCAGATCGTTCATCGCGGCGTCCACAATGACGAAGTTTTTCCTGCCCGTCCGTTTCACATATTCAACGCGCGTGACCAGGATGCCGGCATTGCCGACGATGAAGCGGCCCGGCTCGACCAGAATTTTCAAGCCGAGCGGTTTCAAAAGTGGCAGCAGCCGCGCGGCGTATTTCTCCGGCGTCAAAATGCTTCCGGCCGCGGATGATTTCCACCACGCCGCCGTGCCGCTCGCCAGCGCGGGTTGATAAACGATGCCCAGGCCGCCGCCGATGCTGAAGAATTCCAGCGCGTAATTTTCCCGCAAACGGCGTGCGAGCGGCAGGACCTTCCGCACCGCCTTTTCAAAGGGCGCCACGGTGGTAAGCTGCGAACCGATGTGCATTTGCAGCCCGCGCAGCCGGACGTTTTTGAGTCGGCCGGCGCGGGCATAGACACCTTCCACCTGCTCGAAGGCGATGCCGAATTTATTTTCGTAAGTCCCGGTGGTGATTTTCGCGTGCGTGAAAGCTTCAACGTTGGGATTCACCCGCACGGCGACGGGCGCGATTTTTTTCCGGCGCGCGGCAATGCGGTTGATGCGCTGCAACTCGGGTTCGCTTTCGACGTTGAAAGAGTAAATGTTTTGCCGCAGGGCAAATTCAATCTCCGCCTCCGTTTTGGCCACACCGGCGAAGACGCATCGGCGCGGGTCGCCGCCCGCTGCGATGACACGCTGCAATTCGCCGGCGCTCACCACGTCGAAGCCGCCGCCAAGATTGGCCAGCGCCCGCATGACCGAGAGGTTGGAATTTGCCTTCATGGCGAAACAAACCAGATGCTCAAGCGGCGCGAGCGCCCGATCCAGTTTGCGGAAATGGTCCGTCAGCGTGCGCTGCGAATAGACATAAAGCGGCGTGCCGAATTGGCGCGCGAGCGATTCAACGGCGACGCCTTCGCAGAACAGCCTGTTGCCAACGTAACGGAAATGGTGCATGACGCTGTGAGTTTAGGCTCCAGCCTGCAAAGTTCAAGGTCGGGAAATAAGAAACCCGCCGATGAACACCGGCGGGTGCGAAAGCGCTTTCATTTCACGGTCCCGCCAGAATTTTCGCGCGCTCGGTCTGGTACTGTTCCGGTGTGATCTGGTCAGACTTGTATCGTTCAAGCAGCCCTTGAAGCTGAGCTTGCTTGGCCGGGGGAATCGGCAGCGGCGGCGCCACGATCGGTTTCAGCCCCAATTCCCTTCCGGGATAGTTCGGGTTGATCGGATTTGGCGGTGGCATCACTCCCGGCGGGGCGGCGGGTGGAGTGGATTTTACCGCGTTGGTAACCACGGGCTGGGTTGGCGGCGCGGAGGTAACCGCTGGAGTTGCCCAGTTCTGTTGGTTCAGTTCGGTCATCTTTTGTTCCAGCGCGGCCTTCGCCTTCGCTTGAGCTTCAGCGTCGGAAGCCACCGGCGTGGTTTGGACGATTTCCGTGCCGGACGCGGGTTTCGTTGCGGGCGCCGGGACTGCCGGACGCGCGTGAACCGTCGGAGGCGGAACCACGACTACGTTTGTCGGCTGGCTCGGCTTTACCCGCGTGGCGTCGGACGGAGTGACCGCAACCGGCGGGGGGGCGGGTTGGGCGGGTTGTGCTCCCAACTCATTCATTTTACCCATCAGTGCCGCGCGTGCAGCGGCTTGGGCTGGAGTGTCCTGCGCCCGGACGGCGATGCAGCTCGCGCAAAAGGCCGCCACGCAAACTGCAGAAAGCAACTTGGAGATTTGCATAACGCTTTCTTACGCCAATTTCGCACCGGATGCAACTGCTTTTCCAGCCGGGGGAAGCAAATTCTGCCATGCCTTCCGGAACGGGCAGGCCAGGATTGAACGCCTCACAATCGCGCGGATTTCCTCGCGGGAAACTTTGACGCGCTGTTGCAGCTCGATCACGTTCGCCGCGCGCAGTTTCTCAAGCGTCCGCACGCCAATCAAGATCGGCCACGCGCAGGCCAGCCGTACGCGAAACTGGCCGAACGGCAGCGCGTTCGTGTAAGTCCAGCCCGCCGCCAGGTGCGACTCCGCCTTGTCGAGATATTCATGTAGCAACGGCAGGAACCTGGCTTCGTTGGCCGGCGACAAAAGGGTTTCCGGCAGCAATTTCGCCGCCTCCAGTTTTTCCGTCGGCAGATAGCAGCGGCCTTTTTTCAAGTCCGCCGGCAGGTCGCGTAAAATGTTCACGAGTTGCAAACCCTTCCCGAACCGTACTCCGTCGGCCATGAGTTGCTTTTCATCCAGCCGCTCGCGGGGGAACAGGTGCGCGCGGCACATCCTCGTCCAGAATTCGCCGACGCAACCGGCGACGCGATACGTGTAGTCATCCAGCTCCGCGGCCGTTTCCAGCGCGACGATATTCGGGTTACCGCCTTCCGGCGGCACGGTTGCCCTGGCAAACCGGCGCAAGTCCAGTTCCTGGCCGCTGACGATGATGGCGAGGACATCGCGGATCAATTTTTGGTCAGCGGCGGAGAAATTCTGCAACCCGGCCAGACTGTTCTCCACCTTCCTCAGCAAGGCACTCTCGGCGGGCGACCCTTGTTGTTTGGCCAGTTCCCCGAAATTCAGCGGCTTTGTGCTTTGGCCGAGAATCCGTTCGCGCAATTTCTGCAACGCGTCGAGCCGTTGGTCAAGCGGGACGATTTCGGTGTCGGCGATGGTATCGCTGGTGCGGGCGAGCAGGTACGTGAGGCCGATTTGCGGCCGGATGGCGCCCGGCAGCACGCGCAACGTCAGATAAAACGAGCGCGACGCGGCCTTGAGCAAATTGTTCAATTCAGCGGCCATTTACCGTCAAAGCATAAATCTTTCCGCCTCCTTCGTCAGCTAAAGTCGTGCCGTCTTCTTGCCGGGTTGTCGGTTTGGATGTAACCTCGTTCAGTGCCGACTGACTTTTGCGCCATCGGGTTTGATTGAGGCATGGAATGAAACTGAATAACACTCCGCCGCCGGACGTGACCTCGGTGCAAATCACCGACGAACGGCTCATGTTCGGTTTGGAAGACGGGCGCACGGTGAGCGTGCCACTGTCCTTTTATCCTACGCTGCAACTGGCCACGCGGCGCGAGCGCGCCGATTTTGAAATCAGCCACTCATCCGTCTATTGGCCGAAGCTCGATTGCGACATCAGTTCCGACTGCCTGCTGCGCGGCGCCAGGGAAGCCCGCCGATTTGCCGAACGCGCCTGGCGCAAAAAGGCGAAGCTGGCTGCGGCATAAAGCGGGCACGGCGCGCCTTGAGCAAATCATTTAACGCATCTGGCATTTTTAGACCGAGGGAACGGAATTTTCGGAATTCAATTTGCGCCGCCAATTCGAGTTTCAAATTCAGTGTATTTGTGGATATGGATAACCATTTGTATCAAGCGCAAATCCTTGAGTATTCAGATTTGCCCACGCCGCACCGAGAGTCGGCCCGCCAAATCTGTAACTATGCGTTCGGTGAACCAACCCTAATTCGCTCAAAATTTGAGTTAAAATGTTTCCACTTGTGTAATAAATGCCATAAAAGACCGAGGCAATCTGTGCAGGCTGATTATTCGATTGGAGTGTATAAATTCTCAAGTAGCCTTGTCCGCCGTTTGAACCTCCGGGTGCGCTCATTTCTATGTATAATTTTGTATCCGGTGGCAGAAGAAGAGCTTCGGCAACGGCTTTTGTTGCTTGCTGCTGTTCCGGCGAAGATGTTTCGGACTGTCGTCTGCCAAAGAGTCGCAATGCTTCTTCGCGTGTGCCGACAATTTGGCGAAGACGATGTTCAATTTCGCTAACTGTAAAAAGAGCTTCAACATCGTAAGCAGCTTCTACCGCGCCGGTGTGAAGGTTCAATTTTATCCAGCCGAATCGTTGCGCGGTATTTGAGGAATAAATTCTTATCCAGCGATAATCCATGGATTGCATCCAATCGATTTTGGCTGGCTCATTTGTAGGAATGTTCAACAATTTGCGCAAAGGAGAATCTTGTGTCAGTTGTCCGTGTGCTTGCGATTGGCTGAAAATTCCCTGATTTATAGTAATGAGCATATTTGCTTGTCGCAGCAAATTCGTGAGATGTTCTAGATGCCTGTAAGAATTTGTTGACGACGGAAAAGATGGCCACACTAAAACGGACAGATTAGTTACAACCGCGCCGCTTGAACTCGTGTTGCTGCGGTCGCATCCAACTGAAGTAATTACCAGAAGCAATAAAATTGCCTGTGCAATTATTTTCATAATTCACGAAAGCTGTCCCCGCCAACGCGCGAGTTGCTTCGCGACTTCCTCCGTCCCTGGTGCGCCAACCAGATTTCGTTTCGCCATCGCGCGTTGCAGATTGAAAACGCCCAGCGCGTCGCGGCCAAAAACTTTGGTCCCGGTCACCGGGTCCACGGATTGCAATTCCGCGAGCGTGAGCCGATTCAGTGGTTTGCCGGTTTTTTCCGCCAGCGCCACCACCGCACCAACGACGTGATGCGCCTGCCGGAACGGTATCCCTTTCCGCACCAGATAATCCGCGAGGTCGGTCGCCAACAGCGCCGGGTCGCTCGCGGCAGCGGTGCATGTGGCCTTGTTCACCTTCGTGTTCGTCAACATCGCGGCCATCAGCCGCGTCGTGGCGCGCACGGTGTCGGCGGTGTCGAACAGCCGTTCCTTGTCCTCCTGCAAATCGCGATTGTAAGTCATCGGCAGACCTTTCAACAGCGTGAGCAGCGCAACGAGGTTGCCAATGACGCGGCCAGTCTTGCCACGCGCGAGTTCGGCCACATCGGGATTTTTCTTTTGCGGCATCAGCGACGAGCCGGTGGTGTAGGCGTCGGCGATTTTGACGAAATTAAATTCCGCGCTGGTCCAGAGAATCAAATCCTCGGCCAGCCGCGAAATGTGAACAGCCACCAGCGCAGCCGCGGCGCAGAATTCGACGGCGAAATCCCGGTCGCTCACGGCGTCCATGGAATTTTGCGTGAGCTGAACCGTGCCGCTGGCATCCACGAAACCGAGCAGTTTTGCCACAAGTTCGCGTTTGAGCGGAAGTGTGCTGCCGGCCAGCGCGCCGCTGCCCAGCGGGCAGACGTTCACGCGCGAGTGGCAATCCCAGAGGCGTTCGCAATCGCGCTCCAGCATCTCGACGTAGGCGAGCAGGTGGTGCGCGAGATAAACCGGCTGCGCGCGTTGCAGGTGCGTGTAACCGGGAATGAGCACGTCGGAATTTTTTTCGCCGAGCGAAACCAGCGTGCGCTGCAAATCGGCGATCTCGACAAGCAATAAAACAATTTCATCGCGCAACCAGAGGCGCATATCGAGCGCGATCTGGTCGTTGCGCGAGCGGGCGGTGTGGAGCTTCGCGCCGGCGGAAACGCGCCGGGTCAGCTCCGCCTCGATGTTCATGTGGACATCTTCGAGGCCGACTTTCCAGCGGAATTTGCCGGCGGCGATTTCCCGGCCGATGGCGTCCAACACTTTCACAATGGCGCGCAATTCTTTTTTCGTCAGCACGCCGATTTTGGCGAGCATCGTGGCGTGGGCGATGGAGCCTTGGATGTCGTGCCGCCAGAGCCGGTGGTCGAAGGACACGGATTCGGTGAATTGCGCGACGTGCGCCGCCGGGCCGCCGGCGAACCGTCCGCTGCGGGAGACTGGAGAAATTTGTTTCATGCGCTTTAATTAAACCGCCGCTGAACGCGGATGAACACAGGTTTTGAGATGCGGCGGCAAAATTCAATCACAAACACGAGGCAAAATCTTATTCATAATCGTCATCGTCATCTTAATCGGCTTTGAACCAATGATTATGATTAAGATCAGGATCAGGATGAAGACGATATAAAAACCGTATTGCCGCCGCCGTGTGGATATGAAATGTTTGTCAGACAGCCATGAGCGAGTTCAAATACGCCTGTCCGGTGTGCGGACAGCACATCAAGTGCGATTCGTCCCAGAGCGGCTCGGTGATGGAATGCCCGACGTGCTTCCAGAAAATCACCGTGCCGCAGGCGCCCGCGACAGACGACCCGAAATTTATCATTGCGGGAACGAAGGTCAGCGGTGAGCGTCCCATTCCGGTCGCGGTGGATTTGGGACCGGCGACCGCGCCGGAGAAGCATTTCCCGATAGCGGTGTTCGTTGTTGTTCTTTTGCTTTGCGCAGCAGCCGCGGCGGCGTTCGTGTTCCGCGGGAAAATCTTCAAATCCACCGCCGGGCCGGCCAACCCGGGTTCAACGGCATCGAACGAAGTGGCAAAACTCGCGCAGCCCAAACTGATTGCGGGGCCGGCCATTGTCGTTTTCGGCAAGGGTGAAAACCTCATTGTGGGAGAAGAAAAGGCCGAGGCGGAAATGAAAGACCCGTCGAAAGCCGCTTTTCTGGCCGCCTTCAAAGCCGATCTGGCCGCTCCTTCGGTTTATGCCGGACCTTTGCCATTAACCACCCACTCCGGAGTCGGCCGCGAAGTTCCGACCGCCACCGGCGATATCCGGTATCATGAATCATTCCCTGGCGGATTGGTGATCGGCGTGACGCTCGGCGGGCTTGTCCCCAATCATGAATACGTGCTTACCATCAACGGCGCCCTCCAGCACGACGGAAATAACAATTTGCCGGACCAGTTTCCACGGGGTAATCCCCAGAAATTTTTTGATTTCAGCCGGGTCACAACCGATGCGAGCGGCAGTTATCAGGCAACGTTTGGCGTCCGGCTCCCGCCGGGCCCGTATGATGTCTATTTTTTTGTGAAGGACACGGCCGACTGGAAAATTGTCCTCGGCCACGACCTTTTCCAATTCACGGTCAAGTGACTGCTTGCGCCGCGCGGCAAATGGAAAGAGCATGCCCCAATCCGCAACCCCAACCCGTCGCAGTGGAAGAATTGAAGAGGTCATTGTACGTTTGCTGACCAAACGAAGGCAAACTCTCGCGCTGGCCGAATCGTGCACCGGTGGCGGCATCGCACACCGGCTCACGAATGTTCCGGGCGCGTCAGCAGTCTTTCCCGGTGGAGTGGTGGCTTACAGCAACATGGCCAAACAAAAATTTCTCGGCGTGCGCCCGGGAACGCTCGCCCGTCATGGCGCGGTAAGCGAAGCCGTGGCGCGCGAAATGGTTGAAGGCGTGCGGGAAACATTTGGCGCGGATTTTGCTTTAGCGGTGACGGGCATTGCCGGACCGACCGGCGGCACAAAAGCCAAACCGGTTGGAACGGTGTTCATCGCGCTGGCCGGCGCACCGGAAACCGTGGTCGAACGCAAATTTAATCCTGGCGGCCGCGAACAGTTCAAAGATTTGACGGCACAACAGGCTTTGGAAATGTTGCGGGTGCGGCTGGAACGTGGTTGATGCTTTGTGCTTGAACGCGGATTTTTTTAAGATAACTTGATTAGCAGACATGGCCTTGACGATTGATTCACCGACTGAAACCAACAGCGCAGTCACCGACCTCGTTGAAACAGCGGCGGCGCCCAAGCGCAAGGGCACGCTGTTGATTGTAGATGACGAGGAAGGGCCGCGGCAATCGTTGCGCGTCATTTTCAAGGACGA
>DATNHI010000298.1:0-3294 GCA_035605035.1 Verrucomicrobiia bacterium
CTGTTGTAGTGTCGGCGCTTCGCGCCAATCAAATCGAGCCGCAGGCTCGACGCTACAATCCGGCTCGCGGGGACGCTCGCCCCACCCGTGGAAAAAGCGCTTTGAAAACGAGCGTAATCCCATCAACGGCCGATAGACTGCTTCAAGGGAGCTGGTGACCGGGGATGCTGCAAGTCGGCTTTTCACCGACGGGGCCGATGGTGTAGGTGCCACCCGCCGGGCAGACCGGCCAACGGCGCATGTAGGGCAGGAGATCTTCCCTGGTCGGAATGTCCGTGGCTGTTTTGCCTTTTTCCAGCGCCCATTGCTGTTTGGCGGCGTCAATCTGGCGGAGATTGTTGATGCAGGCGTTTTCCTGCGAAGTTGCACGAGCTTTGACGAAATTGGGGATGGCGATCGCGGCCAGCATGGCGGGCACGGCCACGGCGGGCAGCAACACGGCGTTGGCGTAGCTCTGACTTCCGTTGCCGATGGTCAGGCAACCGTCCGGCGTATTGATGCCGACAGAGTAGGCAAAAGCGGGACGGTTGCGGTAAAAGGATTGCATCCATTGCGTCATCTGCGGTTGGGTCCGGGCGCTGCTGGCCATGGCCTGTTGCTGCACTTGCATCAGGGTCTCGGCAAATCGCCGGCTCATGTAGCAGAACTGGTTGCCGCGATCCGGCAGACCCTGCGCGAGGTGCTTGAATTCGTCCGTGCCTTTGAGGCCGGGGTGCTGTCCGCCTTTTACCGCGAGGGCCTCGTCAATCAGCGCATCGCTCGAGGCAATGAACAGGTAACCGCCGCTGCTGGCGGTGCTGGGCCGGAGTTCGGGGATAAACGGCAGGTGTACGGGCATCGTCCGCATTTTGAGGCCCGACTTGTCCACGCTGATGATTTGCGGGTTGGACTTCAATTCCTCGTCAATGCGGTTGAAGATGGTGTCGTCGTTGACCTTCACAACGAGCATCAAACCGGGCGTGGGAACCTGCAACGCGCCGCCGGGCAGCGGCACGGGAATGTTGTTGGACGGGTCAAGCGTGATGACGAAGCCGAATTCGCCCCCAAGCGAATTGACAAAGGCGTCCCATTTGACCTTGGTTTTCTTTTCAAATTGAACGGGGAATTGCTTCAGCCACTCCTGTGCCTGGGGCAGGTCGGATTGGCCGATTTCCTTTTGGGCAACGGTCCAGAGCACCGGCAGATCCGCGTCGGAGAAAACGGCCAGCGCAGTGTTGTCGGGCAGGAAATCGAGACCGGTGAGCGGGTGCGGTTCCTTGCCGGCGAGTTGCCAGAGGAAGCCGTTGCCTTTGCCGGGATAATGATGCAACAACGCTTTGTTGCGGAACATCCCTTTCTCGATTTCCACCGAACTCAAACCCACGCCGCTGACATCTTCGATGCCGCTGTCTTGAATGAGGCGGGTGGCGACGTCAAACGCCTTGCTGACGTTGGCTGCGTCTTCCGGCTTGAGGCCGGGCATGGCGGCGAACGTCTGCCGCCAGGCGGCGACCCGGGTGGAGAGTCCGTCGAGCCATTGCGCGGTGCCGAGATACAGGTAGAAATTGCCGCCCGGATCGAGCTGCGATGTGACCTCGTTGAAGCTGGTTTTGTTCACTGAAACCACAGTGGGTGCTTTGGTCCCGCCAGCCGGATTTTCACTGGTGGGCGATGCGGGCTTTTGGCCGCAGCCGTAATTAAGAGTGGCGAGGACGCCGGCCAGAACGAGCGCCGGCAGGCAGAGTAACAGGTTGTTTTTTTTCATGATGAGAGAACGGTTTCCATTCAACGGTCTGAATTCCCTGACAGCCAAGCACTTTTCAGGAAGATGGTAAAGTGAAAAATAATGATTTCTGAAATCAGATGCGGATTCGATTCGTGCCAAGAATGACTTGAAAACGGCGGTGGGCGGTTCATAGTGCGGGCATGGACTCCATTTCCGGACGCCGTTCAAACTCAGGATTCACCCTGGTTGCCTTGATGGTCATCATCGCCGTCCTGGCCATTCTGGCAGCCATGCTGCTGCCGGCGCTGGCGCAGGCCAAACGAAAGGCGCAGCGCATCAACTGCGTCAACAATCTCAAACAGACGGGGCTTGCGTTCAGATTGTGGTACAACGGTCAAACCGACTGGTTGCCCATGGACGTTTCAACAAACAGAGGCGGCACAAAAGAATTCGACACCGGCGCGGACACTTTCCGCCATTTTCAAGTCATGTCGAATGAGTTGAACACGCCGAAAATCCTGGTTTGTCCGGCGGACATGCGCGCCGCCGCCGCCAACTTCGTTCGTTTGAAAAATCAAAACGTCAGTTACTTCGTCGGTCTGGACGCTGTTGACACCGAGCCGCAAAGATTCCTGGATGGCGACCGGAATATCAGTGCCGACAACGAACCGGAAAACGGGATCCTCAAACTGGTTCCCGGTCAGCGCGTGAGTTGGACAGAAACGATTCACGTCAACCAGGGCAATCTCGGTTTGGCCGACGGCAGCGTGCAGCAGACTTCTAATACCGGCCTGCGTGAGGCATTAAAGAATTCCGGCGACCCGACCAACACGTGGCGAATTGCCCTGCCGGAATAATTTTTGGTTTCGCGCCAACGCTTACTTTTGCTTTGAAATCCGCCGGTTTCTTGGCCAGAATCCGCTTTCGTTTTACTGGGCGGGACGGGATGTTGCCGTCCCTGAAATTTGGGTCGGCGACACGCCAACCCTCCCAAACAATTTGAAATGAAACGCACGCATCATTGTAATGAACTGCGCCCGGCGCACATCGGGCAAACAGTTACGCTGACCGGCTGGGTCCATTCCCGCCGCGATCTCGGCGGCCTGATTTTTATTGATGTCCGCGACCGCGAAGGCCGCACCCAAACCGTCTTCGACCCGTCCGATTTGCCGAAGGAACTGTTCGAGCGCGCCGCCGCCTTGCGCAGCGAATGCGTCATCCGCGCGACCGGCAAGGTCCGTCAACGGCCGGAAGGGACGAATAATCCCAAAATCCCGACCGGCGAAATCG
Organism: Verrucomicrobiia bacterium; assembly: GCA_035605035.1. Classification (GTDB taxonomy): domain Bacteria; phylum Verrucomicrobiota; class Verrucomicrobiia; order Limisphaerales; family UBA11358; genus UBA11358. The sequence goes on from DATNHI010000298.1 coordinate 2,996, forward strand.
AGGTGATGGTGAAGGAACTCGAAGTGCTCAACGTTGCCGACGTGCTGCCGTTCCCGGTGGACGACCCCGAAGTGGCGAGCAAGGTGAACGAGGAATTACGCCTGAAATATCGTTACCTCGATTTGCGCCGGCCCGAAATGGCGCGCAACCTCCGTCTGCGCAGCAAGGTTGCGTTCGCCACGCGACAATACCTCGACGAGCAGGGATTTCTCGAAATCGAAACGCCCGTGCTGTTCAAGTCCACGCCCGAGGGCGCGCGCGAATTTCTCGTGCCGAGCCGGACGAATCCCGGACAATTT
>DATNHI010000299.1:0-3311 GCA_035605035.1 Verrucomicrobiia bacterium
TGACTTCGCCGTGGGGTTTGCTGGCCAAAGGTTACCGGACCCGCCACAAGAAGAAGAGTTCCAACCGTTTCATCATCGTGCGCCGCGACGGTCGGCCAATGAAGAACAAGTAATTTATGGGACGTTCGATTAAAAAAGGTCCGTTTGTGGATTTTCATCTGCTGGACAAAATCCAGAAGGCGAAGAGCACGAATCAAAAAACGCCGATCAAGACCTGGTCACGGCGTTCGACCATCACCCCGGATTTTGTCGGGCTGACGTTCACCGTGCACAACGGCAAGGTTTTCAACCCGGTGTTTGTGACGGAAAACATGGTCGGCCACCGGCTCGGCGAATTTTCGCTGACGCGCATCTTCCGCAAACACGGCGCGCACACGGCCAAGGCGGAGGCGAAGTAACATGGAAGTCCACGCGATATTGAAAAACGTGCCGATGTCTCCGCAGAAGATGCGCGAGGTGGTGCGGCAGATTCAAGGGTTGCCGGCCTTGCAGGCGCAGGCGGTGCTGCAAGTCGTCCCGCGCAAAGGCGCGCGCCTGGTGGCCAAGACGCTCCGATCGGCCATCGCCAACGCCGAAAACAATAACAAGCTCAAGCCGGAAAGTTTGCGTATCAAGGAGGCTGTTGCCGGCTCGGCTATGATTATCAAACGTTTCATTCCCAAAGCGCGCGGTTCCGGCGGACCCATCCTCAAACGCCGTTGTCACATCAAAATCACCTTGTCCGACGAATAATTTCCATGGGCCAAAAAACCAATCCAATCGGTCTGCGCGTCGCCGTCAACAAGGACTGGCGTTCCAAATGGTTTGCCAACAAGAAGGAGTTCGGCGCGCTCCTGACCGAAGACCGTGAAATCCGGGCATTGCTCAAAAAGAAGCTCGAATCGGCGTCCGTGCCAAAGATTCTGATTGAACGCGCCACCAATCGTTGCCGCGTCACCATCCTCACCGCTCGTCCGGGGGTGGTCATCGGCCGTAAAGGCGCGGAAATCGACAAGCTCAAGGAGGAGCTGAGCCGCAAGACCGGCAAAGAAGTCTATGTGGACATCGTGGAGGTAAAGACGCCGGAAATCGATGCCCAGCTTGTTGCGGAGAATGTCGCATTGCAGCTCGAACGCCGGGTTTCCTTCCGGCGCGCGATGAAGAAGGCGCTGCAGACGGCGCAGGATTTTGGCGCGGAAGGCATCAAGATCCGCTGTTCGGGCCGTCTGGGCGGGGCGGAACTCGCGCGGGTCGAACAATATCATTGGGGCCGTGTCCCGTTGCACACTTTGCGCGCGAACATTGACTACGGATTTGCCGAGGCGTTCACCGTCTATGGCAAGCTCGGCATCAAATGCTGGATTTGCCACGGTGAAAACAAGCCGCAGAAAAAGGAAACACAAATGGAAGCGGCGGCGCCTGTATGATTGTAATGAATGGAACCGTTGAATCGTTAAAGCGATTCAGCGATTCAAGATTTTAACGATTCAACGATTCTAAAAGTTTATGCCATTGCAGCCGGAAAGAGTGAAGTTTCGCAAGATGCACCGCGGCAGCCGCAGGGGGATGGCGTCCCGAGGCCACACCGTGGCCTTCGGCGAATATGGTTTGATGTCGCTGCAACGCTGCTGGCTGGACACCAAGCAGATCGAGGCAGCGCGCGTGGCCATCGCCCGTAACCTGAAGCGGCGCGGGAAGATGTGGATTCGCATTTTTCCGCAGAAATCGTTCACCAAAAAGCCGCTGGAAACGCGCATGGGCAAAGGCAAAGGCCCGCTGGAGTCATGGGTGGCGGTGATCCGCCCGGCAAACGTGTTGTTTGAGGTGGACGGCGTGACGGAAGTGGAGGCGCGCGAGTCGTTGCGCCTGGCGGCGACGAAGCTGCCGATTAAAACCAAATTTATTTCGCGGCATCACTTGAGCAGATGAATAGTGGGACAGGCTTCCAGCCTGTCTGACAGGCAAGATGCCTGTCCCACTTGAACGATTTTATGAAGTTTGCGGAAATGAAAGACATGACGTTGGTGGAGTTGTCGGCCAAAAGCCGCGACCTGCGCCACGAAATGTTCAACCTGCGTTTGCAGCAGGCGAGCGCCCAACTGGAAAAGTCGGCCCGCCTGCGGTTGTTGCGCCGCGACATCGCGCGGCTCGAAACGCGCATCTCGGAATTGAGAAACAAAGCAAAGCAAAATTGAACCACGGATGAACACCGATCAACACGGATTTAGATTGGGATGCGGCGACACGTTGCCGCTCTCCCTCGACGCGATCCCGCCCCGGCGGGGTGTCGTCCCCAAGCGCGGGCATGTCCGCGCACTCCAAAATCGGTGTCAGTCGTGTTTCAATTATCCGTGTCCATCCGTGTTTATTCGTGGCTAAAAATATGGCTGAAGAACCCCAGAATTTGGAAACGCGCGGACAACGCAAACAGCGCGTCGGCGAAGTCATCGCGAGCAAGATGGCCAAGACCATCGTCGTGCGGGTCGAACGCCGGTTTCCACATCAGCGGTTTCGCAAGGTCGTCACCGCTTACAAGAAGTTTTACGCCCACGACGAAAAGGGCGAGGCCAAGCCGGGCGACCGCGTGCGGATTGAAGAAACGCGTCCGATTTCCAGGACGAAACGCTGGCGGTTGCTGGAAGTGGTGGAACGCCATCAAGGCGTCGCACCGGTGGCGGAGTAACGGGATTTTATGCTGCAAATTCGTTCCCATTTGGACGTGGCGGACAACACGGGTGCAAGGGTCGCCTGGGCGATCGGCGTGTTGGGCCGCAACCAGCGTTACGCGCACGTGGGCGACATCATCAAGGTCCACATCAAAGACGCCGCGCCGGACGGCCAGGTGAAAAAGGGCGAGGTCCACAACGCGGTCATTGTCCGCACCCGGCAGCCGATTCGCCGCAGCGACGGCTCGTATTTGCGTTTTGACAGCAACGCGGTCGTCATCATCGACCCGGAGTTGAACCCGAAAGGCACGCGCATCTTCGGGCCGGTGGCGCGCGAGTTGCGCGACAAAAAGTTTATGAAAATCATCTCGCTCGCGCCGGAAGTGATTTGAACATTTTATGAAGTGTCATGTGAAAAAAGGCGACGAAGTGGTGGTGCTGGCCGGAAAGGAAAAAGGCAAGCGCGGCAAGATCATTGCGGTGTCGCCGAAAAAGGCGCGCGTCATTGTCGAAGGCCTGCAATTAATCAAGCGGCATACGCGCAAGAGCCAGCAGCATCCCCAGGGCGCCATCGTCGAGCGCGAAGGGACGATCCACATTTCCAACGTGATGAAGGCGGAACTTTATGACGCGCGCGGGGGACAACCGGCCCCGGCGGCAGCCGCA
>DATNHI010000300.1:0-3779 GCA_035605035.1 Verrucomicrobiia bacterium
ATGAAGTCCGCCCATTTGGTCATGTCTTTGGGCGGCGTCACGTTGCCGTGATACCAGAAAATGGTTTTGTGGCCGCTGGCCAGCCCTTCCGGCATGAAACCCAATTCCACAAACGGCTTCATGCCAATGCCGTGCAGGAAATCGTAAAGCTCGTCAATGTATTGCCAGTTGTATTGCGGGTTGCCTTTGTCCTCACGGTAAACGCCCATGTCGTCGCAGAACAGACCGTGCATGCGAATGTATTCAAAGCCGCATTCGCGGTGCGCGTAAGTCAGTTGCCGCTGCCAGTCGGCGCGCAAACCTTCGTTCGCGCGGCCGGCGCCGACGCAGAACTTGAACATGGTGTCGAGCGGACCGCTGGTTTGCTGCAAGTCAGCCGAGACAGCCCTGGCCGTTTCGTTGGTGGCGGCGCCGGACAAATCAACCGTGGCGAAGAACGCCGCGAGGCCGAGGGCAAGGCAAACCAATTCCCGTTTCATATCAATTCTTCCTGTCATAAAAAATCAGCTTCATGCTCAACGGGCGAAAATCTTCCACGCGACTTTTCCAGCCAGCGGATCGGTCTCCAGTTTGAAACTCCCGCCGGATTTGGTCAGCGCGAGTTCGTGCGCTTCCGTTTCGCCGGGCAGTAAAATCAAACCTTTGGCGGTCGTCGCCTCCTTGGCAAAAACGGCAAGCTCAATTTTCGACCAGTCCATCTGCGCCGTGCTTTGCGCCAGCGCGATGTGCGGAATCACCGAGCCGTCGCGCACCAGAATGATCTCAGGAATCTTTCCGGCTTCGATTTTTTGCCAGCCGCCGGCCAGACTTTTTCCGCTCTGATAATCAACCCAGATTCCCGGCGGCAAATAAACGTCGCGGCTGGTTTGATTTTCGTGCAGCAGCGGCGCAACGAGGATTTGCGAGCCGTAGAGATATTCGTCATCCACGTTCCACGAGCCGGGGTCGTCGGGGAATTCCACCAACAACGCGCGCACCATCGGCAGGCCGTGCTCGGAGGAATCCTTCGCCTGTGCAAAAACATAGGGCATTAACTTGTATTTCAGTTCATCAATCGTGCGGAATTCGTCCATGAAATTCGTGCCGTAGAGCCACGGTTCCTTCGGCGCGATGCCGTGGCAGCGCGAGTGCGAACTCAACATGCCGAACGCCAGCCAGCGCGCAAACAAATTCCGGCCCATGTTGTCCACCGCCGTGGCGGTAAATCCGCCCACGTCGTGGCTCCAGAAGGAAAAGCCGGACAGTCCAAAGGACAATCCGCCGCGCAGTTCGGCCGCCATGCCGGCGTCCGTGCTCTCGGCGTCGCCGCCCCAGTGCAGCGGATAACGCTGGCTGCCGGCCCACGCGCTGCGCGCCCAGATGATGTGGTCGCCCGTGATTTTTTTGGTGATGTCGGCGACGGCCTGGTTGTAGCGCAGCGGATACAAATTGTGTTCGTAAAACCCGGTCCGGCCGTTTGCCCAAATTCCGTTGTTCGGCGCCGCTTCGCCGAAATCCACCTTGATGGCGCTGACGCCTTGGTTCAGCAGCCCGGCGAGTTTGCCTTGATACCATTCCACGGCTTTGGGGTTGGAGAAATCCAGCACGGCGTCTTCGTAAGGCAGGTTGCCTTTCGCATCGCGGACCACGAGGTTTTTTTCCACCAGTTCGGGGAACAGCTTGTTCTTCGGCACGAAATACGGCAGTTGCCAGCAGGAGACGCGGAAGCCGTCGGCCTTCAAGTCGGCGAGCATCTTTTTGGGATCGGCAAAACGCGTTTTGGAAAACTCGTAGTCGCATTGCCAATCCGTCTCGAACCAACCGGTGTCCAGGTGCAGCACGTCGCACGGGATCTTGTTTTCGCGCAATTTCGCCGCGATCTCGCGCACTTGCTTTTCGGCGTTGTAAGTGCAGCGGCTCATCCACAGGCCGAAACTCCACAGCGGCGGCACCGGCGACTTCCCGGTGAGCTTGGTGTATTCATCGAGAATCTCCTTGGGCGTGCCGGTGAAGACGAACAAATCCAGTTCGTCGTCGCCGACCATCATCGAGGTCACGCCGCCGAAATCGTGGCCCAAATCCAGCGTGATCGGCGTGGTCGTGTGCAGGAACATGCCGTAGCCACGGCTGCTCATGAAAAACGGAACCGGCTTGTACAGGCCCTGGTTTTCGATGCCGTTGGCGTCGTCCGTCCAGAGCACGATCTTCTGGCCGCGCTTGTCCAGGCTGGTAAACGATTCGCCGCAGCCGAAGATTTTTTCGCCGGGCGCCAGCGTGAACACGGCGTTGTAGCTGCGCGAATAATCCGCGGCGCGCCGCACGAAGCTGAACGGCAGGACCGGGCTGAAGGTGGTTTTGTTGTCGTCCGCGTGGTCGGTGGCCGTCAGCAATTTGCCGCTCGCGTCGCGCAGTTCCAGGTGAAACGGTTTTTCCAAAATCGTCACCGAACTGGCCGCGCTGGCGTAGCGGTGGCCGCCGGGAATCTTCTCATATTTCCACGAATGATCCTGCGGCACTTCGCCGGCGAGCATGAGTTCCGGTTGCGGCGGATGCGCCTGCGGCCCGCTCGTCATGCGCAGGCGGATGGTGCGAGGCGAAACAAAATCAATGGAAAACGGCAGTTCGGGATTGGCCGCGTATTGGTTGTCAGGAAACTCGTTGGCGCCGACGGCGGTGATGAGGGAAAGGTCGTTGTCAAACGCATGCCGCACCCGATACTGCGCCCGCTGGTAAACTGCTTTCCCGGCATGAGTCGCGGGATCAAATTCCGAAACCTTGTCGGCCAGGTAATAAAAATTTTCCAGCGCGCGAAAATCGCCGCTGATATCCACCGGATCGTTGAGCAGGGTGAACGGTGACGTGCCGGCGATGGCGCTCGCCGCGCCAAGGCAGAGCAGGCTGGCGATGGCAGTTTTGTTCAACGCAATCATGTCAGTATGAATCGGTTGGATATTCGTGGTTTTTCGTGCCTAACACAAACGAAAAGAGGGGAACATTTTGAAGGGGGGGTGACCGGAAAGCAAACCTGAAGCGGGTCAGGCGACGGCGCGACTCTTGCGGCTGTCTGGCTCCAATCACTGGCAAAGGCGTATGGTTACGCCTGGGGCGACTCTGATGTTGACTGCAATTCGCGATCGAGGGCCGCGCCGTCCAACCGGATCACGATCACCTTGCGGCCATGACCGTCGTTTCCCTTGTCCTGTTCTTTTTCGGCATCAATCACGGCCAGGGTCATCGCGGCGACATGGCCGCTTTCGACATAGAACCAGGGCCTTTACCGCACCATCGCCCGATAAAAGCGGGTGGGATAGTCTGCGGCGGCAGTGTCCGTAAAAATGACGCTTCCGCTGGTGGCGAGGTTGGTGGCAATGGGTGTCCAGACCTGGAAATCGGTCGAAACCAGAATGACGTAGGTAAGCCCGGTCGGCAACGACAACTGAAAGGTGAAGCCATTGGGGGGCAGCCCTCCGCCGCTGGCGGGCGACAGAATGACGACGGGGTTCGTCACTGTCAAAGTCGCCACCGCGCTCGTGATCGAGCCGGCCATGTTGGTCACCACCACCGTGTAGCTGCCGGCGTTCGTCGTTTGAATATGGGTCAGCGTCAGCGAAGCATTGGTGGCGTCGGAAACGGCCGTGCTGTTAAAACTCCACTGATAGCTGGTTTCCACGCCACTCGCTCCGACGGAGAACGAAGCGCTCTGGCCCGCCGCCAGCATCTGGCTCTGCGGCTGCGAGGTGATTGTCGGCGGAACAATCAACGTCAACGTCGCCACCGCGCTCGTGACCGAACCCCAATTA
>DATNHI010000301.1:0-8466 GCA_035605035.1 Verrucomicrobiia bacterium
GATAAACACAAACGCCGCGTGTCGCTTCGATGCGCAGACAGCGGTTCGTCCGAATTGGTTTTCAACGGCGCAACTCTCCGGGCTGACGGATTTCCGCCACACTCGCGAAAATAGTTTCCAAAAAATAAAAAGTTGTTCTCGACAAGGAACGATTTTTTGCGGATTCAAATGTGGCAGAGACAATGGCGCAAACCAAACGCATCGGCATTCTGACGGCGGGCGGTGACAGCCCCGGCCTCAACGCGGCCATTCGCGGCGTGGGCAAAACCGCGCTCGGCTTTTATGGCATGGAAATCATCGGCTTCCGCGACGGGTTCCGCGGCATCGTCGAAGACCGCCGTTTGAAGCTGGACCGGGCCACGCTGGCCGGCATCCTTACCGTGGGTGGCACCATCCTCGGCACGAGCCGCGATAAACCACAGCGCATGACGATTGACGGGCGTGTCCACGACATGACCAGCGTCATCGTCAAAAATTACGGCCGTTACGGGCTCGACGCGCTGGTCTGTCTGGGCGGCGGCGGCACGCAAAAAAGCGCGCTGCGGCTCAAGGAAGCCGGCATCAACGTCATCACCCTTCCCAAAACGATTGACAACGACGTGGCGATGACGGATTTGACGATTGGTTTTGCCACCGCGCTGGACATTGCCACGGAAACCATAGATCGCCTGCACAGCACCGCGCACAGCCATCATCGCATCATTGTCACTGAAATCATGGGGCATCGGGCCGGCTGGCTGGCTTTGGGAGCGGGCATTGCGGGCGGCGCGGACGTAATTTTGATTCCGGAGATTCCCTACGACGTCCACAAAATCGCCGATGCCATCCGCCGGCGCAGCCGCGTCGGAACGAATTTCAGCATCGTAGCGGTGGCGGAAGGGGCAATGGCGAAGGACGACGCACGCGCTTTTCAGGCTGCCGAAGGCCGGAAGGAACGTGCGCGAAATCAACGGGAGAAGCACGAGGCCAAGCTGGAACTGGCGGCGCTGGAAGCCAAGCACAGCGGCAACACGTTGCGGCTCGCGAAGCAATTGGAGGAGCTGACGCACCTCGAATCGCGCGTGACGATTCTCGGTTACGTCCAGCGCGGAGGCATCCCCTCCCCCGCCGACCGTTTGCTGGCGACGCGGCTCGGCAGTGCGTGCGGCGATTTGATAAATGAAAACGTTTTCGGCGTGATGGTGGCGTCGCGCGGCGAACGAACTGAGCCGGTGCCGCTGGAAAAGGTGGCCGGAAAACGAAAAATCGTCCCGCCGGACCATCCGTGGGTTCAAGCCGCGCGGAGAGTCGGAACGTGTTTGGGAGATTGAAATCGAAGGACAGGCGTCGCGCCTGTCTCACATTTCAACAAAGATGAGACAGGCTGGAAGCCTGTTTTACGTTCGGATTGTTGCGCCCGCTGCTGGTCGCGAGTAGCGCCTGATTTCAAAGCATAGATTGCAATGGACAGAGACGTACAACCGGAGCACCTTGGCAACACGAATAATGACAGGCTGCACAACGCAGCGACCATTGTCTGTCATTGCCCCCCCGCGGAGGTGGTTGGAGTGCTAACCCTGCGTGAGGCCGTGTGAAAAGTGCCGACACAAAATTCGGTAACCCCTCTCTCCGCCTGTTGGATTCCAGCAGATTTTCGCTCCTCGCGCCGGTGTCACCGAAGACCCGGTTTGTGGGTCAGCACACTGCACGCTCGTTCCACGTTGGGCCTAACGTTTGGGCCGTTCACGGCTTCGCGCACACCAGATTTCTCCGCGTGGCGGAGAACCTTTCTGCGAGCATCGCGGGGAGGGTGTCACCATCGGTGGCCGCGCCGTGACTTATTCGTCTGGTTTGCTTAATGTTTCTTGAACTCAATTATCTTTTTGGCAAAATTTGCTGACAACTCCCGTGTAAAATGAGTGAAATCACCTTGATGCTGGAAGCGATCGGGCGAGGTGACAAACAGGCTTCGGATGATTTGTTGCCGCTGGTTTATCAGGAACTCCGGCGGCTGGCGGCAGCTAAAATGGCCCGGGAACCGGAAGGACAAACCATCCAGCCGACGGAGCTGGTGCATGAAGCCTGGCTGCGTCTGGTCGCCAACGACGAGCAAGGCTGGGAAAATCGCATCCACTTCCTGGCCGCTGCCGCCGAGGCGATGCGCCGGATTCTGGTGGACCGCGCGCGCCGCAAGTCTGCGCTCAAACATGGCGGCGGGCAGGTTCGCCTGGAGATCGAAGGGCTGAACCTGGCGGCGACGACACCCGACGACAAAGTGCTGTTGATTGACGAAGCGCTCGAACGATTGCGGGCTGAGGATCCAGAAATGGCGCGCATTGTAACGCTGAAATTTTTCGGCGGCCTGACGAACCGGGAGATCGCGGAACATCTGAAGCTGGGCGAACGCACGGTGGAACGCCAGTGGGCTTTTGCCAAGGCCTGGCTCCTGAGAACCATCAGCGCCCATGCCTGAAATTTCCCAACAACTTTTCCTGACGGTTTGTTTATCCTGTTTGCGCATATAAAGACGAGCACCAGACGATGAAGGCTGCCTTTCAACGGGAAGAAAGCATATTTCTTGAAGCCGTCGAATTAGCGGACGCCGTTCGGCGCCGCCGGTTTCTGGAGAAAGCCTGCGCCGGTGATCCGGCGCTGCGGGCCGGGGTCGAGGCGTTGTTGGCCGCGCACGAACGGGCCGCGCAGTTTTTTGAGGAAGGCGGCGCGGCATTGAAAAGTTCCCTGCAGAACGCCGGTATTGAGCCCGCGGGAAATGTTTCCAAGAAATTGCCCGCCGAGGAACAACCCGGCGCGCGGATCGGGCATTACAAGCTGCTGCAAAAGATTGGTGAAGGCGGTTGTGGCGCCGTCTATATGGCCGAGCAATTCGAGCCGGTCCGGCGCAAGGTCGCGCTCAAGATCATCAAGCTGGGGATGGACACCCGAAATGTCATTGGCCGGTTTGAAGCGGAACGCCAAGCGCTGGCCATGATGGACCATCCAAACATTGCCCGGGTATTGGACGCCGGAGCAACCGAAACCGGGCGACCCTATTTCGTGATGGAACTGGTGCGAGGCGTAAAGATCACGGACTACTGCAATCAGAATCAGTTGGACGCCCAGCAACGGCTGAAGTTGTTTGTGCAAGTCTGTCATGCAATCCAACATGCGCACCAGAAGGGAATCATTCACCGTGACATCAAGCCGTCAAACATTCTGATCACCCTGCACGACAACATTCCGGTGCCAAAGGTAATTGATTTTGGCATCGCCAAAGCAACCGCGGAGCCGTTGACCGATAAGACGTTGTTCACCGCGTATGGCCACTTCATCGGCACGCCGGCCTACATCAGCCCGGAACAGGCGGAAATGAGCGGTCTGGATGTGGACACGCGGAGTGACATTTACAGCCTGGGAGTATTGCTCTACGAACTGCTGACTGGCAAAACCCCGTTTGACGGAAGAAAATTATTGCAGGGCGGGCTTGATGAAATGCGCCGCACCTTGCGCGAGGAAGAGCCGCGCCGGCCTTCGACCATGCTTACCACCTTGCAAGGGCAGGAACTGGAAAGAACGGCAGAACAACGCCGCGCTGAACCGCCGAGATTGATTTCATTGTTGCGAGGAGATCTTGACTGGATCGTGATGAAGGCTCTGGAGAAAGACCGGAAACGGCGATACGAGACGGCCAATGGCCTGGCGATGGACGTTGAACGCTACCTGGAGAACGAACCCGTGCTGGCGCGGCCGCCAAACCGGTTGTATCGGCTGCGAAAACTGGTGCGCCGAAATAAAGCCGTGTTCGCGTCAGGAACGGCTGTGGCTGCGGCCTTGATCGTCGGCTTGGGCACTGTGACCTGGTCATTCTACCGCGAAAGGGAAGCCCGTCAGCGCGCCGAAATCGGCGAAAAAATCACGCAGGCGGCCTTGGCCGTAACCCAAGACCGGCCAGCGTATGCCGAGCGAATTATTCTGGGAATTTCCAACGTGCCGCCTTCGCTTGAAAGCGCGCTAACCTTTCGTTCTTTGGGGGAATGGCACGCACTGAACGACCGTTGGCAGGAAGCGTCTGACCGGTTTGCGACGCTGTTGCAGATGAATCAATTTGCCGGACCAAACGTCGCAGCGCTGGATCTGGTCAAATGCGGCGCCGCATTGGCCGAGTTGGCGGATAAAGCCCGATACAGGGATTTTCGCGAGTTGGCTGTGAACCGTTTCGCCGCAACACCCGACCCGGTCGTCGCCGAACAGGCGGTCAAGGCGACACTGCTTTTGCCGGTCACACAGGGTTTCTGCCAAAAACTGGAGCCTTTTGCCGAAGTCCTCCGGCATCTCATTGCCCGGGATAATGGCCTGACCCGTGCGATTTCGAATCTGCAGTTTGTGGCCGTCGGCGATGCCGCCGGCGCGTCCAATCTGGTCGTTTATGATGGGAACACGGCCCTCATCACCGCCGCCGGTTCCGATATCGGGTTGAAGGGCGATCATTTCGATCATTTCGTTTACCAGTACTTGATGGTGACAAACGATTTTGATTTTCGTTTGCGCGTGCGCTCGGTCGGCGTTGGCGGCGGCGGCTTTGCCCGAACGGGATTGATGGTCCGGGATTTTGCCGGGAACACGTCCTGCCACCATATCATGGTAGCCGTGAATGCTCAAAACACCTTTCAGGTCATCGTCCGGACCAAAGCCGGTTCTATTCGGAGCCAGAGCCAGCCCCCCAATCCGTTGCCTGTTGCTCACGATGATCATTCCTGGGTGCGCTTGCAACGGATTGGCACTACCTTTTACACTTACAGCAGCGGCGACGGGGAGAGTTGGACGAAGTTATACCAGTTCGACAGCATGGCTGATGAAGACGGTCCGTTTGCGAATGCGATTTGCCTGGGCATCGCCACGTCGGCTTGGAGCAGCAATCGAACCGTCCAAGCGGTGGTCAGTAATTTCGGCCCAACTCGAACCATGCCGGCGAGCGCTATGCTGTCACTGGCGTTGCTGGAATATCGGAGCGGGAACAGCACCGATGCGATGGACTGGTCACGCCGCTGCATCAACGATCCAGATTACCAGGCCGCGCGTGCAGCCACCGCCCATGCCATTCTGGCGATGTGCCATTGGCGGTTGCGTCAAATGGACGATGCGCATTCCGAATTGGCCAAGGCCCGCGAGATGATCGAAGCGCGAGATGTGACCAGAAATGGCCAGGGCAATGTTACGCAGGGTTTCTGGTATGATTGGGTCCCTGCTCACGTCCTGTTGCGTGAAGCCGAACAAAATATTGACTGAGCACTGGCGGTTTTGTACCCGTAATTTCGCATATAAAATCGATTTTAACGCCAATTGAACAAAATGAAAAAACTTCCGCTGTTGCTCGCGCTCGCCGCGTGTAATTTTAATTCCTTCGCCGACGCAAACGCGCCGACCGCTCCTTACATCCTCACGCCGCCTGCACCCGCCACGCCGCGCATCAACGGCCCGAACATTTTTGGCGTGCGCCGCGACTCGCCGTTTCTTTACACGATTCCGGCGACGGGCGACCGGCCCATGACATTTTTGGCGGCGAACCTGCCACGCGGTTTGAAACTGGATGCCCGGACCGGACGCATCACCGGCAAGCTGAAGAAAAAGGGCGAGACGGTGGTCACGCTGGTGGCGCGGAATTCGCTCGGCACGGCGGAGAAAAAATTCCGCATCGCCTGCGGCGACCAGATGGCGCTGACGCCGCCGATGGGTTGGAACAGTTGGAATTGTTTTGCCGGCGCAGTCTCGGAGGAAAAAGTCGAGAGCGCAGCGGATGCGATGGTCAAAAGCGGCCTCATCAACCACGGCTGGACTTACATCAACGTGGATGATTACTGGCAAAATCATCGCGATTCGCGGGACCCGACCTTGCGCGGGCCGTTCCGCGACCCGCGGGGCAACATCGTGCCCAACTCGCGCTTTCCCGACATGAAAGGCATGGCGGATTACATCCACGCGCTCGGTTTGAAGGCCGGACTTTATTCCTCACCCGGCCCGTGGACGTGCGGCGGCTGTGCCGGAAGCTGGCAGCACGAGGAACAGGACGCGCGGACCTACGCCGCCTGGGGTTTCGATTATTTGAAATATGACTGGTGCAGCTACGGCGGGATTGCTTCGGGCAAAATGACCAACGTGATGAGCGCGCGGCTCTATGGCCAAACGGCGACAAATAACGAAGGCGCGATTTACCCGTATCGCCTCATGGGCAAATTTTTGCGCGAACAGAAACGCGACATCGTCTTCAGCCTCTGCCAATACGGGATGGACCACGTGTGGACTTGGGGCGGTTCGGTGAATGGCAATTGCTGGCGCACCACCGGCGACATCACCGACACTTGGCAAAGCATGAGCAGAATTGGCTTTTATCAGGATCAGGCCGCGCCTGACGCCAAACCGGGCAACTGGAACGATCCTGACATGCTTGTCGTCGGCCAGGTTGGCTGGGGACATCTGCATCCGACGCGCCTGACGCCGGACGAGCAATACACGCACATCAGTCTCTGGTGCCTGTTGTCCGCGCCGTTGCTCATCGGCTGCAACATGACCCGGCTGGACGATTTCACGTTGAATCTTTTGGGCAACGACGAAGTGCTCGCGCTCGACCAGGACGCGCTGGGCAAGGAAGCCACCTGTGTCATCCGCGACGGCGACTTGCGCGTTTATGAAAAGCAACTGGAAGACGGCGGACGCGCCATCGGCTTTTTCAATCCTGGCTCCGCCCCGCTCAAACTGGATTTTAAAGATTTCGCCAGGCTCGGTTTGAACGGCCGTCAGCATGTCCGCGATTTGTGGCGGCAGCAGAATTTGCCTGACCTCAACGATCCCGCGAACGATTCGTTCCCGGTTACGATTCCCGCCCACGGCGTGGTGCTCTGCAAATTCACTATCGCGAATCCCGAATCGAAATTGAGTTCGACGATGAAAAATCCGCGGCCGTAAACTGCGTCGGAAGCAGCCTGTCGCACTCCCAAAGGCTCAACGTTCCATCGCTAACCTTTGGTTTTTGAGCGCCTTGCGTTTGTCCTGCGCCCCTTACGAATCTTTTCTTTTTGGGATGTTCGCCGGGGATTTCAGGTTTCTGGAAGTTGGAAATATCCGCCTCCCTACAAGCGTAACATCCTTGTGTGCGGCATGCACAAGCCTGTCGTAAGAAGGCAACATCACGCACTTGGCCAGGCAGGGTCATATGCATGAACCCGTAGAAACAACCCATTGGGGTCCTGCTGGTTGCAAACCCCCTCAAAGATTGATTAAGAAAGAGTTTCCAATCTTTTGTGCAACATCTGCCGGCAGAATCGTCCGCCAGTCGCAATATCTTTTGGCGGTTTTGAATGCGAATTTCCGCATATAAACTTGATGACAATGAGAAAAGTGAAAAAGTGCGGTCTTGTCGGCGCGAGATCGGCACAGGTGGGGAAGTGTTGTCCTTCGGCTGAAAATGCTTCGGGGGAAGCGTGCCGGGTTGGCGCTTTTACCTTGATTGAACTGCTGGTGGTTATCGCCATTATCGCAATCCTCGCAGCGATATTGCTCCCGGCCCTCAGGGCGGCCAAATTGAAAGCGCAGCAAATCAACTGCCTTAACAACGTGAAACAGTTCTCGCTGACCGGGATCCTGTACGTCAGTGACACGAGCGGCTTCATCGGTTATTCAAATCCAAACATACCGTCGTCGCTTTGGATGGGAGCATTGATCAACTACTCCACCAGAGTGGACGGGTTGCGCCTGTGTCCGTCAACGAAGGAGCGCTACCCCCAGCCGGCCATCGGCAACAACGGCACTCCCGGCACCAGCGACACCGCTTGGTTTTGGTCTCCTTCTGGCGCCAGCGCCGTGAATACTTTCATAGGCAGCTATGCTATCAACGCCTGGCTTTACAAGTTGGCCCCGACCGATACGGACTGGAGCGGAAAGGGCCTGCAGTACTACTACGGGAAAGAGACGAACGTGAGGAGGCCCGCTGAGACGCCCTTCTTCATGGATTGTGTGTGGGTGGACGATTGGGTATGGGAAACGGATAAGGCACCTACCGACCTCTATAACGGCACTGGCTTTGCCAATCCGCCGACTATTGGTCGTATTTGCATTGCTCGGCACTGGTCGGCAGGCGCTGGCGCGGCGCCAAAGTCGTTCAATACCAAAAAGCCCTTGCCCGGTGCCATCAACATCGGTTTCTTCGACGGACACGGGGAACTGGTGAAGCTGCCTATGCTCTGGGGTTACTATTGGCATCTCAGTTGGGATCCCTCCAAAGTCTTAGGTCCTTAGTGGCAGGAAGTGAACCGGCACACCGGTGCCGTAACTATCGTCATCGTGAACCGTTAAATGCATGCGCGCGTGAGGGGTTGCAGTATTTCTCCGCGAGCGCCAATTCTCGCGACCACGTGGGTTTGCACCTCCGGGTGGGTCAGCCGATATGGGGGCTTCCCCAATTGGCGATGGGGTTTTGTCCGTCCGTGTTCCCAATTG
>DATNHI010000302.1:0-6411 GCA_035605035.1 Verrucomicrobiia bacterium
ACCATTCGCACGCTCGCGCAGGCAAATTGAATCATCAAAGCGACGGAAACGGGGACTTAAAAAGTGGCAGCAAAGTGGCAGCAATAAGATTTTTTCCTGTCGAAATCCTGACATTTGAAATCGCTATATAGCATTGCAAACATTGAACTAAATAGCTGGCGCGTCCGGCAGGACTTGAACCTGCAACCTTCTGATCCGAAGTCAGAAGCTCTATCCAATTGAGCTACGGACGCCCGCTGTCATTCTGCCGCTTTGCGGGCAGCGGTGAAAGTGGATTGTGCGCGCCAATTGACTTGGCCGCCGGGTTTGTTAGCGTGACACAACATCATGGCGAAAAAGCCGTTCGAACGTCTTGCTAAAATTTTGACCGGCATTCACACCGGCGCGGAGGGCGAACTCAGCCGGCTCGAACGCTTCGTGCACTTTTGGGCGCTGGCAGTCAGAAGTTTTGTGCGCAATCGCTGTCCCGTGCGCGCGGCGGCGTTGTCCTACACCTCGCTGCTCGCGCTGATCCCGCTGCTGGCGGTGGCCATCGGCGTTACCAGCAGCCTGCTCAAAAGCGAAGGCGAGGAAAAAATTTACCAGGCGATTGACAAATTCGTCGGCGACATCGTGCCTCCTGCCGGATCAACTACGAATGCCCCTCCGGTTTCAACGAAATTAAGTTCCGGCGTGCCAGTTGCATCGGGGCCGACCAATCTCGAGGCGACCGTCGCTCCGACCAACTTTGTTGCTGAAACCAACCAGACGGTGGCCGCCACCGGCGGCGATGATTGGGCGGTCAACACGCAAAAAAAGGCGGCCCGGAGCATTCGTGAGTTCATCCAGACCACCCGCAGCGGCACCCTCGGCGTGGCCGGAACGGTCCTGCTGATCTTCGTGGTTTTCGCCCTGCTCGGCCGGATTGAGGAGACCATGAACGATGTCTGGGGTGTCAGCCGCAGCCGGAACTGGCTGACTCGCATCGAGCACTACTGGTTTGCCATCGGGTTGGTGCCCACGTTGCTGGTCGCCGGCCTGATTCTTGCCTCGGGTCCGCGGTTCGCCGGTGTCCGGCACTTCGTTGAATCCATGCCGCTGGTGAGCGGGGTGGTCTTTAACTTCTTCCCGCTGGTCCTGCTGTGGCTGGCATTTGCCTTCTTCTATAAAATCATGCCGAACACCCGGGTCTGCTTCAACGCGGCCCTGGTCGGCGGCATCGTCGGCGGCTCGCTCTGGTACCTGAACAATGTCTTCGGCTTTCTCTACGTTTCACGCGTTGTTTCCAACAGCAAAATTTACGGCAGCCTCGGCCTGGTCCCCGTTTTCATGATCGGACTTTATTTTTCGTGGTTGATCCTGCTCTTCGGCGCGCAGGTCGCTTATGCCTTCCAGAACCGGTCCGTCTATTTGCAGGAGAAGCTTGCGGAAAACGTGAACCAGCGTGGACGCGAATTCATCGCGTTGCGGCTGATGACCGGCATCGGGCAGCGCTTTCAACGCGGTTTGCCACCGGCCACCATCCAGGAAATTTCCACCGAACTGGGCGTTCCCAGCCGGCTGGCGCAACAAATTTTGCAGACGCTGCTTGCCGCGCGGCTCGTCACCGAAGTGGGTGGCGCCGAGGGCGCCTATGTGCCCGCGCGGCCGCTGGAATCCATCAACGCCTACCAGATTCTTTATGCCATGCGCACGGGTGCCGGCCAGGAATTGCCGATGCGCGACGAACCGGCGCGCGCGGAGGTCTATGGCGAGTTCGCCCGCATCGAGGAGGCCGAGCGCCAGGCCGCGTCGTCTGTGACCATGCTGGCACTGGTCAATCGCGCCCACGCGCGACTCGAAATTGCTGCGCCACGATCGGAAGCGGAAAGGCCCGTTTTGACCGCTGAGGCAAAAACGAAGATGGAGGATAGAGGATTGAGGATGGAAACCGCCGCGCCCGGCCAAACGCCATCCTCCATTCTCGATTCGCCATCCTCGC
The DNA here is from genome assembly GCA_035605035.1 of Verrucomicrobiia bacterium. Classification (GTDB taxonomy): domain Bacteria; phylum Verrucomicrobiota; class Verrucomicrobiia; order Limisphaerales; family UBA11358; genus UBA11358. The sequence continues at coordinate 1,961 of DATNHI010000302.1, forward strand.
CGCCTTCTCCTGGCGTGCCGCCTCCAGCCACGACCGTCCCACCAGCTGAAAAACGCGCGGTGGTCATGCCTGATGAAGACAGGGGGTTCCCGCTATGATCATCGGTGTTCCAAAGGAAATCAAAGCGCAGGAATACCGAGTGGCGTTGCTCCCCTCCGGCGCGTATCAACTCGTCAAACGCGGCCATGCTGTTCTCGTCGAGCGTGGCGCGGGTCTGGGCGCTGGCTATCCTGACACGGAATACGAGCAGGCGGGTGCCGCGCTGACCGATTCACACGGCACGGTCTTTCGGAAAGCGGACCTGGTGGTGAAAGTCAAGGAGCCGTTGCCCGACGAGTTCGGATTTTTACGGCCCGGCCAATTGCTTTTCACCTATCTCCATCTCGCCGCCGGCAAGTCGCTCACCAGAGCACTCCTGAAATCCGGCGTTACCGCGCTGGCCTACGAAACCGTCGAGGTCAACCACCGGCTGCCACTTCTCGAACCGATGAGTGAAATTGCCGGCCGCATGTCCATCCTCGTCGGCGGATATTTTTTGGCGAAACATTTCGGCGGCAGCGGCGTGCTGTTGGGTGGCGTTCCCGGAGTCTTGCCGGGCAAGGTCGTCGTGCTCGGCGGCGGCACGGCGGGAATTAATGCGGCGCGCATGGCGCAAGGCGTCGGCGCGGACGTGACCATCCTCGAAGTGGATTTGGAGCGGATGCGTTTTCTCGACATCACGCTGCACACGGCGCATACGCTTTACTCCAACGAATCGCATTTGCTGGAACTCCTGCCGAACGTGGATTTGCTCATCGATGCGGTGCTGCTGCCCGGGGCCAAGGCGCCCAAGCTCGTCCGTCGCGACATGCTCCGCCCGATGCGGCCCGGCAGCATATTTGTGGATATTGACATTGACCAGGGCGGCTGCGCGGAAACATCACGGCCCACGACGCATCACGATCCGGTTTTCGTGGAGGAAGGCGTGACGCATTATTGCGTGGCGAATATGCCCGGGGCTTTTGCCCGCACCGCCACCCAGGCACTCACGAACGTGACGTATCGCTACATCGAATCGCTCGCCGACCATGGATTGGCCGAGGCCTGTCGCTTGCACCCGGCATTGCTCGGCGGCATCAATGTGATGAACGGCAAGCTCACCCACCCCGCCGTCGCCGAAGCACACGGAATGAAGTGCGAACAGCCGAAGTTGCAGTGAGTTGACACGCAGTTTGCCGCGTTACGAAACTTTGTCCCAGGTGGGACATAGTTTAGTTAACTCGCTAATCGTGAGCTGATTGTAAATTTAGAGATTTACAGTTTTCCGATGAACCGCTTCAACCGGACCATGGCTTCCTTGAGATTGTCCATGCTGGTGGCGTAAGCACAGCGGATGAAGCCTTCGCCGCAGTCGCCGAACGCCGTGCCAGGCACGGCAGCCACTTTTTCCTCGTGCAGCAGCTTCAACGAGAAGTCCTTCGATTTCTGACCGAACTTTGCCACGCTCGGGAATGCGTAAAATGCGCCCAACGGACGGTGGCATTCAATGCCCATGTCTTTAAACGCCGCAGCAATGAAATTCCGGCGGCGCCGGTATTCATCCACCATCTCGCCGATGTCTGTATCCGGCCGGGCCAGAGCTTCAATTGCGGCTTTCTGTCCCATGGAAGAGGCGCAGAGCATTGTGTATTGATGGATTTTCATCATGGCCTCGATCAATTCCGCCGGTCCACAAGCGTAGCCGAGGCGATAACCGGTCATCGCCCAGGCCTTTGAGAAACCATGCAGGAAAATGGTGCGGTCGCGCATCCCCGGCAGGCTCACGATGCTCGTGTGCGGCGAATCGTAGGTCAGTTCGCCGTAAATCTCGTCCGTGACGACGATGAGATCGCGCTCGCGGGCGAAGGCGGCGATGTCCTCCAAATCCTGGCGTGCCATGACTGCGCCGGTGGGATTGTTCGGAAAGTTCAGCATCAACACCTTCGTCTTCGGCGTGGCCTTGGCCTCCAACATGGCCCGGGTGAGCCGGAAGCCATTTTCGGGCCTGGTCTCCACCGCCACCGGCACGCCGTGCGCGAATAAAATGGTGGCGCGATACGACACATAGCACGGCTCGTGGTAAAGCACTTCGTCGCCGGGGGTAATGAGTGCGCGCAGGGCCAGGTCGAGCGCCTCGCTCACACCGACGGTGACCAGAATTTCGTTTTCCGGATTGTATTCCGCGCCGAATTTTTTGCCGACGTATTTGGCCAGCGCCTTGCGGAGTTCGAGGTAGCCGTAGTTGCTGGTGTAATGCGTCACGCCGCGTTCGAGCGCGAACACGGTGGACTCACGCACGTGCCAGGGCGTGTCAAAATCCGGCTCGCCGATGCCCAGGCTGATCACGTCCTTCATCGTGCTGACGATGTCGAAGAAGTCGCGGATGCCCGAGCGCGGGATGTCGCGCACTGTCGCGTTGATGCGGTTACGGAGCGACACTGAGTCTTTCTTCTGCATGGCTGGATTCCATCAGCACGCCGAGGCGTTTGTACGTTTTGAGCATGAAATGAGTCGAGGTGGACAGCACGCCTTCGAGCGGGGAGAGCCGTTCGCTGACGAACGCGGCCACCTCGCGCAGATTGCGGCCCTCGATAAACAACAGCAGGTCATAGGTGCCGCTCATGAGATACGCCGAACGCACCTCAGGAAAGCGGCTGATGCGCCCGGCAATGGTGTTGAACCCGCCTTCGCGTTGCGGTGTGACTTTGACCTCGATGACGGCCGTGACCATGTCGAGCTCGAGCTGGTCTTCATTCAGAATGGCCTGGTAACCGCGAATGACGCCGCTCTTTTCGTATTTGGCGATACGCTGGTTCACCTCCGCGACGGAGACGTTCAGCATTTTGGCGATGTTTTCGCGCGACTCGGTCGCGTTGGCCTGCAGAATTTTCAACAGTTCATCCATAATTCACCTCGGGGTGACGCAGCCGCCAGAATAGCGGCTCACGGCGGCCGGGTCGAGCGGAGAAACTACTTGATGCCGACTTCAGGCCACCAGCCGCTTTTGCAGCACACCCCGCCATTCCCCAATTGCCTGCGGGTCCGCAAACTCGACGGCGCGAGCTGCGGCGGTCCGGTAGAATTCCGTCAGGTCGGCACCCCGGAGTTTTTTGATTTGATTAATAAAACCAAGCTCATCCAGGACCGCGTTCCGGATGACGACGGGAATTTCATGGGCGGTGAAACCCGGTTGCGCCAGTCCCAGGCCCGACCGGATTTTTCTTCCGCTCCGGAAAATCAGGTCAAACAGGTTTCCGTCATATTTCTCCGCCGCATACGCCCGCGCCGTTTTTAACAGAAACTCCGTTGATTCGGTCCGGTCCGAGAGTTTGAGGATGTCCATCCCCGACTGGCGATACACCGACACGTCCTCAGGCCGGATGAACGGGCTGCGAAGGAATTCAACCGGTTCTGATAAAAACGTGTATGAACAACTCACCAGAAAGGGGTCCTGGCTGACCTCGGGGTTACCCGTTTCCTGCGAGGCGCGGCCCGAGTATGCGTAGTGGGCGACCCGCTGCGGGCAATGATCGAGGCAGGGAATGTTGGCATAAAGCTCAAGCTCGCAGCGGACCGCCTGCCGGATGGCGCGCAGCGAGTCAAAGTCCCGGTTGATGGTGAACGGATTGAGGTTGATGACGTCCACGCCGAAATCTTCGAACTCCCTTGCCATGGCAACCGTGTCCACTCCGGCAATCAAGGAGACATTCAACCTGAAATCAGGAAATTCCCGTTTGACGAATTGCAGAAGCCGGGGGTGTGCGATCGTGATGCCGCTCACGCCGCAGTTCGCGAGGTATGCCAGGAAATTGGAAACCTCCCGCAACCAGCCGGGGTCTTGCTCCCGTCCGCCAAACCCGGGGGCGTTCATAACGTAGTTAAAGCGCAGGCCGAGCCGGCGCGCCCGGCCCACATGCCGCTCAAAAACGTCCGGGTCAACCTGCGGCAGCCGGTACGCCGGTCGTCCGTGCCCCGTGAGGTTGGTCCGGTGTGCGCCATAAACCTCCGCGAAGCGGGCGCGGCCGTGGGTTCGATTGAGCAAAACCAGTTCATCCAACAGCGCGTCGCTCCAGGAGGTGGCAATCGAGTACTGGAGGGGCGGGGCATTTTCCGCCCGGGCCGAGCGTTCACCCGAATGGCGTGCGGCGATCTTTTTTTTCGCCAGATTCATGGGCTGGACGGTATTCTTGCCCCAACGAGAGTCAATCTGAAAGTCCACCGGTCCGGGAAAGACCGCTGGCTTTCAGGCGATCAGCCGGGGGCGGCCGGATTTTCGGGATTGTCACCCAGCCGCCAAAAAGTAAAATCAGCCCAAGGATTGGCGCGGCCGAATTGAATCAGAAGAGCGGAATCGGTTTGGAATTTCTGCCGCCCGGCTCAGAGAACAGTAGAAATCAAGCACCAAACGTGATAACGCAAACAAACGATTCGAG
>DATNHI010000303.1:0-22164 GCA_035605035.1 Verrucomicrobiia bacterium
TAATGAAACCCGTTTTCGTCCTCGTAGCCGAACGGCACCCGAGATGCGATTGCGTCACACAGCTTTGCGACCATGTGGACCGGAAACGCCACCTGACGCCCTGCGAATTGCCGGTGATTATCTTCAAGTGACAGCGGCCGCTCTTGATCGGCGCGTCCCGCCGCTAATTCCTTGCCAGTAACCATGTTGTGAAGATAGATGTTCAGGCGAAAAGGGGCTTCACTTCTTTTGGCAACAAATAACCAAAAATTGCGGTTTTGCCGGATGGCGGGATGCCTGGTTGGTCAGGAGCCGGCGCCGGTTTTGAGGCGGGAAAAGATTTTCTGCAAAAAACGTGAAGCGTCGAGCGGTTGGTCAATAAGATCGGTGGCGCCCAGTTCAAGCGCACGGTGGCGAGTTTCCTCGTTCCAGTGGCCGGACGTGAAAATGATGGGCGTCCGGCTGAAACGAAAATCCTGTTTCAACCAGGCGCACACCTCAAAGCCGGTCTTCTCCGGCAGGTTGACATCCAGGATGACGAGATCAAATTCCTCGTTCTGCGACAGGTGGATTCCATCCATGCCGTTCCGGGCGGCGAAGACCTCAAACCCGGCGTCTTCCAGCAGGCGCCTCATCGTGGCCAGAATGTCCGGCTGGTCTTCGACGATGAGAATTTTCGGCTTGATCGTGATTTTCATCTTTTGATGGTGGCCCCGTGGCGTGACAGCTTTTCCCGGATGGCATTGCGAATAAACCGGGAGCGGTCGGAATCTTCTCTTTTGGCGCCCTCGTTCAGGCGCAGCAGCAACGTTTCGGAAACCCAAACTGAAAGCAGTTTCCCCTCAGGCCTTTTCCCAACCCGCTTCATGCGGAGGGTGTATATATCCAGTCTATAATCACGTCAACTGAAATTTGATTTTTCCCGGCGCCGCAAACGGTGTATAGAAACTGCGTGCCAAATCAACGCGCCGCCGGCCAGAAACTGTTGCCGATCGCAGTGGATGAAAAGTTCCTGCGCGAGCTGGATGCCGGGCTGGCCCGCGCGGGTTACCGGAATCGCTCCCAGTTTGTCCGCGACGCCATTGTCGAAAAGTTGACGCGCGCCGGCATTGCCATGCCCAAAGAATTGGCGCTGCCGCCGCATCGAATCGGCAAAAGCCTGAAGGCCCCGTTTGCTTATCCGGCGCACCGGACGTCCGCGTTCGCGCTGAACGAAAAAGCGGCGCCCAAAAAGCGCCGCGGCGCGAAATAAACTTCCATTTTTCAATGCCGCGGTTTTGGAGTATTGTCGCTCCGTGAATTTGACGGAATCCATGACGGCCTTGGCCAGGCAGGCCAAGGCTGCGTCGCGCGAACTTGCCCGGCTGACGACGGCGGAGAAGAACGCCTGCCTGCTCGCCATGGCCGATGCGCTCGAAAAAAATTCCGACGCGCTCAAAAAGGCAAACGCGCTGGATATGGACGCAGCCGCCAAAGCCGGACTTTCATCCGCGATGCTTGACCGGCTCAAGCTCGACGACAAACGCATTGCCGCCATGGCCAAAGGTCTGCACGAGGTTGCCGCGCTGCCCGATCCCGTCGGAAAAATCCTGGACGAGCGGGTCCGGCCCAATGGGCTGAAGCTCCGAAAAATTTCCACCCCCATCGGCGTGGTGGTCATTATCTACGAATCCCGTCCCAATGTGACGGCGGACGCCGCGAGCCTGTGCTTCAAGTCCGGCAACGCGACGATTTTGCGCGGCGGCCGGGAAGCGATGAATTCGAATCAAACTATCGCGCGGACGATGATTGAGGCGGGGAAACAAGCGCTCGCGAAATTTCCCGAACACGCGATGCAAGTCGTGCCCGTGCCCGACCGCGAGGCGATCCCGATTTTGCTTTCGTTCACCCAATACATTGATTTGTGCATGCCGCGCGGCGGCGAAGGGTTGATTCGCGCCGTGACCGAGTGCTCGAAGGTGCCGGTCATCAAACATTACAAGGGTGTCTGCCATGTTTTCGTGGACGCTGACGCCGACTTGAAAATGGCCGAGGACATCGCGATAAACGCCAAGGTTCAGCGTCCGGCGGTTTGCAACGCGATGGAAACGCTGCTCGTGGACAACAAAATTGCCAGATTGTTTTTGCCGGCCATCGTGCAACGGCTGGGAGAGAAGCATGTGCAATTGCGCGTGGACGCGGAGACCGAGGCGATTTTGAAGTCCGAAATCCGGAATCCGAAATCCGAAGTCCGCCAGGTTACGGAGCAGGATTTTTACACCGAATACAACGATTACATCCTGAATGTGCGGGTGGTGGACGGCGTGCAACAGGCGATTGACCACATCAATCATTACGGTTCGGCGCATTCGGACAGCATCGTCACGAAGAATGAGGCCCATGCGAAACAATTTCTGAACGAAGTGGATTCGGCCGCGGTTTACTGGAACGCCTCGACGCGGTTCACGGATGGCGGCGAATTCGGGATGGGCGCCGAAATCGGCATCAGCACCGACAAAATCGGCGCGCGCGGACCAATGGGTCTTGAAGAACTGACCAGTTACAAATGGATTGGCATCGGCAACGGACAAATCAGAACGTGAACTCTGGGAATAAATATGGGCGCTCAAAAAATCACCACCGCTGGTTTCCTTAGCGAATTTCTGGCGCGACACAAAAAAATGTCCGACCGTCCGTTCTGTTGGGTGCTCGGCTCTGGTGCTTCTTATCAATCTGGTATTCCCACTGGCGGCACGCTCGCTATGCAATGGTTGAAAGAACTTCACGAAATGGAGGACTTCAATAATCTCCCGCTCGAAAAATGGGCTACCGCCGTCAACCTTGGCATCAAAGGTTTTGATTTCAAAAATGCCGCCAGTTTTTATCCGTTCATCTACCAGCGCCGATTCCGCGATTTTAAGGAACAGGGTTACGCTTTTCTTGAGGATGTAATGGCTGGAATCGAACCAAGCTACGGCTATTCGGTGCTCGCGCAAATAATGGCTAGCTACAAGCACAAGGTCGCTGTCACCACGAACTTCGACAACCTCATCGCCGACGCCATTTCCATTTATACAGACGCTTTTCCCTTGGTGTGCGGTCATGAATCGCTGACTGGATTCATCCGGCCAAACTTGATCCGCCCCGTGATAGCCAAGATTCATCGGGACTTGCTCTTCAACCCCAAGAGTGCTCCGGAGGACATACAAATACTTTCGCCCGAATGGGAAGAGGCGCTAAAAGTGATCTTTGAAAACAATACACCTATTGTCCTTGGCTATGGAGGCAATGACGGCAGCCTGATGGGATTCTTGGAAAAAATCTCACCAATCAAAGGTGGCATCTTCTGGTGTTACCGTGCGGATAGCGAACCAGATCAAAAAATCAACGCAATCGTTGAGCGTCACCATGGCAGACTTGTTCCGGCTCTCGGCTTTGATGAACTTATGCTCCAAATTGGGGAAAAGCTACAACTGCCGAATCTCATTCCTGAGTTGCAGATGACGCATGATAAGCGCAGAGGAGAATACCAAAGGCAATTTGAAGAACTTAACAAAAAGCTCAAACAACAAGGTGAAACCAAGATTGCCGAAGCAGAGCTTAAGGAAGTTCGCGCGGCAGCCGCAGCGGCTGTTGAACGGCTCGCAAGGAATCTTCCAGAGCATTTGACCGACAATGTTTCCTCCAAATGTTTTGTCTTTCGCCACCCAAATCTATTCCGGCGCAAGTCGGTCGTTTTCTCATACGCGCACAACCAGGACAAACCGACGGTAAGAGAGAAGGCGATCAACTTTGCCGTCAAGATGAACGACGCGCTCGGCCCTATACCCCCTAGCTCGCCGGAAGGCAGGATGTCGTCCCGGAATAAGTCTGGAATAGTTGGAATTTATCCGAAGCGATCTTTAGCCAAACGAAATAGAGTTTTCTATTATTCTTGGGCAGCAAGATGGAAAGGTTGCCCTTCTCCTGGAGGGGTTACGTGGCCTTGTATTGAACATACTGATAACGGCGCGTATATTTTGGCTGCACTTTCTCTCGAAATGAGGACAACAAATCGGGACCGGGTAATGGAGGAGTATGAGAAGGTCAAGGGAACGCCTAAGAGCAAAGCGATACTGCGCTCCCGCCCCAAAATTCCGATCGAGGACTTTTTTGAGAACTTTGGTGCAGATTAATCGCCAGAGAATTTTCCCATGTCACCGCAACAAGCGGCAACATTCATCCGCAATTCGCTCCCACCTGGCGGTTGGTTCGCCGGGCTTGATGATTTTCACTCCCGGTTTGCTGCGGATGGCATAAACGAACCGGTGTCCCCTCCATTGATTGCACGCCAACAGAGGCGCTGGCACGATTTTTGTTGTATTTTTTTGAAGTTTGCTATGCGAAATCTTTTTTTCAAGTGCCGTGCCGAGGGCCGATGGTCATGCCGGCTGTTGGCCTTGGCCTTGATGCTTCAATTTTCGGCGCGCGCCGATCAGATTGTCTATGATGACGCGCTAGAAAACGGCTGGCAAAATTGGAGTTGGGCAACGGTCAATCTGGCGAACCCCAGTCCGGTCCACTCCGGTCCCTATTCCATCAGCGTCACGGCGAACAATTCTCCCACCAACTGGCAGGCCCTCTATTTGGAGATTTCGGCCATGAACAGCAGCGGTTTTAGCAACCTGACTTTCTGGATCAATGGCGGCGTTGGAGGACAGCAAGTGCAGGTGCAAGGCATTCTGGGCAGCGCCGCGCAACCGGCGATTCAAATCGGGCCATTGCCGACCAACTCGTGGCGGCAAATCAATCTGCCGCTCTCGGCATTGGGCGTGGCCAACCAGCCGAATTTCACCGGTTTCTGGGTTCAGGCCGAAAGCGGCTCGCCTGTTCCGACATTTTATGTGGACGACATCACGTTGCAGTCGGGTCCGCCGCCTCAATCCGGCACCAACCCGCCGGTCGCCGTTGCGGTGGACGCGCTGGCCAACCGGCATCCGATCAGCCCGTTGATTTATGGCGTGGCGTTCGCGTCGTCGAATCAACTGGCGGATTTGAATTTCACCATGAACCGGTCGGGTGGAAACAACGAGACCTGCTACAACTGGCAGATCAACGCGCATAACCTCGACTTCGATTGGTATTTTGAAAGTTATCCCGACGCCACCGCGACACCACCCGGCGCGACGGCAGACGCCTTTGTCGCCAACAGCAAATACGGCGGGGCGCAGCCGATGATCACCATTCCCATGATCGGCTGGTCACCCAAACTTGGTGCTGGTCGCAGCATCCTCTGTAGTTATTCGACCAATATCTATGGCCCGCAGACTTCAACCGACCCCTATTTGCCCGCGGCTGGCAGTGGTATCAGCATCACCAACAATACCCCCATTATTTGGAACAATCCCAATGACGCCTATTTCCCCACCAATTCCACTTTTCAGCAAGGCTACGTGCAACACCTGATCAGTCAGTGGGGATTTTCCACCAATGGCGGCGTGCGTTATTTTATCATGGATAACGAACACAGCCTCTGGTTCTCGACGCACCAGGATATTCATCCGGTGGGGCCGACGATGCAGGAAATCTGGACCGACATGGTCACCTACGCGAGCATGGTAAAATCCAACGATCCCAACGCGCTGGTGTGCGGGCCGGAGGAATGGGGCTGGCCCGGCTATCTTTACAGCGGTTATGATCAACAGTGGTCCGGCCAGCACGGAGATTACAATCCGGCGGATTATCCCGATCGCAAAGCCAACGGCGGCTGGGATTATATGCCCTGGCTCCTGAATCATTTTCAGCAGTACGACACCGCTAACCACCAGCGGCTCTTGGACTATTTCACCCTTCATTGTTATCCGCAGGAAGCCAACGTGGGCGGAAATGCGGTTGACTCCGCGACGGAATTGTTGCGGAACCAATCCACCCGCCAGTTCTGGGACACCAATTACGTGGACCCCAGTTGGATCAATGCAAACATCGTGTTGATCCCCCGGATGAAGAGCTGGGTGGCTACCAATTATCCCGGCACGAAGACCGGCATCACCGAATATAACTGGGGCGCGGAAACCAATATCAACGGCGCGACCGCACAAGCTGACATCTTGGGCATCTTTGGCCGGGAAGAACTCGATCTGGCGACGCGCTGGACCACGCCTGACCCGAGCACGCCCACATACAAAGCCATGAAGCTGTATCGCAATTACGACGGCAACAAGTCCGCTTTCGGCGACACGAGCGTTCTGACGGCGGTGCCCAACCCGGATAACCTCTCGGCCTTTGGCGCCGTGCGCACCAGCGATGGCGCAATGACGCTGATGGTCATCAACAAGGATATTAACAACGCCACGCCCATCACGGCGAATATCACCAACTTCAACTCCGCTGGAACGGCCCAGCGCTGGCAACTGACTTCCGCCAATGCCATTACCCATCTCTCCACCATCGCACTCACGAACGGAATTCTCAGCGACCTGTTGCCATCCCAGAGCATCATGCTTTATGTTTTGCCCGCGACGAACACCTTCAGCCTGCAAATCGGCAGCAACAGCCCGCCCGGCCAACTGGGCATCTGGCTGAATGGCGAGGCCGGACTGACCTACATTCTCGAATCATCTCCCGATTTGTTTCATTGGTCGGCCGCCAATACCAATCAGCTTGCCAGCAACGCGATTGAATTTTTCGTGCCCACGACAAATGCCGCCTGGATGTTTTATCGCGGCCGGTTGAATTCGCCCTGAGGACCATCATCTTCCAGAATGTTTCCGCCAGTTCTTCGGGCGGGCCGGTGCAAATGTTTTATCCTGATGCCTGCATCGCCAAAATTGAATCGGTGCACGGCTCGACGGGCTGACCGAATTGACCGGCTACAAATGGATTGGCATTGGGAATGGGCGGATTAAAATCCAGTCATATGAAAAAAGTACTATGCTTGGGCTGCTGGCTTCTCGTTGTTTCAATTTTCGCGGCCAACGAAGAAGAAGAAACGACCCTGACCCGAATTGGACAGGCTGCGCCCGAAATTCGTGTTACCACCCTGGACGGGAAAAATTTCGATCTGAAGGAGGCCAAGGGCAAGGTAGTGCTGATCAATTTTTTTGCGACGTGGTGCGGGCCATGCATGGCGGAAATGCCGCATCTGCAGAACCAAATCTGGAGCCGGTTCAAGGATAAGAATTTTGTGGTGGTGGCGATTGACCGTGAAGAGGCAGAGCCGGTGGTGAAGGATTTTCAAAAGCGACGCCAGTTTGGGTTTGCCATCGCTTGTGACCCCAGGCGCGAAGCGTATTCAAAGTTCGCGACCAAATTCATTCCCCGCAATTTCCTGATTGATGCCAATGGAATTATTGTTTTTCAATCGGTCGGGTACAGTGCGCCTGAATTCAACAGGCTCCTTGCCGAGGTAGAGAAGCAAACCGCAAAGCCACATTGATTTCCGACCCGCCGTTGTGACTGTCCAGAATCCTTCAGCCGCCGAAGCGGCGCGATTTGTCCGGAATCAAATCCCCGCAGGCGGTTTGTTCGCCGGTCTGGAGTGGCGGATAGCGCCGAAGCCGTTTTCGCTGGACGAAAATCCGGCGAAGGAAATCGAATCGCTGGGCCGCGTGCTGCTGCAATTTTATCGCGCGGTCAATCTGCTTTATCGCAAGAGCGCCGAGGGCAAGCAGCCGGAATGGGTCGCGCGTTGGCTCGACCTCGGCAAACCCGCCGAACTCATCGCGCTGCAGCGTTCACCGGCATTTAAAAACGAGGTGCCGCGCGTGATTCGCCCGGACATTTTGCTGACCGAAACCGGCATCAGGATTACGGAACTGGATTCCGTTCCTGGCGGCATCGGGCTGACGGCGTGGCTGAATGCGACTTATGCCGCGATCGGGTGTCGAGTGTCGGAAGTCGAGGGCCAGCCTCCAACAAATCCATTTTCCATCCTCCATCCTCCATCCTCGTCGCAGATCATTGGCGGTGCCGATGGCATGCTGCGCGGCTTTGAAAGCATTTTTGGCGACGCGAAACGAGTCCACATTGTCGTTTCTGAGGAAGCGGCGACATATCGGCCGGAGATGGAGTGGCTGGCAAGCCGGATTCCGGGTTCAAAGTTCAAGGTTCAAAGTTCAAAGTTTGAAGACTTTGCCGAAGGCGACGCGGTTTACCGTTTCTTCGAGTTGTTTGATCTGGCGAACGTGCAAAATTCAAAACAGATTTTTGAATTGGCGGCGGAAAGGAAAATCCGGCTCACGCCGCCGCCGAGGCCGATGTTTGAAGAGAAAATGCTGTTCGCACTGCTCTGGAACCGGAACCTGCAAAATTTCTGGCGGCAGGAACTCGGCGAAGGGTTTTTTGCCCGGCTGAAAAAACTCGTTCCTTACACCTGGATCATTGACCCGACGCCGTTGCCGCCGCAGGCGGCGATTCCCGAATTGAACCTGACGGATTGGCGGCAGCTCAAAACGCTGTCGCAGCGCGAGCGCGATTTGATTCTGAAAGTGTCCGGTTTTTCCGAACACGCCTGGGGAGCGCGCGGGGTCTTTCTGGGCAGCGATTTGTCGCAGGCCGACTGGGCGAAGGCGGTGGACGACGCCATCGAGCATTTCAGCCAATCACCACGCGTCCTCCAGCGTTATCACAAACCCGCGCTCGTCGAGGCACAATGGTTTGATTTTGAGCAGAACTCCGTTGAGACGATGAAGGGACGGGTGCGGCTCTGTCCGTATTATTTTGTTGCCGGCGAGGGCGACGCGGCGCGACCGCAACTCGGTGGCGTGCTGGCGACCATCAATCCGGCAGACAAAAAAATCATCCACGGCATGGCCGACGCGATTCTGGCCCCGTGCGCGGTTTCAGGCTGAAGCCGAAGCATCAAACGGCGGCTGGTCTGCCCCGGTTAAATTCATCAACGACCTGCCAGATGGCGCGGGTATGTTTGGGCGTGCTGCCGCAGCAGGAGCCGACGATGTTGGCGCCGGCGGCCAGCAGTTCCGGCACGCCGCCCGCCATTTCAGCCGGGGTCTGCCGGTAAATCGCAATTCCATTTTGCAGCACTGGCAGGCCCGCGTTGGGCTGCGCCATGGCCGGCAATGTGCAATTCTCGCGATAAACCCGGACCACTTTTGCCGCGCCCGTCATATCCATGCCGGCGCCGCAATTCAACGCCACGATGTGCGCGCCGCGTTCTTCCACAAACTGGGCGGCTTTGCCGGGCAGCACACCCATCATCGTCGCGTAAAATGTCCTGTCCGCCGACAAATCATAAGCAAGCGAGCCGATGATGCACGGCGCGCCGGCGGCTTTAGCGGCGTCAATGGCCAGGCCGAGTTCCTCGAGCGACGTTTGTGTTTCGATGATGATGGCATCCACGCCCGCTTTGACGAGGGCGCGCGCCTGTTCCGCGAGCGCGCTCCGCGCGGCGGCCTGCGAAAGCTCGCCGTAGGGTTCAAGAATGGCGCCGAGCGGGCCGATGTCGCCCAGCACATAACCCGGCCGATTGCCAAACGCTTCCCGCGCAAGCCGCGCGGCGGCCTGGTTGATTTCCCGGACCTTGCCGGCAACGCCATGCCGGTTCAGAACAGTACGGCTGCCGCCAAATGTATTGGTGATGAGGCAATCGGCGCCGGCTTCCACGTAACGGCGCTGGATGGCGAGGACGCGGTCGGGGTTGGTCAGGTTCCAGAGTTCACCGCAGGAACCGTTTTCAAGGCCGGCGAGCATGAGTTGGGTGCCCATTGCGCCGTCGCAGACGAGGCGGCGTTCGAACGCGGCTTCCTGAAGCAGTTTTTTCACACACCAACTGTCAGAGTTCACAAAGCCTGAACCATTCCAACCCATTGCGACGATGGCTGAGACGGGCTTCGCTTGCACTGATCCGTCATTGTCTGCGACAAAAGCGCCGCAGTCCCTGGCAAGGACGAACCTGGCGAATTAACTTGCCATAGAATCGGCACATTTCAAAATAGTTGCTGCCGGGTTTGGGATGTCCGAAATTGAGGCACGGTTTTGGTTTGAATGGCAGTTTACCAAACCCCGGAGAAGTCATCGGCTTTCAGTTTCCAGGCCAGCTTAGCTCAGCGGTAGAGCAACGGTTTTGTAAACCGTGGGTCGTCAGTTCAATCCTGACAGCTGGCTCCATTTTTTAACACTTCGGGTCACGGCGTCGCGACGGCTTCCGTCGCCAGGCCGACCTTGGTGATGTCCAACTGCCGGAGCACGTCCAGCACGTAGATCATGTTCTGATAATCCACGTCGTCGGCGCCCTTCACCACCACGCTCAAGTCCGGATTATCGGATTGCAACTGCTCCAGCTTGTCCTTGAGCTGCGGGATGGTGACGGATTCGTCGTTCAAAAAAGTTTGGCCCTTCGCGTCCACGACAATCCGGTTGATTTTGGGCTTTTCCTTTTGCGGCGGCGGCGGTTTGCCCGACGGCAGCGTCATTTCCAGATTATTCATCATCTGCGGTGTGGTGATGATAAAAATGACCAGCAGTACGAACACCAGGTCCAGCAACGGCGTGATGTTCAATTCGCTGAGCGAGCTGTGATGGCTTTGCGAGGTCTTTTTCATGCGGACTTTTCCGGGAACCACGAAACACACGAAATGACACGAAAAGTCGTTTCACACGGATTTGGGGAGCACACCCGCCTCGGGTGTGGCTGGACGCGCCTCGCGTCCAGCCTCTGCCTGCACCAGATTGGTCTGTAGTTTCGGGAGTCTTCTGTGCGCTCGAGGTTTTCCGCGCGGGCGCGAAAAACAGCACGCGAGGCGCGGGCGCTCCCCAATTCATCTTCAGTTTGAAAGTTAATTTTTGGCTTCATTGCAATATCGGCTCGGTTTCCTCCTGTACGTCGAACCGGACCACAATGTGCGACGGGAAATTCGTGGGCGGCGGACGGTCCATGCGCGTCACGGCCGCCACCGCGCGCCGGACCGAATCGTCCCAAAGCCGGTTCCCGGATTCCTTTTCCCAGACTGGATTGCCAAGTTCCCCGTCGCGGCGCACCGAGAGTTGCACCTCGGCAACGTAATCGTCGTCGTGCAGGTTGCCGGGCCGGTTCCATTTCGAGCGCAAGGCGAATTCGACCGCGCTCTTGTAGAGTTGCACCGGATCGGAACTGCTGATGACTTCCTTGCCGCCATCGAAGGCGAAGGAGGGCAACTCGGCTGCCGGCGGCGCGACGCTCGGCGGCGCCACCGTGGGGGGCGCGGCGGCTTCCTTGGGCGGCTCGACCTTGGGCGCGGCGGCAAGTTTGGGTGCTTCGATCTTGGGCGGCTCGACTTTGGGCTTATCGGGTTCCTTGGGTTTCTGCGGCGGCTTTTCCTTGATCATTTCCACCGAAATTTTCTGGATTTGTTTGCCCAGTAACCCCTGGCGCGCCGCGAAATAAACCAGTGTTAATACCAGCGTCGCGTGAAAGATGAACGAGATGAGCAGGTTCACCTTGGACGAGTTGCGCTTTTTGCGCGGCTGGGTGTGCGGCAACATTTTTTATCAAGGTTGAAGGCTGAAGGCTAAAGGCTGAAACTTGACCGGAATGAGAAATCTGTTCATAAACTTTAGCTTTTAGCCTTCAGCCTTTAGAATTTCATTTCAGCGCTTCGGTGGCCAGGTCCACCTTGGGCACATTGGCCTGCTGGCAGACATCGAGCACGGCGCGGATTTGTTTGTATTTCGTCTGGCTGTCGCTGCGGATGATGATGTTCAGGTCCGGGTCTTCCGTGCGCAGGCCGATGAGGGTCTGGAGCATGTCGGAGGCATCAGCGATTTTCGCCTTGTTCAAATACAGGGTGCCGTCGGCCTGGACGGTGATGTAATTGGCCTTGCGGGGCGGGTCTTTGAGATGTTTGGCCGCCGTGGGCAGTTTCAAGTCCAGATCGTTCACCGGCGGGATGGTGGTGATGATGAAGATGACCAGCAGCACGAACGCCAGGTCCAGCAACGGGGTGATGTTCAGTTGCGTCAGCGATTCATGCGCGGACTTGGAACACTTCTTCATGATTCAACCAGCGCGGAAGCTTCATTGTTCTTTATCGCGCCGACGATACGCCCGGCCAGGACTTCGTTGGCGTCCCGGATTTCCTCGGCCAGCGGGCGATGATCCACATAAACGTGTTCAATCTGGTTGGCGTAACGGCTGGCAAACCCGTCGAGTTCCTGGGTCAGGTGGCGGATGGTGGTGACCATGAAATTGTAGGCGAACATGGCCGGGATGGCCACCAGCAGGCCGGTGACCGTGGCCACCAGCGCGGCGGCCACACCGGGCGCCATGGCCGTAAGCGTGGCGGCTTTGCTTTCGGCAATGCCGGCAAAGGTGGACATGACGCCCCAGACCGTGCCCAGCAATCCGATGAACGGCCCGCCCGCCACCGCCGTGGACAACACAATCATGCCTTTCTCCAGCGCCATCGCCTCCCCGCTGGCGGCCTCTTCCAGAATCACTTTGACCGCCTCGAACGACGCCATGCTGATTTTGACCGTGGTGGCTTTGGCGAGATAATCGGTGTTGCCTTGCCCCACGCCCTCCACCGGATTCACGCGAGTGACCGCCTGGACGGGCACCGGATTGTTCTTGAGTTGGTAGGTCAGTTCATCCGCGCCGCGGATGTAGAGCTGGTAAGCGGGCGCGCCGTCGTATTCTTCCCTCTTGCGCTGGATGTCCAGCGGGTCGCGGGTCGAACCGTAGGCAGCCAGGAACTTTTTGGTCGCCTTCCGCGCGATCATCAACTGGCGGAATTTGGTGATGATGATCGTCCAACTGAACAGCGACAAGACCAGCAGCGCGATGACGGTAATCTTGCCCTCGGTGGTGGCATTCTGGATGGCGTACATCGCGGCATTGGCGGCAAACAAGGGATGAACAAGCATGATGGTTACAATGGTTGCGTTGCAGTTTGTTTTTGGGATGAGGTTTGTTTCCGGGCCGGGCCGGGCGACGCGCCGTTGGCCGGCAAAACTACGGTGACGCGGCTGACCTTTTGGGCGAGCGCGACCTCTTTTTTCTTTTTCTGGTCGTCGTTGTTGCCTTGGTCGGTTGAGGCGACCGTCTGATTGGCGCCGCTGCTGGATGCGGCGGCGGCGGTGGCATTGGCGGCGGTGCCCTGCCCCAAACCGCTCTGGCCGGAGGTCGCGCCGCTGACATTGGCCGAGATCAAAGAAGCGGAAATGGAGTCGCCGCTGACACTCACTCCGCCGACTCCGGTAATCGTGCCGATAACCTGTTGGCCGCTGACATTGGCGTTGCCGATTGCCAGGGCCGTGACGTTCACATTGTTCTGCGCGTTGATGTCGAGGTTATCGCGGGCAAAGATGAGGCCATTGATGTTTCCGCTGGCTTCCAGTTTTGCGTTGCTGGCGATAACGCCCGAGCCGTTGGCGTTGATGTCATGACCAGTCGAATGCAACGTCAGGTAATTAAAATTGGCAAAATCAGTGTTGTTTCCCTGTAAAGCGGTGATTAAATCAGTCTGAC
The DNA here is from genome assembly GCA_035605035.1 of Verrucomicrobiia bacterium. Taxonomy (GTDB): domain Bacteria; phylum Verrucomicrobiota; class Verrucomicrobiia; order Limisphaerales; family UBA11358; genus UBA11358. The sequence goes on from DATNHI010000303.1 coordinate 13,400, forward strand.
CGGAGGAGACGTCAATTTTAATGTCCTGGCCGCTGCCTGGCGTGAGCCCCAAAAGTGAAATCAATTCTGCCCAGACAGCGGAAGAAACCTGGATGTGTTCATTGCCAACTACAACGGTTTGCGCTGGATCAGTCGGGGCGGCCGTCATCAACGAACCTTGAACGGTGGGCATGCTCGCCAGCGGACTGCCCGCGGCCAAAGCATTGCCGCTTGAATCGCGTAACTCATATCCTGCCAAGACCGTGGTGACGGCATCCGGATAGTTCAAGCCGTTCAGCGCAATCTGCAATATGCCGGCCGCATTAGCATTGATGTCACCGTTTGGAGCTTCAACCAAAATGTTGCCGAGGGTTGACGGCGGTGCCGGATACGAGGCGTCACGAGCGGGAAAGGTTAATGCCACAATACCGCTGAAAGGGATTTGTGGACTGGTGGTATACACAGCATGGGTGACGGGGTTCTCATAAAAACCAGTGACTTGTACGGGCGTTGAAGCGCCGGAGCCGGCATTGACGCTGCCATTCAAGGACTCTACGGTTATATTTCCACCGTCGTAGGTTACGATGCGTGAACCGTTACAATCGATATTGCCCTCAGCGATAATGGACAAATCCCCTTGGCTTGTCGTGTAGATGCCACGGACGTTGAGGCTATTAACGGTGAAAACTGACGAGCCCACATTAACATCGCCGCCAACATTGATGGAGATGTTGCCGCCGAACATGGAGGCGATGGAACTGGAATACATGTCCAGGTCTCCAATGAGATCGCTATTGGCGGTCTCTCCTCCCGAGTGGCTGCCTGTGGTGGTAACATTTACGTCTGCGCCGTGATTGAACGCGCCTCCCGTGCCAAACAAACCGGCAAGGGGATAGTTGCCCCGAATGTTGTAAAGGCTGACACCCTCCGATTGTATCCCGGCGGAGGTACCCAGGTCTATGCTCCGCGCCGTCACGTTGAATTGTCCACCTCCGCCGATGAAATAACCAAAGGTATTGGCGTTTTTTGGAATTGCCCCCAGAGCATTATATTGTGCCAGCAGCGCATAGGCAACCGTGCCCGGTGTTGTAGGATTGCCCAGGACAGAAACGGGGTTGGGTGCCAATATCACGCCGTCAGCGGGGTCACCGTTTACATACTGAGGAACGCCGTTGATGTATTCCTGGACGGGCAAATTGTTCAGCACATTCAGGACATTTTGCAGGGTCGCCGTATTAATATTTTCATAGGTCAGCGTTTCGGTCGCGGGGTTGTAAAAAAAACTTGAGGCCAGGGTTGCGGCTGAAATGGAACTGCTTAAAGACTCGGAAAGGTAGAACAGATTGGCGGCTTCTGCGGGAGTGACTCCGGTAAGATCCGTGAAAGCGCTCCGGTCATAGATGTCACCGGTTACGCTGATGCTGGTAACGCCGGGGTCAACGGTAACCATGCGCGTGCTTCCGTCGGCCTCCTGGACCTGAACTTGAAAGCCGGGCGCCGGCGACAGGTTCATTCCCTGAAAACCGCAGTTAATCATATTACCGCCCACGTTGATTTGCGCCGCCTCCGGGACCACCAGATTAACGAGCTGCATGTTGCCGGCAATGTCCAATTCCATCGGAGTAGGGTTATTGAGATGGACCGGCGAGGCAGCGTGATCGTTGATGCCAAACGAAGTGCTTGACGTGTATTGATGGCTGCTGCTGTCCGAGACGACAAGATTGAAAAGTTGAGGGGCGCCGCTGATGGAGTTAAGGTCACTGACCAGTGAACCAGTCGTGTCAATGGTCAAACTGCCTTGCGCCGAAGGGAAAAGAGTGAGGCTGGTGGAAGAACCCGGGGCTCCAAGTATGACGCCGCCCGAACCCGCCGTGACATTCAAGATGGAAGGATAAATAATGGGCACATTATTATTGCCGCCGGACAAACGCGGCAGCGCGACGGACGCTCCCAGTTGCACCAGGTTGCCGGCGGACAAATTAACATAGGCGTTGGGTGCGTAATTAAAGTAATGGCTGAAAGAACCGCTGCCGTTAAACACGCCATTAGGATTCCGGACTTCCTGCAAAAAAATGTTTTGTGCCGCAGCCACATTCCAGCCGCCATGGATCAAGTTCAAGGCCAGGCCGTGGTATGATAAATCCGTCCCGGCGCTGCCGGTGGTGCCCAATACATAGTTTCCAGATGAATCGGTAACGGGATTGCCGTTAGCGTCCATTTCCACCCCGGCGAAGATGTTGCCGGTGCCGTTGGCCACAAGATAATTGCCGGTCACATTGCCGCCGGCCACAACAGTCACGTTCCCGGGCTGTGAACCGTAGGCCCCGGAACCCGCGGTGAGATAATCATTTCCGTTGTCGGGTGCGACCTGATTGCCGTCGTAATAATAAACACCCTTGCCGGGCAACACGCTGGTCACATTGCCTCCGGCAATGAGCGACACATCACCGCCCGCCTCCGTGCTGATGCCACCCAAACCATTCTGAAAATTATAGGCTGCGCTGAGGGAACCGGCGCTGTTGACAAAATGGTAACCCTGCGCGTCGGAACCGGTGTCAATGTTTCCATTCAGCGCATGTGCGTAAATGCTGCCACCGCCCGTCGTAATGACATAGCCGGAGCCTGCCGTTATGTCCTGTCCGGCCATCAATGAAATGCCACCGCTCGCCATTTGGATCGAACCGCCGCCGGTCATTCCCAATCCGCCATTCAAGAAAATGTTCCCGATACCGGGTTGGACCGTGTTATTTGCGAAATTATATCCGGCGGCAAGATTCACCGACCAGTTATGGGCGTCCGAGAGTGAGGAACCGTCCTGGAAGGTGATGTTGCGTCCGGCCTGCAATGTCAGTTGGCCGCTGGTCACGCCTCCCAAATTCGCGCCGATGGTCTGACTCAAATTCCAGGATGTGCTGCCGGCGAATGTGATGTCATAGACAGCTTGAAGGATGATTTGGGAAACGGCGAGATTGGCGAATGCGTTGTCCACGTTCAAATCCAGCGTGCTGCCCGGGCTGCTCCCGGCCGACACTGTACCGCTGGCGCTGCCGGTGCCGGATGTGTCCAGAGTGATGTAATCTGGATCCAGCAACAAGGTTCCTGCCGTCCAACCGACCTGTGCTCGCGCGTCGATTGCGGAATTCAGCGACAGAACGTTTGGCGCGCTGATTTCAACGCTCCCGCCATTGCCGCCTTGGACGCCGCCGCCCACGTCAATCCGGCTGCCGACATCATCGTTGAAATCGTTCCCCGATTGCAGAGTCACGGTGCCGCCGAAACTGCCGGCCGTGGAATCATCGCCACGCGCGGCGATGTGGGAACTGGCACCGAGATCAAGCTGGTCGGACGCGACGAGTTCAATCGTGCCATTCACATCGCGCACCGAGTTGGCTTGCAGCAGGCCGTTTTGGTTTACCACCCTGGCGTTCATGGCAATCGTGCCGCCATCGGCGATGATGGTGCCGTAGTTGTTTACCGAACCTTGAGGCATTGTAACCTGCATGCTCATGCCGCGTCCATCGGGACGGTCACTTAACAACACGGTCTGGCCCGAAGCGAGTCCGACGCTGCCACCCGGGGCGCTGATGGTGCCGTGGTTTTCAACATTGTTAGCGATGAGAAAAGCTGAACTGCCGTTGCCAACCTGGATCTGGCCGTAATTGACAATGCTGGCCAGCGGCGGCGGGCCATTGAACACCCAGGAACCGCCGCCACCGTTCTGCGGAGGGAGACAATTCGCGGTGGACAGGACGAGACCACCGGTTTTGACGAATGAATTCGGCCCAAAATAGAAGCCGGATGCGTTAATCAGTACGACCACGCCGTTGGCTTGCAAGCTGCCATAAATTTGTGAGGCATTGGCGTCATGGATGTTGTTGACCACGACCGACGAGGCGGAAGGCTGGTTGAAAATGGTAGTTTCACCGGCGGCGATGTTGAAGGTCTGCCAGTTCAGAAACGTGTTTTGCGAAGTCGTAACGGTAAGGGTTGAACCGTTGATTGCAGCGCTGGCGGAGCCGCTCTGCACCGTCATGCCGGCGGGATTGGCCGGCGCCGGCCAGACGAAGGCAAACAACGAGACGCTGGCAACCGCGAGCCAAGGTAAAAAATTGAAACACCCGATCTTCATAAATCGCCGCCCTGTAAACTTTTTCAAATTTAGGCTACTCATGAAGGGCGGCACGTTACAAATCGGTGACAATTTGGAATACCTGTCCATTTAGAATTGGGCGCCGACGCCAAAATATACGTGCGCATTCCGTCCGGGGGAAAATCCCGGCCTCCCGGCCGGATCCATCAGCGGAAAGGCTACCGTGAACCGGGCATCCAGATGATTGCCAATATTGGCGGTAAGGTTGAAACCCGTGCCCCAAAAACTCAGGCGGGACGGATTACCGGGAAGGGTTCCAACCGTTGGGCCGTTCAGGGAAGCAACCCCGGTAAAATACGCGCCGTCCAGGAGATGGATTTGGCCGTAATCCATAAACACCGACCCGCGAAACCAAAGCGGCGTATTGTCATCCACCATGCCAATATTCATCAGTGGCGTCTGGGGCTCGATTGAGACGCGCCAACCGGTGTCGCCATAGGCCTCGCCGTCCAGGTATCCGCGCACGCCCGCCGAGCCGCCCATGGCGTATTGTTCGTTGCTGAACAGGCGGGTGTTGGCCCATTGACCATCCGCATGCAGTTTGACGGACCAGTCGTGGTAGATCGTCTGTACCCGGTCGGCGCCCGCTTGCACGGTCACGTAATGGGCATGCGCCCCGTTGGTGGTGCCAATGGCCGTGGCGAAATCGGCATTGTCTGAAAAGTACGGCATCACGTTGAAATTCATCTGGGCGTTGAAAAATGTCGTCCCCCACTGGTCCGGCATTGAACCGCTCAAGCCAATGTTCAGCGGAACATAGTTCAGGGTCGTATGGGTGGCGGCCAGCGGCTGGGGGACGGAGGATGGAATTATGTTCAAATGTCCAAGCTGATCCACATATTCAAGCAAGAAATTATTTTCATTTGTGTTGTAACTGGTCTGCCGGTAATGCTTGTAGTCCACACCCAGGGAGAAGGTCGCGGACATTTTCCCCATGGGCGGCAGCGGCAAGGACAGCTTCAAACCAAGGTCTTCGTTCAATGTAATGTTTTCTCCGGCACTGTTGGTCGTAAAGGATATCGGGGTATAGACCACCCCATTATTTGTGAACGCCGCGGGTGGGATGGCGGCCCCAACCGGTCCGCGCTGGATGCCGGTGTCGGAAACCGAGCGGCTGGCATAAATGGTCAGTTCCGGACGCCCTGTAGATGTTGGCAAATTAAACTGATGGGTCACTTCGTTGTAGCCGAAGCGACCGGGACTCGCCTCAATCTGTTCCTGCACCGATGTGACGTGGCCCAGCGGCAACCGATAGTAACCGCTGTAATTGGCGATTTGGGGGTCGTCGAACGGACTGAGCCAGAAATCATGTTTGCCTTCGATGACCGTGGGCGAAAAACCATATTGCAGGCCAATCTGGTGTTCGAGATCCCAAAGGTTGTCGTATTCGGCGTTGAAAGCGACGCGCAAGTCAGGCGTGTTGGGTGTGTATTCGTTGTTCAACTCCACCCGGCTGTGCAACGGCAGGCGGTCCTTGACCTTGAGCGTGAGTTCGCTGGTGCCCGGCTCCGGGCCGGGGCCGATGACGGGATAAATCTGGCGGTCGCGATTGGCGTTGGCGATGTCCAGCTCGCGCTGGAAGACGTGCGAGTTAAGCAACATGTTCGTGTGCAGGCTTGGCAACGCGCGCATCACATTGTTCGAGCTGAAGTAATGGTGCCACTCGTCGCCGGCGACGTTGATGCTGTCGAGCCGGCCTTCGGTCACCTGCACCTTCACTGTGGCGTTGGTAAGTTTTTGCTGGGGCAGGCCAACGGCGACGGTCACGTAGCCGCGCTCGCGGTACGCCATTTGCAGGTCCGTCAACGCCGCCCGGATGCCGTCAAAAGTGACGTTGGTGCCAAAGGCCCCGGGAATATTTGTGAAAATTTCGCCGATGGCAGTCGGCGGCAGAATCGAATTTCCCATGAGCAGGTATTTTTCCACGTCGAATTGGGGGCCGGCATTGGTGGAGACCGGCCGCGGATGGGCCGCCTGTCGTTCCTGCGCATCCAGTTCGGCCATTTTTTGGAACAGGGCGGCGCGCGCTTTGGCCATCGCCACCGTGTCTCCGGAAGGCGGATTGGTCTGGGCGAAAGCCGGCAGAGAAAAGGCCAAGCCGAGCGTGGCGAGCCAGATGCAGATCCGACCCGCCGTCCGCGAGAGATGATTGCGCGCCGGATGGGGAGGATACTTGCGAAGGTTTTGCTGGCGCCACTCGCTGGGGGTGAGGCCAAAACGTTTTTTGAACATGGCATTGAACAGGCCGAGGTGCCGGTAGCCACAGTCGTAGGCGATATTGATGATTTTGGCCTGGGAACCCGCGAGCAGTTGCCGCGCGCGCTGGAGGCGCAATTCGATTTGCCGGGCGCGGAAGGGCACGCCGAATTCCTCTCGGAACAAACGGCTGAAATGGCGTTCGCTGCAATGAAGCTGCTTGGACAGGTCGCTCAACGAACACTCGGAAAGTTCCGCTTCGGTCATCTGGCTGACCAACTCCCGAAAATGGTCCCGGAGTTTGTTGCCGCCGATGGAAGCGGGCGCCGATGACGTGAGCCAGCCGGCAACGGCACTGGCCCAAAACTGAAGCAGCGCACAGCGCATCGGCAACCGCTCGGCATGTGATTGCTCGGCCAGGCGCGTGAATTTTTGCCCCAACGGCTCACCGGCGGTGAAAAGTGTGGCGGGCGGGGAAGGATTCTTTGGGGCGACTTCCAATTGATGCCATTCCGTTACGGTGAGCAGGCCGTTGAGGTATTGCGGCTGGACGGTGAAGAACTGCAATTTCAGCGAACCAAGCTGGCTGGCACGAACGACACCGTTGCCGTTGCGAAAAATAAGCAGGCCGTCACCCGCAGTCAGTTGCCGGGTGTCGGCGCCGTGCTGCAACCAGTAGCCTGCGCCTTCGGCCACACGCGCCATCAGCCATCCCTGGCAACGGGGAATCCATTCGGCAGAAGGCAACAAGGTCAACTCCTGGAAGATGAGATGTCGCTCAACGGGCACAGGCCATCAGACTGAAGACGCGATGTGACATCCTGGTGTCGGGCCGGTCACAGTTTTGAAACGATTCATCCCCGGCGCAATAACTCAGCCAGGATTACGAACAATCAGAGGCAAAAACCCGCTGGTTCAGCTCCTTTCTGCATGTTCCGGCCCATCGTTTTTCGGGTTGGTCACCACAACCGATACCTGTTAATTCTGCATAGCCAATTACCGCGCTTTCCGGCGGATGAACAACGCCAACACGATTCACCGGAATGCATCAAACCGGCGCAAGATGTTTCACCTCACGCAGCGAACCGGCGTAGCAAAAAGAACAGCCGATGCGGACGGGATCCACACCGGCTGTTTGTGTCAGTGCCTTGACCGTACAATCCAAGGCATAATCGCATTTTTCATTGGAACGGCGGGAAGATGGTTCCGCCAACCGACGGACGGGCATTAACCATCTCAGCAAGAGTGATGGCGGTGGCGCCGGCGGGTTCGCTGTCGGTTATGGTTTTTTCGATGCTGCCAACGATGGGCGAGCCGCCGTTGATAAATGTCTGGGCATTAAACACCCCCATGAAACTGCCCGGTGTGAATTCGTCGCCCAATTGTGTCGGCGTGATATCCTGGTCACCGGCCGGATAGGCTGCAGTGCTGAAAACCAGGACTTCAAAACCCCAGCACGGATAGTAACCAAGCGTGATGGGCGAGAAATCGTTGGTGCCGACGTTGCCATGAATGCCCGCGCCGGCGGCCGTCGGCCAGATGCCATTGTAGGAGACGACGTTGTTCCAGTTAGCGCTGCCCACGCCCTTGGAGTCGCCAATAGACAGATAAGCGATGGACTGGTTGGCGGCATTGCCGTTGTTGAGTGAATTTTTGATGTCACCACCGCCAATATAACCATAGCCCCAGTTCAGATTGACATTGTTCTGGCCCACGCCTTCCGAGCCAACAACGCCGTTGGGAGAAGAGCCGTTCGCGGTTACGCCAGTCACCGTGGGAGTGTACCAGAAATTATTGGTATAATCATAGATATAAGGGACATTGTTGGGACCGACCTGATCGTTGTATTGATAATACTCCTGCGCGGTTTCGCAGCGGCGGGTGCCGGAGTCTTTGGTGCGTTGGTAGAGATAAATGAACGAATTGGTGTCCGTAATTTTGCCCGACCAAGCCGAGAGCGGGATGCGGCCCGCCGGGACGCCGTATTCAAGCTGTTCCCAGGTGACGTTGTTGATATTGGTCACTGCCCCCACCGTGGCGGTTGACTTGCAAATGACAAAGGGCTGAACGCACACATTTTCTTCAACCATATTGCCCGTTGCGGGATAAGGAGAGGCCGAGCCGGATGCGTCGGAAAAACCGATGGTGGGACTGTTGGTAATATAGGAAGTGGCAAACCCGCCGGACCCGACCGGTTGGGCAAAGATGAGTTTGGTGCCCGTTTCCGTTGTCTGGAGTCCCTGAGTGGAACCGGTGAACAGGCCGTGGACGACCAGGGTGTTGCCTTGGATATTCGTAAGAGTGCTGACCGGCGCTCCGGTCATGACCCAGGAGGGTGAGCCGGAATTGTTTTTGCCGTCACCACTGTGCGACGTATCGGCGAAATAGATGGTAGGCGTGCCGCCGACATAGAGATTTTGGCAGGCCGTATAGACGTTTG
>DATNHI010000304.1:0-2496 GCA_035605035.1 Verrucomicrobiia bacterium
GTTGAAATTCCTGAAAGACCCCCGGACCAGCAAGGAAGTCCGCAATCTCGCCTTTGCCCACTTTACGCCGGATGAATTCCCGACGCACCGGATGCTTCAGGAGTTGATGATGCTCGACCCGATGGGCGGCGAACGCGACCAAATCATGGAAATCGCCACGCTGATTCTGCCGTGGTGTCGCAACGGCAACTACGGCTGCCTGTTCGACGGCACGAGCAATCTTTCGCTCACCGGAAAAATCGCCCACTTCGAGTTGGGTTACATCCCGGAATCCGCGAAGGAGCTGAAAGCGGCGGCGGGCTTCCTCATCACCAACCACGCGCGCAAGCACATCATGACGCTGCCGCGCGCGATTCGGAAACGGAACATCTACGAGGAGGTCGCCCGCTTCCTCGACATTCCCGGCGGTCAGGAAATCGTCCAGGAATCCTACGCGCAGCTTCGCAAGTTCAATTGCTGGAACATTTCCATCGTGCAGCAGTATGCGCGCTTCAAACAGTCGCGCATTCGCTCCGCCGTTTTCGGCAACTCGCGCCAGTTTTTCATCATGCGCCAGAACGATCGCGCTGATCTGGATGACATGGGCAAGGACATCGCGCTGCCTGAAGTAACGCAGCACGCCATCATGAACTACCCGCTGCCCGACCATCAAGCCGGCCAGAAGTATTCGCCGTTCACCTATTTGCACACGGACTCGACCCGCAACCTCTGCGGCACGGTCCACAACGTTGCGTCGCCGGAGATGCTCTATTGCAGTTCGTCCAGCGGCGAACATTTCGACAAACGCGCACGCGAACTGCGCCAGAGTCCCAACATCGTCGAGGGCATCATCGCCCACGCCCATTCACCCAAATAAACCAAGATACAAAAATGCTTATGAAAACATCATTGATTCAATTCATCCCTCTTGCCTGTGCCGTGTGCCTGTTCACGGGCTGCGCCGCTGTCACCCGAACCACCACCGACGTGGCGTTGGGGGCAGGCGGCGCGGCCATCGGCGGTGTTCTTTCCAAAGGCAATCCCGTCGCCGTTGTGGGCGGTGCGGCGGGCGGCGTTTTGGTTGGCGAGGGACTTCACTACGCCAACAGCAAGCTGAACGACCAGTCCTATCAGACCGGCTACGACAAGGGCCGCAGCGATGCCGTCAAACAACAATACTGGCTCTACGTCTCCATGCAGCAGGCCAAGGCCGGCAATGAAGGCCGGGTCCGGCTTTATGAAGTGCATCTGCCGGAGCAGACCATTGACGGTGTGATTTTCAAACCCACCACCCAATTTCTCCGCATCGAACAGTAAAACAACAACAACAGTGAAAGGATAAATATGAAAAAACTAATCGTAGCAGCCCTCATCGCCCTGCCGCTGGCATTCTCCGCCCGCGCACAGTGGATCGTCTATGACCCGACGATGAACATCCAACAGATATTGGATCAAGCCGAGAACATCGCCAAATACGTCACCATGATTGACAACCAGGTGCAGCAAATCAACACGCTCACCAGCCAGTTGACCGAGTTCAAGAATTACGAGGCCGTGTTCGGCAATCCGGGCAAGGTGCTGCTGTCAATGGTCGCGCCGTTGGACGCCGACTTGCAGAGCCTTGAGCCGAATTTGAACCTCGAAAATCTCGTCGCCAATGCCAACGGCAACATCGCCCTGAACTTTAATGATTCAGGCATCTACGCCACGGTGGGCACGAGCTTCCAGACGCCTCGCGGTCAAACCGTCCAGCGGCCCGCCAGTCAATACGAACCGTTCTCGGCCATCATCAACACCGCCAGCAATTACGTCGCGGTCGCCGACAACGCGGCGCAACGGCGTGCGGCCATCAAGGATCAAATCGCCCAGACCACGCAGCAGCTACAAAATGCCACCACCGATGCCGAGGTGCAGAAGTTGCATGGCGTTCTCACCAGCCTGAACAGCGACCTTGCCAGCACGGATGACGAGGTGAATCAGGCCGCGTCCGCCGCGATGGTGCAGGACATCCAGAACCGGAACGACCAGCAGAAACAAATTCAGGCGTTGACCGAACAGCAGAACGCCGAGTTCACGGAGGCGATCAGCAATTACACGGCAAAGTTCCAGTTGCTCAACGCGCCAACCGTGTTCCCGACGCCGTAACCACCACCCCATAACCCTCAACCATTCTTCATCATGGCCACGTTCGACAGCATTTTTCCCACGTTCCTCGCCAAATGTGGTGAACTCCACACGCTGCTGTTGAGCGTGGCCTTCGCACTTTTCATTGTCGGCGTCATCGTCACCGTCAAGCACCGTTCTTCGCACAAATCCATTCTGGATTTGCTTGTGCGTCTGTTGCTGCTCACGTCCTTGCTCGTGTTCCTGCCCGCCTGGGGCAATACCCTGCAAAATTTGCTGCAAACTTCAATCCTCTCCGGCTTGGGGGTTGACCCGGCCAACGTCTATCAGCAGTTCAATCAACTGCTCATCATCAAACGCGACCCGTCCACGCAATCGTCCTGGTGGAATATC
>DATNHI010000305.1:0-6029 GCA_035605035.1 Verrucomicrobiia bacterium
GCTCATGTGATGTTTTAACTGTGAGATCAACCGTTGCTCTAGCCAGACTGTTCCCGTTAATCGGATTTCAAATCATCACTGAACCAGGTTCACTTGAAGATTCACCATGCCGTGGAAGCGATACGCTATCTAACAGACGCGCCGAATATCGCCGATTTTGCCGTAATAGCAACAACAATCGGCAACTATTTTTTGGGGGCAAAAGAGGCGGTGGCGTTAATGTTGGCTCAATTCTTCCGCTCAAACCGTCCCGCTGGCGGCCGGCGTTTGAGCACGGCGCAGTTGTCGAGGGCCAGATCGTGCATTTGCCGAATCAGGCCGCGCAGCCTCTCGCCGAAGGGAGTCAGCGAGTACTCGACATGTGGGCGTTTTGACTCAAAAACTTCGCGCCGGACGGCGCCGTCCAATTCCAATTCCCGGAGTTGTGCGGTGAGCACCTTTTGACTGATGCCCGGCAACGCCCGGCACAGTCGGGCGTGGCGGCGCGAGCCGTGGAACAATTCACGCAAAATGAGCACCTTCCACTTCCCGCCAATCACGGCCAGCAGGCGTTCGACCTCGCATTCCACGGTTTTTAGATTCATGAGCAGTGGGCACCCAAAAGTGCCTGATTGCGAAGATTACAATCCGAGGCATCTTGAGGCAATATGATGACGATTAGAAAAGCCAACGAAAGGGGCCACGCCGACCACGGGTGGCTTAACACGTATCACACGTTTTCCTTCGCCGATTACTACGATCCCCAATGGATGGGGTTCCGGGATTTGCGCGTGATCAACGACGACTTCGTGATGCCGGGCATGGGTTTCGGCAAACACCCGCATCGCGACATGGAAATTATCACCTACGTTCTCAGCGGCGCGCTGGAGCACAAGGATTCGATGGGCAACGGGCGCATCATCAAGCCGGGTGAATTCCAGTACATGGCGGCGGGCACCGGCGTGCAACACAGTGAATTCAATCCGTCCAAAGACGAAGCGGTGCATCTGCTGCAAATCTGGATCCAACCGGACAAACCCGGGGTCAAGCCGACCTACGCGGAAAAGTCGTGCGCCAACGCCGCACCGGGGCGGTTGCATCTGATTGCCAGCAAATCGGGTCGCGATGACAGCATCCGCATCAACCAGGACGCCGACCTGTGGCTCGCGAAATTCAGCAACGGCCAGACGGTAACGCACGAACTCAAGCCGAGGCGTCACGCCTGGATTCATGTGGCTGAAGGCGAGGTGGCGTTAAACGGCAAAACGCTCAATGGCGGCGATGCCGCAGCCGTGAGCGGCGAATCGAAACTGGAACTTGCCGGCAAAGGCAACGCGCAGGTGCTGTTGTTTGACCTGAATTGAGCGTGAGCATCAGTCCGCCGGGAAGGTTGGTAACCTTCCCGGCGGCATTGCATCGCCGCCGGGTCTCCCGTTAAATTGCCGCATGGAAAAGAACCGGCTGGAAGCGTTCAGCGACGGCGTGCTGGCCATCATCATCACCATCATGGTGCTGGATTTGCATGTGCCGAAGGATGAAAACGCATCAGACATCACCGCGTTGAAGCCATTGTTGCCGGTCTTCCTGACTTACGTGTTGAGCTTCATTTACCTCGGCATTTATTGGAACAACCATCATCACCTGCTCAAGGCAGCAAACAGGGTGAACGCGGCGATGATGTGGGCGAACCTGCACTTGCTGTTCTGGCTGTCGCTCTTTCCTTTCGTCACGGGCTGGATGGGCGAAAACCACTTCACGACCGCGCCGACGGCGCTTTACGGCGTGGTGATGTTGATGGCGGCCATCGCTTACTTCATTCTGCAGAACGTCATCATAGCGCAACACGGTCGCGACTCGAAACTGGCCACATCCATCGGCCGGGATTTCAAGGGCAAGCTCTCGCCGATCCTTTATGCCATCGCCATTGCAATGGCATTCTTCCGCCCGTGGATTTCCTGCTGCGTTTACGTGCTGGTGGCGTTGATGTGGCTCATTCCTGACCGTCGCATTGAACGTGCATTGGACTAAATCTTGCGCGAGTTCGCGCAGCGCTGCGCCGGCGCCGGACAGGTTCTCGGGTTTCATCTCGATGTAATTACGCGAGAGAATGATGTCCTGTGCACCGCCCTTGAACATCGCCTTCACCGCCTGCCCGACACTTTCCGGCGTGCAATGACCCGCGCCTTTGTCCACCGGCACGTCAATATCCACGCCCGGCCAGATTTGGACAGGGTGACCGGCCACGCCTTCCACGGCGCGACGCGTCTCGCGCTCGACATAACCAGCCGAGAGCCCTGTCGCGAGGAGCTTGTCGCAGGGTGCTTCGTCGTAGTTCAGCTCCCGGTACAACACCTCGAGCGTCAACTCGGGTGACAAATCACCGAAGACCGTGTTGCGCGCGCCTTTGACGAAACTCAGGAATCGTCCGCCGGCGACATTGTTATAGAGCGCCGGCCGAAGGAAGTCGGAAATCCGGTGAACCCGGCGTAGTCTTCCTCGGCCCGCTGGAACGGGCTGAACGACATGTTTTGCCAGACATGCCAGCCGACCGGCAGCGCCGGATTGATGGACTTCACTTTGCGATAGAGCGCAGCCTGGAACTCGTGGCGGCTGCTGACCCAAAGGTTTTCCCAAGCGAGCACTTCGGGATACTTCAGCAAAAGACGCCAGAAGGCGGTGAAATAGCCGTCGGGCGGGCGCTGGCCGGCGCGGCCGTGGAGCGTGAACTTTTCCGCCTCGTCGAAACCCTGGCGTGCGCGTTCAACATCCAGGCCGCGGTCGCGCCTTTTTTTTGGCAAAATTCACAAGCACGTGGTGCTGCCGGGATTCTCTCCACTGCTTTGGGAAAGGTTGAGCGTGTTGAGCAGGCCACTCTGGCGTTCCGAACCCCAAATGATGCCGCCGATGTCGCAGGAGCGCGTGTAATCTTCCACAAGCCCCAGCGTGAAATTCTGGTAGCGGGGATTATTAAAACACGGCCCGCCCGGATGGCCGTGATGGTCAACTTCATACAACGCCTCCCAATGCGGCGCGGCTGCGGGGAGAACATTGTCTTCGAGCAAAAAACAGAAGGTCCGAATGCCGTGCTGGCGAGCGACGGGGATAACGCGGGCCAGCACGTCAATGCCGCCTAATTCCGGCGCGTGCATGTCCTGCAAAGTGAGGGGCGTATCTTTGTAATATTGCAGTGCGGCAGCGCGTAATTCCCACCGTGGAAACCTGCGGGCGTCACTCCGGCGCGATGCGATTCGTGGGAATAGATAAACGGAAACAGCGCATTCACGCCGGCACGCTGCCGCATGTCATCAAACAACGGATCCAATTCCCGTTGTGCGAGTGGCGCCACGCAGATGGGCATGCCGACCAGGGTGGTGGTCGGCGGTTTGGATCGCGTTGAGGTGGAAGTGTCTTCGCCCCGCAACGGTTCCACACCGGCCAATGCTGCGCCAGCGCCCACCACACCGAGTTTGATGAAATTGCGACGGTCCATGCGATGAGTATCCTAGGCTTTCAACCGGTTTCAAGACCAAAGCCTCCGCCCGGCGGGCATGCAAATGATTTGAACGCCATTCTTTTCGGGATTGGAAACAGGAGGTCAGATTGCGCTTGCTTACCAGTCGAATTGCCCGCTACTAGCATACTGATGCAGTTGGGGTCCAAAGAAATTCGAGCTTTAACCTCGATCCGTTTTTTTGCCGCCGCCCTGGTGGTGTGGGAACACCTCCCGATGCTTCCGGGCCTGGAATGGATGCAAATCCCGTACAACTGCACCGGCAATATCGGCGTGACCATCTTCTTCGTCTTAAGCGGTTTCATCATGTGTTACACCTACGGAGACCGGGATTGGACCGGGCGGTTTGGCGGGAACGCAGGGGTTTTTTACTGGCACCGCTTTGCGCGCATTTATCCGCTGCATTGGCTGATGTTTTTTTTCGCCCTGCCCCTGGGTCTGAACAGCCACACCGCGCGCGTGTCAGTTTCGGAAATTCCCTGGCAATTGACGTTGACGGATATGTTGTGGCCCGGCCACCACGCGGGAGCACAGCCGGTCAAAGCGGCCTGGACGCTCAGTTGCGAGGCGTTGTTCTACTTTTTAGCTCCGGTTTTCTTCCTGGTATTGAAACGCGTGAAAAAACCGCTGGCGGTCAGCGTCCTCCTGCTGCTGGGCCTCACCGCGGCGATGCCGGCCATGGTTAAACTTTTCCCCGGCGGTTACTGGTTGGCATACGAATACTTGCCGGAGTTTATGCTGGGCATGGCCGGGTTTCATTTGGCCCGGAGAATAAACCTCGCGCGCGTTGGTTATCCTTTGCTGACAGGGGGCGTGCTGCTGTTACTGGTAGCGACCATGGTAAATTTACACTGGCCTTGTTACCTTGCCCGTTTCTATTACACGCCCGGCGCCTTGCTGATTATCCTGGGATGCGCCAATGCCGCCGGGACCACTGGCCGCATCCTGTCAATGCCATTGCTCGTCTTGCTCGGTCACGCCAGCTATTCCCTCTACCTCATGCACGACCCGATTCTCCGATATTTAAAGGCCTGGCTGGACATCGAGGGAATTGTTCTTCCGTTCCCCTGGAATATTCTAATCGGCGCAGTGGTGTCCGGCGGAATCATCGTGGGGTCGATCCTGTGCTTCAAGTACTATGAAAATCCGGGGCGATTGAAACTGCGCTCCTGGTTCGAACGCGACACTCGGCCGGTGGTTGGCACCCGGAACCCAAGTCGGGAAAGTAATTCCTCCATTCCGTAGGCCATCCCTGGCCGGCGCCTCCATCCGCCCCGAGGCCACGCTGCGCTTCCCGCCTGACCGCCGGCATCGAGCGCGTGCTGGTGAAGCGAGAGCCGTTGGGACGAGCCGAAAAATAAAAAGGCGAAGTCCGGTTTTCACCGAACCCCGCCAGAAATCCAAACTGGATCAGTAACGTTCGCGACGACCGGCGCCGCCGCCGTATTCGCGACGACCGCCGCCAGGGGCGCGTTCTTCACGCGGTTTGGCGACATTGACGGTGAGGGCGCGGCCGCCCAGTTGCGCGCCGTTCAGCGCCGCAATGGCTTTTTGCGCTTCCTCGGCGGAGTTCATGGTGATGAAACCAAAACCGCGCGGACGGCCGGTTTCCCGGTCCATCAACAGGTTGGTTTCCACGACCGTGCCGTGCGCGGCAAACGCGTCCTGCAGGTTGTTTTCGGTGATGTCAAAGGAAAGATTCCCGACAAATAATTTACTGCTCATATGATGTTTTACTGTCCTAGACTGAACTTTGCTTCTACCAGACTGTTTCCGTTAATCGGATTTCAAATCATCACTGAACCAGGTTCACCTGAGGATTTACCATGCCTTGAAAGAGACAAGCTATCTAACAGACACCTGCAATTTGACTGGTTTCCGGCGGAATGGCAACAACTATCGGCAACTATCTTTTGGGCAATAATCCTGAGAATTCCGTTGATTATCATTCCAACCCGATCGTCACCTTTGCCGGACGATTTCGCGTCCATCATTTACACTGACCGCCCCGGCAGGCATGATATGGTTCCCTTCGGAGAAACTGACAAGCCGCAGGTGAATCAACCCAGCAAAGGAAAGTCAAACACCATGGGCGATAGATCCCCAAAGTCGAACCGGAAGAAATCGAACCAGAAACAGGCCAAAGCCAACAGCGCCGACCAGATGAAAAAACAGGCCATCGCCGACAAGCAGGCCGCCGGCAAGCAAAAGTAACCGGCTGCTCGTCGCTGCCTCTCCTGTCACGGAAACCGGAGGGACAGATTGCCTCCCCAAAATCACATGGCGGTGAAACTGCAACAAGGCCAGATCTGGAAACAGGGCAAGGAATATATCCGCATCGTGCGGTTGGAACGGCTGGAAGTGGAATACAAATCCCTGACCAGCCTCGCCAGCAAGGAAGGCACCCGGCACGTCACCAGCAAAAAGGACTTCTGCCGCCTGCTTAAAGGCGCGCATTTGTTGTCGGCCGGCAAAAAATCTTCGATGGCGAAGTGATGCAACCTCGTTGGGGTTGGGGATTATTTTGGCGGATGACTCA
>DATNHI010000306.1:0-5574 GCA_035605035.1 Verrucomicrobiia bacterium
CGGTTCAGGCGGAGGCCGTGACCGAAACCGAAGACGTGCTGGCCGAGACCGTCCTCCTGCTGCCGGTCGGGCTGCACAATCCATTGTCCGTGATGAAGGACATGACGGAGCATCGCGGCTACGTTTATCACCGGGGCAGCAACACGGCGATCAACGGCACTGTGACCAACGAGCACCGGGGTTATTTCTACGCGCCGGGCACAAAAACCGCGATCATGGCCGGCGGCACCTGGCGTCCGAACCTCCAGAGTTCGCAGCTTGCCGCGTTTGCGCCCGGCCAGTCGCACTACCTCACGAGTGAAGACGATGGGCGCACCTATGTGGCGAAGCTCGACAACTACCGTTCGCTGTCCACCATCGTTTTCGCCGAGCGCGGCGGGACCGCCGTCGTCAGCGACACCGCCGGGAACGTCTATCTAGCCAGCGGCCAGGTGTGGATCTACGACCGCGCCGGCAAGGAGATCGGGGTGCTGGAGTTGCCGGAACGCCCCGGCAGCCTGGCCTTCGGCGGCCCGGACAAACGCACGCTCTTCATCGGCGCCCGCTCGTCGCTCTATTCGATCCGCGCACAAGCTCCAGGGATTTGAAGCCCTGGAATCGTTGTCGGCGGCGTTGAGCCGTCCATCGCGAAAGAGCAGGGGAGCAAACTGGCAAAGGGGGCGGTGAAAGCCCGGCGCCAGCGGAGTGCTGGTGATGGTGCAGAAGCCGTCGTCACCTTTGCTGACCGGGTTTAGCGGAAAAGCTGCTGCGCGAACCAGTACAAACTGTTCTTCCAATGATTGAAGTCGTGGGCGTTGTCGTCCACGTGCCAGATGTGCGGAACGTTCTTTTCCTTGAGATAGACGTGCGTGCGCTGGCTGAAGGTGATCAAGCCGTCCTTGTTGCCGGCGGAAATCCACAGCAGCTTGAGCATTTTAATGGCCCTGGCCGGATCAGGAACCAACACCTCGGGCATTCGCGTGTTGGGCGCCGAAGAGAACCCGCCGACCCATGCGAAGGTATCGAGGTTGCCCAGGCCGAAGTCGAGCGCTTGCCCGCCGCCCATGGAAAGCCCCGCCACCGCGCGGTGTTCGCGATCGGCATAGACGGAATAGTGCGACTCCATGAAGGGGATGATGTCTTTGATCAAGTCGCCCTCGAAGTTCTTTCCCCAGCCGTCGCCGCTGATGGCGGCAGGGTCGCCGCCGCCGCCCCCGCGACCGCCGCGCCCCTGGCCTGCGCCGCCGCGCCCGGCATCGGCCGTTGCATTGCCGTTGGGAAACACAACGATCATGGGCTCGATCTTCTTGTCGGCAATCAGATTGTCGATGATGACATTGGCCACGCCGTTCCTCGTCCACTCCCGAACCTCATTGCCGCCGATGCCGTGCAGCAAGAACAGCACGGGATACTTCTTGTCCTTGGAGTAACCCGGCGGAGTGTACACCTCCATCCACCGCTTTACGCCGACGGTCTTGGAGTCGTAATCCACCCGCTCGAGCGTGCCGCGAGCGACGCCTTCCCGGACTTTGTCGAAACCTTCTGGCGCCTTGGGGAAGGCTGCTTTATCGTCAGGGCCGAGTGTGACGGGGCCGCCAAATCCGCCGCGACCAGCGCGCCCGCCGCGGCGCGCGCCGATTGACTCGGGATTCGCCGCATTCGTCTGCGCCGCGGCAGTTTGTGGCGCCGCCACTGGTGTCGAATTGGCCGCCGCGTCGCGTTTGGCCGTGGCCGTCGAATTGCCAAAATCGCCAACATCGCGGGTGAACTTGATCTCGTCGGCCGAAACCTTGCCGGTGAAAGTAATGCGTACGTCGTTGTCCTGGATGCTCAACAGCTCGACAAACGATACTGTGTCGCCCACGATCTTGCCTTCCTTCAATTCGGCTTCGCGTTTCTCGCCGTCCGTGTCCACGCTGGCCTTGCCGGTGACGTTCGTGCCGTCCTGCTTGAGGGTGAAGGTGTATTTCTGCAAGCCGCGCTGCGTGTCGAATTGGGCTTGCCAGGTGCCGGTGACATCGGCAGCGGGAAGGGAAAGCGGCAGGGCCGCAAAGGTCAGAAGAATAATTGCAGTTTTCAATTTCATAAATGATTGGAATTGGATGGGATGCTAACAGAGGTGGTGCTGCCCGTCAATTGAATTGTTGAACAGCAGCGGCGCAATTTCATGCAGGCTGCGCCGCCAGGACTGCCGCTCGTGGGCGGTCAGCGGGGATTCGTAATGATGGCTTTTGACGCCGGCTTCTTTGAGCGCTTCAACGCCGGC
Source organism: Verrucomicrobiia bacterium (assembly GCA_035605035.1). Classification (GTDB taxonomy): domain Bacteria; phylum Verrucomicrobiota; class Verrucomicrobiia; order Limisphaerales; family UBA11358; genus UBA11358. The sequence goes on from DATNHI010000306.1 coordinate 2,246, forward strand.
CTTGCCGCCATTTCTCCAGAGAGGCGCCTTACTTTGCCAGCCGGTAGAACATCGCATCGGCGCTTCCGGAAAGGGGGATCGTAATTTGCCACTGGCCGGCGACAATTTGTGGCGGGACGGAAGTTAAGTTGAGCCAATCCCCTTGAATGAGATTGGTGCTCGATTGCAACATGAAACCAGCCGACGACATTGGCCACGACAGGGTCAAATGGCTGGCTGAAGTTGAATAGGCGACCATGGGGCTGTTTGTGCTTAGCAATTGATTGGGTCCCAAATTGAATGTCGCGGCAACTTCTGCCGGAGACAGCGCGACGCTGTAAATGCGAAACTCGTCAATCACGCCGTTGAGGCAAGGATCAGCCCACTGCGATTTGCCCAGGTAATTATTGCTGGTGCTGCCCAAGCTCAACGGAGTGAGGTTCATCGCGCTGTTCGTTCCAACGGCGACGCCATTCAAATAAATAATCCCCGTGTGCCCGTTGAGCGTCACGGCGACATGATTCCACCCACCCGCAGCCAGAGCGGAGGGGCCATTGATCTGTTGCTCGCCGCCGGTGCTGCTGGTGGTGATGGCAAAGCGCAGCCGGGTGGTGCTGCCGTTCTGCGGCGTCAGGAACATGTAGGTCGTGGTGTTGTCGCCGAAATCAAAAATGCGAATCCAGTTGGCCGTGGTATTGAGCTTGACCCACGTTTCGATGGTGAAATTGCTCAACAGGTTGACAATGCCCGCCGGCAGGCTGACATATTGCGAGGAGCCGGACGAGAGCGTCAATTGGCCGCTTGCAAACGTGCCGCCATTGGGCAGCGTGCCGGTCCACGCCGGACCACCCACGGAGTCGGCCGTGCTGGCGCCACCTGTTTCGCTGAAGCTGTAACGATGCAGCAGAAACGGCGGCGGCGCCGTGGTGAAGGACCAGACCGCGCCGGTGTTGGTGTTGGCGCCGGCGATTTCATCCACGCGCCAGAAACAGGCCGTCCCTCCGGCCAGCGACGGATAGAATGTGTTGGTGTTCAGGATTCCCAGGAATTGCGGCGACATCGGCGCGGCTTGCGCGACAGCGTTGGAATTGGCGCCCAGATAGGCCGCGTGCGTCAAGGCATTGCTGCCGGGCGTCCAGCTTATTGGGGAATTCAAGGCCACACCGGAGGCGCCATTGGACGGCGAAGGATTGCTGGCGGAACCAACGTTCAATAATTTGTCCAGCACAACCGTTGTCAGCGAACGCGGCGGCAGCACTTGTCCGTTCGTCAACGGCCCAAGCAGTTGGAAATAATAATTTGTGTCGGCGGTTTGGTACACGCTGGATTTGCCGCCGCCAAACAGGCCGAAGTTGAAATTCATCGTCGAGGACACGGCGCGGTTGGTGTTGATCAAAACCACCACCAGTCGCAGACCGTCGGGCGAAAGGTAGGCCGAAGACCGGACGTTGCTGTCGTTGTCCGTGGCGCTCACGCGCTGGTAGCCCGGTTGAATGAAATAGGAAAAATGTTTCATGGACCAGTAACTTGGTGAATACCACCAACCATGGGACTGGGTCGGCGTGCCGGGCGGCGCGTTGGTCCAGGTGGACTGGGCGGCATACGGATTCTCAATCTGAATCAGCCCGCCATTGGTGCCCGGCCAGACCAGACTCCAGTGGTTGTATCCGCTGACCTGTTCAACGACCAGGCAGTTGTGGATCAAATTCGCACATTCGATCATGTCCACAACATCACCATACTCGGTCATGAAATGCGGCTTGGCGGGGAAAACTTTAGCCGCCGCACTTATACTGCTCAAGTATGAATCCCCCGTCGCTCCGCCGTCGCCGTAAAAGTGGTGCGCCACGCCATAAAAGCTGCTCGAGTTCATGGTCGCGGCGTAGTTCGCAAGGTCGTTGTAGGCAACGTGGACGGGTTCCGGCGCGAGCAGTTTCGGCGGCGACGGCAGGTTAGTCAGGCGCTGGTACACCGCGTTCAGCGCCTTGGAGTAGCTCGCGTAGTTGGTGCCGTTCACCGTGTCTTCGGTCGGATGGAAGATGCAGGAATCGTAGGTGGCGACCCAGTCAGGTTCGTTCTGGAGGCTGATCCAGGTGAGATTGACACCGTTGGACTGATATGCCTGAATCGAGTCATACCAATACTGCGCGAAATTAGTATAGGCAAAGCTGCCGTTGGTGTAGATGAGCGTGCCGCCGTTGCCCACCTGGCCATTGCTCTTCAAAAACGCCGGCGGCGACCAGGAACTCATATAGACCGGAACCGGATGTCCCAAAACACGATTGGCGCTGGCAACGATTTCCGTGGCGGCCGAATCGAAACCCGCCAAAGGCGTCTGATAACGATACCAATCCCCCAACCGCAGCATCGAGAGGTTCAGTCCGGCGAAGGCGTTGCTGTAGATCTCCTGCTTGTAAGGATGGGCGGTGAGCCAGCCCGCGTAAAACGCCGTCGCGCCGCCGAGTCCTTCAATGGTCTGATAGACCTTGGTCGGATCAATCGTCACGGTCGTCGGCGTCGCGCCAGCGGTGCCAATGTCGGGATTGGCCACCGTGAAAGAATAGCCCGCGGCGCCGAAAACGGATTTGTCCATGTCCAAGCCCTCTTCCCGCGCGCCAATTTGAAACGTCTGCGAGAGGTTGCCCGCTGGCACCGTAAAAGGGAGCGGGGATCCGCTTGAGCTGTCTTGGTATTGCGACCGGTTGATCCCTTTCCACACCCCGCTGCCCAAAGACCCGCCGCCCATCGCAAACCCGGCCAGCAACAGGACAATTGAAAAACTTTTCAACATGGGCAATCAGCCGCCTCCTTGAAAAAAAATAAAACTCACGATCTTGGCAAGATGACCACTGTCATGTTGCACTCTGATCTCCGTTTCACTTAAACATGTAACACTTCCGGACAGTAAAGTCCATCCCAAATAGAAGCCGGTGTTTTTCGATGCGCTATTACCGGCTGCCCGGCAACCGCCTTTGCCGCAATGAGCGGCACGGGCTGGACCGGGTGATGAGATTTGGGTTTCCAACCAGCCAAAAAAATGAAAGACTGCGAAACGTGGAAGCAATTACCACGTTTTGGTGAACCGATTTCATTGTGGAGCTGACAAAACTAATTTCATCTTTGATTGAGCCATGAAAATGTCCCGGCGAGAATTTGTGGCGGTGGGGCTGGCGGGTGGCGCAGGGCTCTGCGCCGGCGGTTGCACGACGCGGAGCAATGCCGCCAAACCGCCAGCACAACTGCCGGATGAAGACGGCTACAAACTTTGGCTGCGATACGCGCCGCCGGGCGGCGCCGCCAAAAACTACCGCCATGTCGTGCAACAAATCCGTGTGGATGGCACTTCAGCG
>DATNHI010000307.1:0-3618 GCA_035605035.1 Verrucomicrobiia bacterium
AACGCGCCGAAGCAGGCGAAGGCGTCGAGAGCGGCATTGTCAAGTCCGTCAAGGTTTATATCGCGTCCAAGCGCAAGCTGTCGGTCGGCGACAAGATGGCCGGACGCCACGGCAACAAGGGAGTCGTCGCGCGCATCGTGAAGGAAGAGGACATGCCGTTCCTTGCGGACGGAACGCCGGTGGACATCGTGTTGAATCCGCTGGGCGTGCCGTCGCGCATGAACGTCGGCCAGGTGCTCGAAACGCACCTCGGCTGGGCCGCGCGGATTCTCGGCCTGAAACTGGCCACGCCGGTCTTCGACGGCATCAAAGAAAAGGACATCCGCGGTTACTTGAAACAGGCCGAATTGCCCGAACACGGCAAGACGCACCTTTACGACGGCCGCACCGGCGATCAATTCGACCAGGAAATCGTCGTGGGCTACATTTACATGATGAAGCTCGGCCATCTGGTGGCCGACAAGATTCACGCCCGCGCGGTCGGGCCGTATTCGCTCGTCACCCAGCAGCCGCTCGGCGGCAAGGCGCAATACGGCGGTCAGCGCTTCGGCGAAATGGAGGTGTGGGCCATGGAAGCCTACGGCGCCGCCTACACGTTGCAGGAATTGCTCACCGTCAAATCCGACGACGTGCAGGGCCGCACGCGGATTTACGAGAGCATCGTCAAGGGCGACAACTCGTTGGAGGCGGGCATCCCCGAATCCTTCAACGTGCTCGTCAAGGAAATGCAATCGCTCGGCCTCGATGTGAAGGTCGGCTATTCAAACCCGGCTGAACATCCAACCGGAAATGGCGAAGCGGTGGCGGCTTTGACGGCGGTTTGATGAGTAAGTGAAACAACTGATTCACATTTTGAAGACAGAAAAACAATTTTGGAAACTGTTCAGAGCGTTTCTGATTCCGATTGGATTATTCTGTTTCCTGCTCTTTTTAGTGCCAGGAATTGCAGCGGCCTGTGGCAAAAATGCTGTTTTTGAAAATGGACAGCCAGTCACAGGTTCGCGAGCAATTTTATTTTGTGTAGTCGGTTGGCCATTGTCCACGCTCATATTTTCTGCGTTGTGTGCGTTGATATTTTTTATGCAGCGAACCGTATTCGGTCGGAAATAATTTTTTGAAATTTAATTTTTTATGATCAGCACCAAAGAAAGCGCCCGGGAGTTGCTCGGACTGGACAAGGTCAATCAGGTGGATTACGTCGCGATCTCTGTCGCGTCGCCTGAAGCCATCCGTTCCTGGTCCAAAGGCGAGGTCAAGAACCCCGAAACCATCAATTACCGCACGTTCAAGCCGGAAAAAGGCGGCTTGTTCTGCGAACGCATTTTCGGCCCGGTCAAGGATTGGGAATGCTCGTGCGGCAAATACAAGCGCATCAAACACCGCGGCATCGTCTGCGACCGCTGCGGCGTCGAGGTGACACTTGCCCGCGTCCGCCGCGAACGCATGGGCCACATCGAACTGGCCGTGCCGGTTCAACACATCTGGTTTTTCAAGTGCATGCCGTCGCGCATCGGGCTGGTGCTCGACATGACGGCGCGCAACCTGGAGCGCGTGATTTATTACGAGGATTACATGGTCATTGACCCGGGCAACACGGCGCTCAAGCCAAATCAGTTGCTCAACGAAATTGATTACCGCGAAGCCCGCGAAACCTACGGCGCGGACGCGTTCGTGGCCAAGATGGGCGCGGAAGCCGTGCGCGACGCCTTGGCGCAGGTGGATTTGGCCAAACAAACCGAGCAATTGCAGCAGGCGATGACCGAAACCAAGAGCAAGCAAATCCGCAAGAAACTCGCGAAACGGATCAAGCTGCTCCAGGGGTTGCAAATCTCCAAAAGCCGTCCGGAATGGATGATTCTCACGGTGCTGCCGGTCATTCCGCCGGACCTGCGTGCGCTCGTCCCGCTCGAAGGCGGACGTTTCGCCACGTCCGACCTGAACGATTTGTATCGCCGCGTCATCAACCGGAACAACCGGCTCAAGACGCTGCTCCAGCTCAAGACGCCCGAAGTCATCATCCGCAACGAAAAGCGCATGTTGCAGGAGGCGGTGGACGCGCTGTTTGACAACGGCCGGCACGGCCGCCCGGTCACCGGCGCGGGCAATCGCTCGCTTAAATCGCTGTCCGACATGCTCAAGGGCAAAGGCGGACGGTTCCGCCAGAACCTGCTCGGCAAGCGCGTGGATTATTCCGGCCGCTCGGTCATCGTCATCGGCCCCGAACTCAAGCTGCACCAGTGCGGTCTGCCCAAGAAGATGGCGCTCGTGTTGTTCGAGCCGTTCATCATCCGCCGCCTGAAGGAACTCGGTTACGTTCACACCGTTCGCAGCGCGAAAAAAATGATTGAACGCCAGACGAAGGAAGTGTGGGACGTGCTGGAAGAGGTCACCAAGGGCCATCCGGTGCTGCTCAACCGCGCGCCGACGCTGCACCGCCTGTCCGTGCAAGCCTTCGAACCGCTGCTGATTGAAGGCGAGGCCATCCGCATTCACCCGCTGGTTTGCACCGCTTACAACGCCGACTTCGACGGCGACCAGATGGCCGTGCACGTGCCGCTGTCCGTCGAGGCGCAAATGGAAGCGCGCCTGTTGATGATGGCGCCGAACAACATCTTCAGCCCGTCGTCCGGCAAACCCATCATCACCCCGACGCAGGACATCACGCTCGGTTGTTATTATCTCACCGCCGAGCCGCGCACGCCTATGCCGTCCGACACGCGCAAACTGCCGTTGTTCGGCTCGAAGGAGGAAGTGTTGTTCGCCTACGAAGACGGCGCGTTGAAGACGCACGACCGCATTCGCCTGGCGAATCCTGATTTCGGCAAAAAGGTCATTTTCGGCGACGCGACCAAAAAGCTCATCGAGACAACCGTGGGCCGCGTAACTTTCAGTGAAATCTGGCCCCCGGAACTGGGTTTCCCCAACAAACCGGTCAAAAAGTCCGAACTCGGCGATTTGATCTGGAAATGTTACAAGTTTGCCGGCCACGAAAAAACCGTGACCATGCTCGACAAACTCAAGGAGCTCGGCTTCCGCGAAGCGACCAAGTCGGGTTGTTCCATCGGCATTGATGACATGATTATTCCGAAGGAGAAGGACCAGGAAATTGACACGGCGCAGAAGCAGATCAAGGAAGTTGAGAAGCAGTATCGCAAGGGCGTCATCACCCCCGGCGAACGCTACAACAAGATCGTGGACATCTGGACGCATTGCACTGACATGATTTCCAACGTCATGTTCAAGACGCTGGAGCAGAACCAGGGCAAGAAGGAATTCAACCCGGTCTATCTGATGGTGGATTCCGGCGCGCGCGGCAACCGCCAGCAGGTGCGCCAGCTCGCCGGTGTGCGCGGCCTCATGGCCAAACCCAGCGGTGACATCATCGAGAAACCGATTCTCGCCAACTTCCGTGAGGGCCTCACCGTGCTCGAATACTTCATCTCCACGCACGGCGCCCGCAAAGGGCTGGCTGACACGGCGCTCAAGACGGCTGACTCGGGCTATCTGACACGCAAGCTGGTGGACGTGGCGCAGGACGTGATCGTCCTCGAAGAAGACTGTGGCACCGTCAACGGCATCTGGGTCAAACCGATCTACGAGGGCGAAGACGAGGTCGTG
>DATNHI010000308.1:0-8737 GCA_035605035.1 Verrucomicrobiia bacterium
CACGCGCACGGGCAAAGTGGCGTTGCCACGCAAGTAACCTTTCGGGCACCCGCTTTGCAGCCGTGCCTTTCCTGCGACGTACGCGGTCGCTCCAGGCATCAGAATGGCGTGGCAAAACCCGAAGGCCGAAGGCCGAAATCCGAAAGAAATCCGAAGGCCGAATTCCTGATCCACAAAAAGCGCCGCCTTTGGGTACTCCGTTCGGATTTCTGGCTTCAGGCTTCTTTCGTCATTCGGATTTCGTCATTTGGATTTAGCTTGCTGGCGTTTCCATTTGACTGACGCGTCCTGATGTTTAGAATTAAAAACTCATTTGAACAAGTGGACGACATTGAACCAACGTCCGGAGAAGAAAGATTGAAATATGGCAACGATTGATTTTGGCGGAACGAAGGAAAAAGTCATCACGCGGAAGGAATTCCCGATGGCGCGCGCCCGCAAGGTGCTCAAGAACGAAACCATCGCGATCATCGGCTACGGCGTGCAAGGGCCGGCGCAATCACTGAACCTGCGCGACAACGGCTTCCACGTCATCATCGGCCAGGCCAAAGCCTTCAAACGCGATTGGGACCGCGCCGTTGCCGACGGCTGGAAACCCGGCAAGACGCTGTTCGACATCGAGGAAGCGGTACAAAAGGGTACCATCATCCAGATGCTCGTTTCCGATGCCGCCCAACGCGCCATCTGGCCGGTCGTGAAGAAAAATCTCAAGCCCGGCGCTGCGCTTTACTTCTCGCACGGCTTCTCCATCGCCTACAAGAAATTGACCGGGGTGGTTCCGCCGAAGAACGTGGACGTCATCATGGTCGCGCCGAAGGGTTCCGGCCTGAACGTCCGCCGCAATTTTCTTACCGGCGCAGGCATCAATTCCAGTTTCGCGGTTGAGCAGGACGCCACCGGCCACGCGGAAGAGCGTTGCCTCGCCGTCGGCATCGGCATCGGCTCGGGTTACCTCTTCCCGACCACGTTCCAGCACGAAGTGTTCAGCGACCTCACCGGCGAACGTGGTGTGTTGATGGGCGCGCTGGCGGGCATCATGGAGGCGCAATACGACGTGCTCCGCTCGCACGGCCATTCGCCGAGTGAAGCCTTCAACGAAACCGTCGAGGAACTCACGCAAAGCCTCATCCGGCTCGTGGACGAAAACGGCATGGACTGGATGTATTCGAATTGTTCCGCCACCGCCCAGCGCGGCGCGCTCGACTGGAAACCCAAATTCAAGGCGGCGACATTGCCGGTGTTCAAGGAACTTTACCACCGCGTCAAGACGGGCAAGGAATGTGCGCGTGTTCTGAAGGCTTGCGGCGCCAAGAATTACCAGGCGCAGTTGGCAAAGGAACTGGGCCAGATCCATAATTCCGAAATGTGGCGGGCCGGCGCGGCTTCCCGCGCATTGCGGCCCAAGCATTCTGACAAGGTCATCGCCAAAGGCACTAAGGGTGTCGGTGGTCGCGCTGCGAACTGAAGGTCGCGCGAAAATTTCAAAAGCCGCTGGAGAAATCCGACGGCTTTTTTGTTTCTCAAATCTTCAGAATTTAAGAATTCAATATCAGCAGAGCGAGTTTTGCATCGTCCAGTCGTTTTTTAGCAATGTTATATTTCGGATCAATTTTCAAAGCTTCCTGATAACATTTTATCGCTTCAGAATAATTTCTTTTCCCAAGTAAGATTCCTCCCAAATTGAAGTAAGCTTCTTCCAAAGGACCTTCAGAACATTTGAGAGCGCGGCGATAATAAACTTCAGACTGTTTAAGCAAACCGCGATTAAAAGCATTGCTGGCAAGAAAAATATGCCATGTCGCATCCTGCGGTTTTTGATTTATAGCTTTACGATACCAAAACGCTGCTTGTTTGAAATCACCTTTGGCTTTGAACAAATGTCCCATTTGCGAGTATGCAATTGGCCGGGCTTTTTGAGGACATAACGTGATTGCGCGACGGATTGACTTTTCTGCCTCTGCATATCGGCAAAGGTCAATCTGCGCCATCCCATAATACAACCAACCAGGACCGTGCTTCGGAAATTTTCGCAGATGTTTTTTGCAAAGTTCGACAACGACCGCAGTTTGACCCCTATCATCTGCGAGGCGGATTTGGTTAAAACTGTTTTTGGAATCATCCATAATCATCCACCTAAAGTTGTCGGATCACCCACGTCGCCTTTATTGAAATCCACATAAGCCTCGGTCAAATCGGCGGCGTAAATGACGGCGCTGGCCTTGCCAAGGTTCAGGTTGATGTGCAAATCAAATTCCTTCGGCGACACGGCGGCGCAAAGCTGCTTGAACCTCGCCTTGGTCGGCTGACCGCGCTTCAAACTCCACAAAATCTGTTTTCCACCCGGAGCGGAATAGCCAATGTCCACCTGGTTTTCGGCGACGTTCGCCGGTGAATATCCCAGCGCGCACATGATCCGGCCCCAGTTCGGGTCGCCACCGTGCCAGCTCGTTTTCACCAGCGGGCTGTTGGCCACCGCCCGCGCGGCGGCATCGGCATCCTGAACCGTTTTCGCGCCGTTCACCCGCACCGTCACCACGCGATGCACCCCTTCGCCATCCCGCACAATCATCTTCGCGAGTTCCAAGCAGACGTGACCAAGCGCAGCTTGGAAAATTCCGAACTCCGAACTCCGAACTCCGAATTTCCGGTTCCCGGCCAATCCATTCGCCAGCACCAGCACCGTGTCGTTCGTGCTCATGTCACCGTCCACGGTGATACGATTGAAACTCTGCACGACCGCCGCCTGCAAAGCGGCCTGCAACATTTCCGGATCAATGGCCGCATCCGTCGTGATGAAACAGAGCATGGTCGCGTGCAGCGCGGCGGGGCGTTTGCCCGTTGCGGACATGCCCGGCTGAATCATGCCCGCGCCTTTGCATATTCCGCCGACGCGGGCGGTTTTGCCACTGAGCTTAAATTCTACCGCGATCTGCTTGGGCCGCGTGTCGCTGGTCATGATGGCTTCCATCGCATGAGCAGCGCTGGCGGGCGAATTGTCGAGCAAAGTTACGGCTTCGTTAATGCCGGCCCGGACATTGGCCATTGGCAGGGCGACGCCAATACGCCCGGTTGAACCGACCAGGACGTGTTCCGCGGAAATACTGTAGCGGCGGTCTGTGACCGCCGGTGGAATTTTGATTTTCAATTTGCGACGGTCATAGACCGCCGCTACAAACGCCGTCATTTCGCGCGCATCGTTCAAACCTTGTTTGCCGGTGCAGGCGTTGGCGTTGCCGGAATTGGCGACGATGGCCCGGGCGGCGCCCTTTTTCACGCGTTCCGCACATACTTTCACCGGCGCGGCGCAAACCTGATTGGTCGTGAACATGCCCGCAACCGTCGCCGGCACCTCAGATACAATCAGCGCAAGGTCGCGCTTTTGGCCCTTGTTAGAACCTTTGCCCGTGCCGAGCCGTTTGATGTCACAAAACACGCCGCTGGTGAGAAAACCTTGCGGTGCGACGATGGAACCCGGAATCTCTTTAAACGATTTCATTTTCTAAAATTGATTGAACCACGAAAAAGGAAATGACGAAACCATAAATCCGAATGACTAAAGAAATCCCAATAACGAATTCCAAAAATCGAATGCGGTAGAACGTTTTTTGTCATCCGGATTTCGTCATTCGTCGTTCATCGGTCGTGTGGTTCGTATATTTCGTGGTCAAATTGTTTCCGCCTCAATTTCCAGCCGCACCATGCGAACGCGCACTTTGCCTTCCGCATCCGGCGGGTGTTTGGCCAGGTACCGGGCCGCGACGGCAGCGATAAATTCCTCACGTGGATTTAGTGGCACAGGCGTCTCGCCTGTTCGACACTTTGTTTCAGAAGGAACTGACGGGCGGGACGCCCGTGCCACTTTTTCCGGCACACGCTGGACGTAAGGCAGCCAGGTCGTGCGCAACCACGCGACAAACTTGTCCTGCCCCTCGTAAACCGCATCCTTTGGCACGAGCCGGACGCTGATCGTTTTGAACCCGAACTGCGGCAGCCACTTTTCGTAATTGTCCGGACTGTGAAAAAAATACGGCTTCGGTATCCGGCGAAAAAATTCGCGCCAGCGTTTGAGCCGCAACTCCGGGCGCAATGCGACGAATACGTCGTGCGCGTTGCCCTTGCCGCCGCAGGAAACCAACAGCCGCCCACCTGAACGCAGGCACGCCGCCACGCCGCGTAAAAAAGCCCGATGATCGTCCACCCAGTGCAGGGCCGCGTTGGAAAAAACCAGATCGAATGGCCGCTCAAACCGGATGTGGCGCGCATCCATCACCCGGAACTGCAAATTGCGAATTTCACTTGCGGGAAAAGACACTCGGGCAAACCGAATCATCGGTCGCGAGGCATCAAGGCCCACCACGGAGCCGTGCGGCACGGCTTGGGCGATTTCGGCGCTGACCTTGCCATCGCCGCAGCCGACATCGAGGACGCGCTCATCGCCGCGCAGATTGAGTCGGGCGATGAGTTCACGCGCCCAGGTTTGTTGCACGACGGAATTCGCGGCGTAATCAGCGGCATTCCATTTCGTTTCGCCTTTTCTTGTTGCTGCCGAGGTCACGAGGCGTCAATCAATTGAATTGCAATGAGCCTCCTTACGTCGGCTCCTACAGGTTAAATTCAAATCAACCCCGCCGTCTCCGGGAAACCGCAGAGAAGATTCATGCTTTGCACGGCCTGGCCGCTCGCGCCTTTGACGAGATTGTCCTCGGCGCTCATGACGATGAGCCGGCCCGTCCGCGGATCAATCCGCCACGCGATTTCAATGACATTCGTGCCGTTGACATTCTTGGTGTCGGGCAGGTTTTTGCCGTCGAGCAGGCGCACGAACGGTTCCGGGTCGTAAGCCTTTTGGTAACACGCGGAAATCTTCTCCGCGTCAACGGATTTTTCCGCCGGGGTGAGATAAAGCGTCGTCAAAATGCCGCGATTCACCGGAATCAGATGCGGGGTGAACTGGATGGTGACCGGCTCTTTTGCGGCCAGCGAAAGTTGTTCCTCGATTTCCGACAAATGCCGGTGCTTGGGCACGGCGTAAGGCCGGACGCTTTCGTTGCATTCGACAAACAGGTAATCCAGTTCTGCTTTGCGGCCCGCGCCGCTGACGCCGCTCAACGAATCGGCGATGATGCCGGTCGGTTTGATCAGGCCGGCCTTCAGCAGCGGAATCACCGGAAGCAAAATGCTGGTCGGATAACAGCCGGGTGACGCGACCAGCAGGGCCTTTTTGATTTCCGCCCGATAAATTTCCGGCAAACCATAGACGGCCTTTTTCAGCAAATCCGGCGCGCGATGGTCATGTGCGTAAAAGTCTTTGTAAACTTCCGCGCTCTTGAGCCGGAAATCCGCGCTGAGGTCAATCACGAGGCAACCGGCATCCAGCAACGGCACGGCGTATTCGGCGGCAACGCCGTGTGGCAACGCCAGGAACACGGCGTCCGCCTGCTTCGCGAGCAATTCGGACTTCGGCTCGGTGAAGCGCAAGATTTTTGACCGGGGATGGCTGGCGAATTTGGGAAAGACCTGCGCGAGCGTCTGCCCCGCATTCTGGCGCGAGGTCACGGCGACCAGTTCCGCGTGCGGATGGTTCAACAGCAACCGGACGAGTTCCTCGCCGGAGTAACCGGATGCACCGATAATGGCGATTTTCTTCGTTTTCATTTTAAAAATTTTAACCACGAACCACACGAACCACACGAAAATTTACGCAGATGAAATCGTCCCATCAAAAGACGTTGCCGCTTTGAATCAAATTCTTCTTTCGTGTCATTTCGTGTGTTTCGTGGTTTCCGTAAAACAAAAAACCCCGCCGGTTTTGCCAGCGGGGTCGGAAACTTTCCAGCGCGATTAACGTTTCGAGTATTGGAACCGTTTGCGCGCACCCGGCTGGCCGTACTTCTTGCGCTCTTTCATGCGCGAATCGCGCGTGAGCAGGCCCTCGGCCTTGAGCGCGGCCCGCAGCGTGGCGTCCGCCACAATCAGCGCCCGGGCAATCCCGTGCCGCACCGCACCGGCCTGCCCGTTCGGCCCGCCGCCGGTGACATTGATGCGCACGTCAAATTTTTCCGTGTTGCCGGTGACGGCCAAAGGCTGCGCCGCCGTCGAGCGGAGGGTTTCGAGCGGGAAATAATTTTCAAACGGCCGGCCATTCACGGTAATTTTGCCGGTGCCGGAGGCGAGCCGGACCCGCGCGATGGCCGTCTTGCGCCGGCCGGTGCCGAGAAATTCGTTGGTCTTCGTGTCTGTCGCCATAAATCAAATCAGGCCGCGGCTTTGAGCAGTTCGGGCTTTTGTGCCGCGTGCGGATGTTTCGGTCCTTTGAACACTTTCAGCTTGGTCAACAACCGGTCGCCCAGCCGGTTCTTGGGAATCATCCCTTTCACGGCGTGCAGAACGAGTTTTTCCGGATGCTTCGCCCGGATTTGTTCGACCGTCCGGTATTTTTCGCCGCCTTTCCAGCCGGAATAGCTCATGAATTCCTTGGCCGTCTCCTTCTTGCCGGTCAGCCGGACTTTCTCGGCGTTGATGACGACGACAAAGCCGCCGGCGTCGAGGTGGGGCGTGTACACGGGCGTGTTTTTGCCGCGCAAAATGTCGGCCACCTGCACGGCCAGCCGGCCAAGCACGGCGCCATCGGCGTCAATCACGTGCCATTTCCGCTGGTCCAAATTCACTTTGGGCAAATGCGTTTTCATGCAAACAAAGGGTGGTGAATTTATCAGACGCGCGCATGAAGTCAACAGGTCATCCATGAACGGGCCACAATAGCCTGTTTTCAATGTTAGATTGATATATCAACATATCAGGATGCGTTGATATATTTTATTTGCTTCCTGAAGGCAAAGGGTTATTTTACACGCAGCATGGCCGATATGGAATTGAATCGTGTGAATACAAAATCGAACCGGGCCGCCGAACTGGAACGTCAGCTGCGCGAGCGCATCGTCATCCTGGACGGCGCGATGGGCACGATGATCCAGCAGCGCAAGCTGACGGAAGCGGATTTCCGCGGCGCGCGGTTTGCGGATTGGCGCGGCAAAGACCTCAAAGGCAACAATGACCTGTTGAATCTCACCCGGCCGGACATCATCGATGATATCCATCGGCAGTATCTTGAGGCCGGCGCAGACATCATTGAAACGAACACGTTTAATTCGCAGGCCATTTCACTGGCCGATTACGGCCTGGAATCGCTGGCCTATGAATTGTCCAAGGCCGGTGCGGAATGTGCGCGTCGGGCGGTGGATAAGGTTGAGCAAGCGCAGCCTGGTCGCGTCTGTCTGGCGGCCGGCGCCATCGGGCCGACGACCAAAACATCGTCCATTTCGACCGACGTGAACAATCCGGCCGCGCGCGGCTGCACTTACGATGAACTGGTCACGGCTTATTCGGAACAGGTCCGTGGGTTGCTCGACGGCGGCGTGGATTTGCTGCTGGTGGAGACGATTTTTGACACGCTGAACGCGAAGGCGGCCTTTTTCGCCATCCAGCAAATTTTTGAGGAACGCGGAATTGAACCACTTCAAAGTAGGACAGGCGTCGCGCCTGTCTCTGACTTTTCGAAAATAAAAAATGGAGACAGGCGGGACGCCTGTCCTACGAAGATTGTCCCCCTTCTCGCCTCCGTAACATTCATCCAGGCCGGCAGCAATCGCGGTGTGACCGGCCAGACGGTCGAGGCGTTCTGGAATTCTATTTCCCACGTACCGCTGTTGAGCGTCGGCATGAACTGCGCGCTTGGACCCAGGGAATTGCGTCCGCTCATCGAGGAACTTTCGGGCATTGCGCCGATATACACCAGCGCGTATCCGAATGCCGGCCTGCCGAATCCGCTGTTGCCGACGGGCTTTCCGGAGACACCGGAGACGCTTGCGCCGCAACTTCGCGAATGGGCGCAAAACGGGTGGCTGAACATCGTCGGCGGTTGTTGCGGCACGACGCCTGCGCACATCAAGGCAATTGTTGAAGCGGTTCGGAAGATTCCGCCGCGCCAAGTGCCGGTGGCCGGGCCGTATTTGCGTTTGAGCGGACTTGATGCGCTGACAATCCGAGGAAGCCAAAGTAGGACGGGCGTCCCGCCTGTCTCCATCTCTACGTCACAACAGGGTGAGTCAGGCGAGACGCCTGACCTACGTTTGTCCAACGCCTCCATCAATTTCATCAATATCGGCGAACGGACGAACGTGGCCGGTTCGCCGAAGTTCGCGCAACTCATCAAGGCCGGCGATTACGAAGCGGCGCTCGCCATCGCGCGCCAGCAGGTCGAGAACGGCGCGCAGGCCATTGACGTTTGCATGGACGAAGGGATGATTGACGGCGTGGCCGCGATGACGCGGTTCCTCAACCTCATTGCGTCCGAACCGGATATCTGCAAGGTGCCGGTGATGGTGGACTCGTCGAAATGGGAGGTCATCGAGGCCGGCCTGAAATGTCTTCAAGGCAAGGGCATTGTGAATTCAATTTCGCTCAAGGAAGGCGAGGAGAAATTCCTGCGCCAGGCGAAACTGGTCCGCCGGTACGGCGCGGCGGTCGTCGTGATGGCGTTCGACGAACGCGGCCAGGCGGATTCATTCGAACGACGAACTGAAGTCTGCAAGCGCGCCTACGATTTGCTCGTGGAGCAAGTCGGCTTCCCGCCGCAGGACATCATTTTCGATCCGAACGTTTTGACCGTCGGCACCGGCATGGAGGAACACGCCAATTACGCCGTGGACTTCATCCGTGCAACGAAGTGGATCAAGGA
>DATNHI010000309.1:0-2759 GCA_035605035.1 Verrucomicrobiia bacterium
CACGCGACGTCCTCGAACCAGACCCGCGCAAAAAACCTCAAAGCCATCTGCCAATTTCCTAACGAAGACCTCAAGTTTTTGATTGTTGTGAACCGTTATGGTAACCGCGCGCATAGTGCGAACAGACATGGATCTTTCTTCCCACAACCTGAACGCTATTTCCCATTAGCCGTTTTTGTCGAGGAAAATTTCTGTACGCTGGACCTGCAAAATTCAGCGCCGTAGGCGCGGCATATTTGTAGGTTGTATTGCGAAAAATTGAAAAGCTCCGTCAGGAGCGGCATAGCCCGATTTCGCTCCTGACGGAGCTTCGTTCCATTGGTCGCTGGAACTACAAATATTTCACGCCTACGGCGCTCGGGGACTTCGCGGTAGATATCAATCTTTCACCCAGCCCTGCTGCTTCAGCCAGAACAGGCAATCACCCGCCCACGGATGCGGATGCGCGAACGGTGGCTTGTCCTTCAATCCCATGCCGTGCCCGCCCTTCTGGTAAATGTGCAGGTCGAACGGCACATGGTTCTTCCGCAGCGCCTCAGCAAACATCAGGCTGTTTTCCATCGGCACGGTCTTGTCCTCGTAAGTGCACCAGATGAAACACGGCGGTGTGTTCGTTTTGACTTGCAATTCGTTGGAAAGCAGTTTCACCAGTTTTCGCGACGGATACGGGCCCAGCAGATTGTCTTTCGATCCCTGGTGGGCGTACTCCCCCATTGTAATGACCGCGTAACAAAGAATGCCCAAATCCGGCCGCGAGCTTTGCCGCTCAATCGGGTCGCCGGAATTGGTGTTGCCCGAATCGAAATGAGTCAGCAACGTCGCAGCCAGATGCCCGCCCGCCGAGGAACCCATGATGCCGATGCGGTGCGGATTAACTTTCCAATCTGCCGCATTTGCCCGGACCATTCGCATCGCGCGGGTCACGTCCTGGAACTCCGCCGGATAATGATATCCGCGCGAGCCGAGCCGGTACTTGAGCACGAAACAGGTGACACCGTGCTGGTTCAGCCAGAGCGCGTAATCATTGCCTTCATGCGGTGCGAGATGGGCGTAGGCGCCGCCCGGGCAAATCACCATCGCCGTGCCTGTCGTCCCGCCTTGCGGGATTGGGTCGGGCAGATACGGTGTGAGCGTGGGAATATCCGCAGCGTTAGTGCCCAACGCACCGGGCGCGCCGCCGGGCCAGAGCGGAATCGGGGCGAGAATTTCGGCGTGTGCCATAATCCAGGACGAAAGCAAAATTGCCGCTGCAAAATGCGTTTTCATAGTTTGTTTGACGGCGAAGGTTAAGAGAATACGAAGCCGTTTCAACCCTTAAACCAACGCGCCGGCCATTTTTTTTGGTTGATGGCTTCGCCGGTAATGGCACCAAGGCTATGGGGAGCGCGCGACCCGCGCTCCCCAAACCGACCGGATCGTTCCGGCTCACGCCGGGAGCGGTTGGCCCTTGGTTTCGGGCGCGAACGGCAGAATCAGCAATCCAACAATATAAATCACGGCCACGGCACAGACGGCAAGATTGAAACTGCCCAGCACCATGACCAAGTACCCGGTCACAAACGGGCCGGCGGCGGCCAGCACGCGGCCGATGTTGAAACAAAAACCGGCGCCGGTCGCGCGAATCCGCGTGGGATACAGTTCCGGCAGGTAAATCGGGAAGCCGCTGAAGATGCCGTTGTTGAAGAAGCCCAGCAACGGCAACAGCAGCAGCACCTGGACGTAGGTGCGCGGCGTCAGAAACGTGACCGGCAGCATGACCAGGCTGCCGACACACATCAGGGCAAAAACGCGCCGCCGGCCCACGCGGTCGGCCAGCGGACCGAAACTCAGGTAACCGGCCAGCGCCCCGACGTTCAGCAACATGGTGGCGTAGCTGACCCGGCTCGCGAGCCCGGATTCGCTCAGGCCCTGCAAATCGGGCAACGCGCGGACGAGGGTCGGCGTCCAGTTCGTCGCGCCCCACAAACCGAACACGGCCACAAATGCCAGTCCCGAGCCGACGAGCGTTGCACGAACCAGTCCCGGCGCAAACAGTTCCGCCAGTTTCGACGATGGCCGACCGCCGGTTTGCTTTGCTTCCGCACGCGCCTTGACCCAGCGTTCCGGTTCCCTGACCCACAGGAAAACGAAGACGGCAACGATGGCTGGCGCAACACCGACCACGAACATGGGACGCCAGCCGGAATTGCGCAGGAACAGGTTGAGCACCGCCGCCACCAGAAATCCCCCGGCCCACGCCGATTGCAGCAAACCCGCCGCTTTGGTGCGCTTGTCCTCAGGCCACACTTCCGCCACCAGCGCAGCGCCTGCCGCCCATTCGCCGCCGATGCCGAGGGCCGTGACAAACCGGAACAATGCCAGTTGCCACCAGGTTTGCGACAGCGCGGCCAGGCCGGTGAACACGGCGTAAATCAGGATTGAGAAAATCAGCGCCCGGGTCCGCCCGTAATGGTCCGCCAGAACGCCAAACACGACTCCGCCAATGGCCCAGCCAATCAGGAAAATCGAGAAAATGATTCCGCCGTACCACCCGATGATATCGGGGGCGACGGAACCCCCGGCAGGCGAGTGCAGAAGGTCATGCAACGCGGGTTGCAGGACCATGGCGTAGATCGTGGAGTCCATCGAATCGAACACCCAGCCGAGCCACGCGACGAACAGCACCAGCCATTGATAAGGCGTAATACCGTGATGCCAGGAATCAGGTTTCACGGAGAAGCAAGATATTCAAACCATCTGGCAAAAAGAAGTTTCAACCT
>DATNHI010000310.1:0-4793 GCA_035605035.1 Verrucomicrobiia bacterium
CGCCAGTGCCCTCTCCACGCTCGCGCGCGGCGATGATCCGTTGTCGCAAATCCTGACTCAAAGGACGCATAATTCCCTTTTCATAGAAAAGAGAATAGCACGTAACTATAAGTGCGTCTATCTAAATAGAAAATGCTCTAAAGATTCTGCGGATCGATGAAGGATCGAACTGGGTCAGATATATGTGGATGGGTGGTTTCGACCACACGGGGCTTGAAGTTGAACGGATGGCTGACGGACGTTTCCAATTCACCGCCGGATACAACGATCAAAGCAATCGAGTGATTTGGCCGAAGGACTCGAAAGGTTCTCAGGCACCTTGATACCGCATTTTCGCAGCCACCTTTACGGGACGATTTCAAATTTGAAATTTCAGATTTGAAATTCGGGGGCGGACGGGTGTATTCAGGGCGGGAAGAAATTTCAGATTTGAGATTTCAGATTTCAAATAAATCAGCCAAAAACTCAATTCTCAACCCGAAAGGACAATTATGACCTATGCGCGTTTTGAAGACCTGCCCGTCTGGCAAAAGGCAGCAGACCTTTATGAGCAGACCGAGGAACTGCTCGGGAATCACAACTTCAAAGCCACCTCCGGTTTTCGCGACCAACTGGACCGCGCATCGCTTTCGGTGTCCAATAACGTCGCCGAAGGCTTTGAGCGCGGCACAACGAACGAATTGCTGCAATTCATTTACATCGCGCGCGGCTCGGCGGGGGAAGTACGTTCGATGCTCACTTTGAAACTTCGCCGGACGAACAAAGCCAACGGGCCGGCGGATTTGAAATCTCAAATCTCAAATTTGAAATCCTGCGCCGAAAGCTGCTCGCGCCAGTTGCGTGGCTGGGCGGATTCGCTCCAAAATTCCGAAATCAAAGGCCAACGCCATTTGAATGAACGGGTCCGGGCGCAGGATGAGCAAAAGCGCCGCGCCGCCGCGTTTCAGCAAAAGCTTTTGGAAAATCTGCCCGCCAACCATCCGTTGCGGCGCCAGCCGGAAGCGCAAGCACGCGATTGAATCGACTCAGGAGCAAACGGAATGGCTGGTTTCATTGCATGATACGGGTACAGCGAAAATCAGACACGGCCGGACCCGCAATGCCGACCGAGGCTGTCGCGCCCTCGGACGAGTCCGGTGAGCATTGGCGGTTTTGCCTGCGTTGCGGGCATGAGTTGGTCAACGAGAAATGCAAGCTGCGTTGCCCACGCTGCCACTACTTTATGAGTTGCTCGGATTTCGATTTCGCCGGGTGAAGACACGGATTGACACGGATAAAAAAGGGAAATTCCGTTTTGGCAATCTGTGAAAATCCGCGTAATCCGTGTCAAAGTTTGGGGGAAAATTTCTGCGTGTTTGTCGCATTCATTCGTGGTTAAATGGCGGTGTTCATGAACGATTGGAACATCCAACCCCGTGCGTCGGCGTGCGAGGCGTGCGCGCAGCCGTTTGCCGACAAACAGCCGCTGCACACGCTGCTCTTTGACGAGCACGTGGAGGATTTGCGTCGCATGGACGTTTGCGAAGCCTGCTGGCAGAACCAGTTCAGCGACGGCGCCCGCCAGCGCAAAGGATTCATCTCTCACTGGCAAAGTATTTACGAGGCGCCCGCGCCGCCCGCCGACCCGATTCACCGCGAAACCGCCGAAACCCTCCTGCGCAAGCTCATCGAGCAAAATGACCCGCGTTACGCGCCGGCGATGTTCATTCTGGCCGTGATGCTCGAACGCAAGCGGGCATTCAAGGTGAAGGAACAAATCGTTCGTGACGGCAAGCGCGTGTTCATTTACGAGCAACCCGGCACCGGCGATGTTTTTACGATTGCCGATCCGGCCTTGCGATTGGACCAACTGGAACAGGTCCAGCACGATGTAGCCGCCTTGTTGGAACATGGGTTGAATCCGCCGACACCGCAACCCGCTGACGCGAGTACCGAAACACCCGCCAAAGCCGATTTATGATTTACGATTTACGATTGCGGCATGTCGTACGGGTCGTGTTAAACGTTTAGTCTATTTCGCAGACTGGGTGCGCAGTTTGACCAGGCATCCCGGTACGGAAACATCATCAATCATCAATCGTAAATCATAAATGTCTCTCGCCGAACTTCAAAACCGGCTCGGTTACACCTTTCGCGACGAAGGCCGGTTACAGATGGCGCTGACGCATCCGTCCGTCGCGCATGAAAGCGTTGCGGTGGCCGCCGACGGCGGTGAGGCGCCGCAAAGACCCGCGCACAACCAGCGACTGGAGTTTCTGGGTGACGCGGTGCTGCAACTCGTCCTCACCCGCGAGTTGTACGAGAAATTTCCCGAATATGACGAAGGCCCGTTGACCAAGGCGCGCGCGAAGCTCGTCAACCGCCGTACGCTGGCCGAACACGCCCGCGCGCTCGGTCTGGGCGCACATTTGATTTTAAGCCACGGCGAGGACATGCACGGCGGGCGGGAACGTCCGTCGGCGCTGGCGGACACGTACGAGGCGTTGCTCGGCGCAATTTTTCTGGACGGCGGCTTTGACGCAGCGCGTGAATTCATTCTGCGCGAATACAGTGCCGCCTTCGGCAAATTGAGCGTGTTGCCAACCATCGAGAACCCGAAGGGCGAATTGCAGGAACTGTTGCAAGCCCGCTCGCCGGAAGCGCCGGAGTATCAGGTCATCTCGACGACCGGGCCGGACCACGATCGGGTGTTTGAATGCGTGGTGCAGCACGAAGGTGTTGAACTGGCTCGCGGCCGGGGCAAAAGCAAGAAAGCCGCCGAGAGCGATGCGGCCCGGGCGGCATTGAAAAAGTTGCGGGAGAAACCCGAACCGTAAAACGCTGCGCACGCTGTTCGCGATACCGCCGCGTCCTTACTTCTTTTCTTCGTCCAAAAAAGTCAGTTTCACGCCGCCTTGTTTCGGTCGGGAAAACTTGTCGAGCAATGTCGGCGCGTTTGATGGCGTTGCGGCCGGTTGGCTGTCCGCGTTTTGCGGTTGGAGCGCGGAGCGCAAGGCGCCTTCGACGAGCTGGGCGCAGTGAATTTTCATCGGCGGCAGCGGGCCGAGTTCGCCGGCCAGTTCTTCGGTCTTGAGCGCGAGCGCCTCCTCGGCGGTCTTGCCCCGGATGAGTTCCGTGGCGAGGCTGGCGACGGCAATGGCCGTCTCACAGCCGAAGGATTGGAACGTGGCGCGGTCAATAACTTTTTTGCCGTTTTGTTCCTTGAATTTGACCCACAGGCGCAGCATCTCGCCGCAATCCGCGTTGCCGACGGTGCCGACGGCGTCGGCCCCGGCCAGCTCGCCCAGATTCTGCGGATGGGCGAGCGCCGCCTGAATCCGTTTCTGCAAATCGTCATTCATTTTTATCCAGACCGGAAGGATACCATCAACCGGGCGGTTCCGCCAGATCATGGCGGGCCGTGACAAGCCGAAACGGGCGCGTTGCTCCGGCTCTCGCGAAGAAAGCCTGGATCGGATTGTCCGCCGGCATCAAAGGAAAATGCACCGTCACCGGACGCACAGAGGCAAATCTGCTTCCCAAGGCCACCAGCGAAAACCACGTGACAAGAGCAGAAGACTGGCGCAGAGTATGCAAGATTTCGCTGACAACCCGGAGATCTGGCACCGTAACAGCTTTGCCAACAGCCTGATGCAACTTGGAGAATGCAGTATGAACGATCTGGTATATTCGATTGCCGACCAGAACGTCGAGACGACCAAATCCATCGGGATTTACAATTTTTCGCTTCACCTGGCGCAGTACCTGTCGGAAAACGCACAACTCCAGAACCTCACGGTTTTCAGCAATAACACGGTTTCTCCGCATTTGCGACTGGCAGCCAAGGCGCGCGTTCGGGAATACAATTTTGCGCGCCGGAGCAAAGTGGGCCGGATCTGGTGGGACCAGTGGGGCCTTTACCAATCGGCGCAGGCTACGGGACATCGCTGGCTTTTTCTGCCGAAGGGTTTTTGCTCGTTCGCGGCGCGCCCGCGTCTGCAAATCGCGGCCTTTGTCCACGACATCATGGGCGATTTCTATCAGCGGCATTATCCCGGGTTTGAGTCGAAGCTGGAATCGTTCTATTTTGCCCACAGTCTGGCGGCGACCCTCCGGCAAAGCCGTGTAATTTTCACCAATACCGAGTTTTCGAAGCGCGAGCTGACCGGTTGGGCCCAACGGACCGGCTTATCCTGTCCCGAACTGATTGTGGCCGGTTACGGTTTTGTCCCGCCCCAACCGAATTGGACGGAAAAGGAAAACCGGATTTTGTTGTTTGCCAGCGCCATGCCGCATAAACGGACGGACATTGCCATGCGTTTTTTGACCCGCTGGCTGCGGGAATCGAAATATGACGGGGTCATTGATTGCATCGGCATTTTTTCATCGCGGATGGCCAGGCCTGAAGGCCGGGGTTGGCGGTGGATTGGAAGGGTGCTTCCCGCGGAATCACGCAAAATGATGCGCGGGGCGCGCGCGGTCGTCTATGTTTCCGAATACGAGGGTTTTGGCATGCCCCCCGTGGAAGCCGTGCTGGAAGGCAGTTGCCCGGTCTTTTCAGACATTCCGCCGTTGCGTGAAGCGATGGGCGAGGCCGGTTGCCCATTTTCAAACGATTCCGAGGAGTCTTTTCTCAACGCAATGGACAGAGCCTTGGCCACATCTCCGGAAACCATCCAGGCCTGGGCGGCCGGCCTGTTGCACTGCCATCACTGGCCGGCGGTGGCCGAAAGAATTGTCCAGGCGCTTTCCACCGCGTGAATGGGCGCACCATTGAATTTATTTCTTTCTTTTCGCCGACCACCACACAATAT
>DATNHI010000311.1:0-5251 GCA_035605035.1 Verrucomicrobiia bacterium
CGTCGAGGTTGTATCCTGATTGCTGTTGGGCCGGACTTGGCTGAGGATAAGGCTCAGGATTTATTCGTGCAGAAATACCACGAGCATCGAATTTTCGACGGCGAAGGCAAACAGCGTGCGCGCCCCGGCGACTGGCTCAAACTCATTTCAGATTTCGAGAATGCCGCAACGTCCAGCGGCGGTGTAAATTCCAAAGGCTTCAATCCTTACAAGCAGGCGGTGGACAGCCTTCATTTTCAATAACCGGGTTCAAAACTTCCGCAGGTGTCGAGTTAGTTCCCCAAACTAACACAATGGATGCGCGAGTGACGGCGAAGGTTTTCCAGGGGAAAGTTGCGGCAATGAAGATATGTTGCCGACGACCATAAAATTGATTCGAGGCGTTCTTGATACTGACGCGACGATCACGGCGAAGCAGCGTGACCGCTTTATTGCTTTCATCCGCAATGGAGATGACGTTGCACCCGAACAACCCACCGCCGATAGGATTTTACGCAGAGGTGAGGTTGCAAAACTTTTAAGCCGCAGTACGAGAGGCGTGGACATGCTCACACGCCAGGGGCTTCTGAAAAAAATCAAACTGCCGGGCCGCACCCGCTGCGCGGGGTTCAAACTTTCCGCAGTCAACGAGTTCATCGAAAACGCCTCGACATGAAACGCGGACTGCGATGGTCACGGGCTTCCGGCTCCATGCGCCGGAAGGTCGAGGCCATTTTAAAGAGGGGCAAGCGTTCCACGCGCCGGGCGTTCGTTGCGGCCGAACGTCGGCAACTGAAGCAAGAAGGGGGACTTTACGATGGATGATAACGGAAAAATTTCATCCGCTTCCCCAGTCCGCGCAATCGGCGACGGCCCATTTTGTTATCAGCACAAACCCGCGCTCCGAAAAATCCGCGAGTCATTCGATGCCGAAAAAACCGTTCCCAGTGCAATCCTCACCTACGGGGCACTGACAGAAATCGCTTCCGACATGCAAACCGAAATCTTTACAACGACGCACGGCTGGATCGCGCAGAAGTCCGGCTTGTCGCCGCGCACGGTCCAAGCCCGACTTGCCGGTTTGGTGGAAATCGGCCTGATAGAAATTTCGACGCCTATTCTGAAAGCACCTTCGACCTACCGACTTTTGCCCGTTCCGCAATCATTGCCGGACGATAAGCAACCATTGCGTGACGTTCGGCAACGGACGAAAAAAACGTCGTTGCCGTCATTAGAAGAATCTAAGAAAAATCATTCTAAGAAAATCCCCCCCGAAAGCTGGAAACTTTTGAAGGATGAACGCGACCTCCAACACCGGATTGAGTCTGAACAGAAAAAGGCAAAGCCCGACTCTTATTTGGTTGTTTCACTACGAGCAGAGCAGCTTCGTCTTCAGGAGGCGTTGAAAAATTCCGCGCCCGCAAAGTTCCGGCGGCAGGCGGCGAAGGTGCTCGAAGAAGGCGCGCGAAAAGCCCACACCGACGCCTGGTGAAAAAAGAAAGCAACCAAAACGAAAGGATCAATATGAGTGCTTCAACGATGACAAATAATGAAGTCCGGCGAAAAGTCCGGCAGGTTCACGACACATTACAGCGCGAGCACGGTGTCAATGTGACGGTGCACATGATTCAAGACGCGCTGGCCGATAAAGGTGTCCGTATAACCGAAGACGAAATCGTGCAAGCGTTAAACGACACAAACCCAATTCGCGGGAGGAACGCACAAGGATGGAGCAACAAGGCCCATGCTGCTCATGTCGCGGCACTGGACGCTTTTGAGGCATCCCGGCAGGCGCGCGTCAGCGATGATGACCCAGACGCGCACGAAGTTGCCCGTGCGAAACACGAAATCGCAGCCCGCGCGGCGAAGGCCAGCCATGAATATCACCTTCGCGCCTGTGCTTATCATGCGGCCAGAGTCAGAGGTGAATCGGCGGAGACGCCTTTTGATGATGCGAACGAAGCCTTAAACGCCGAATGAATCCATCTGTCACACAATCACCAGCGCCACTAGTGCGTCGCCGTCGAATGGGAAGGCCGACGAAGTTCACGACGCCGATGGTCCGGCGGCTTTTACGCGCCGTCTCACGGGGTCTGCCGGTGCCAGTGGCCGCGTCGTGGTTGGGATTGCCACGTCAACGATAAGTGCTTGGAGGGCCAAGGACGCTTCGTTTGATGAACAGGTGGCGCTGGCCATCGCCAAAGGAATTGACCGCCATTTGAAAATTGTAGAGCGGGCCACAAAATCAGCAGACGAGCCAACTAGACTCCGTGCTTCAATCTGGTACTTGGAACATACAAGTCAGCACTTCTCAAAATCACGCGTTGAGCTGACAGGCCCGGACGGTTCGCCATTGGCCGGAGCCATCGCAGTTTATTTGCCACAGAAGGACAAACCCGCCATCGAAGTTAATGGCAACGGTGGACAAAAGGCGATTGCGGAAAGGAGTGGAATATGAACGCGCTTGAACTTCGACCGCAGCCGGGAAAACAGGAAAGTTTCCTGAAGTCAGTTGCCGATGTTGCCTTTTTTGGCGGCGCAGCCGGTTCGGGAAAATCGTTCGCCCTGCTTTTGGAGCCGCTCTACGAAATTGAGAACCCGCTTTTTCGTTCGGTGATTTTTCGGCGCACAATTCCGATGATTCGGCAACCGGGCGGATTGCTGGACACCAGCGAGCAGATTTTCCCGTTGCTCGGCGCGAAGTTGAAC
Source organism: Verrucomicrobiia bacterium (assembly GCA_035605035.1). Taxonomy (GTDB): domain Bacteria; phylum Verrucomicrobiota; class Verrucomicrobiia; order Limisphaerales; family UBA11358; genus UBA11358. The sequence continues at coordinate 2,689 of DATNHI010000311.1, forward strand.
CAGTCGTTGATCGAGTGGCAGTTTCCCAAAGGCGGAACCGTCAAGCTGGCGGGTATGGAGTTGGAAAGCGACCGCTACAACTGGCAGGGCGCGCAGATGCCGCTGATTTGCTTTGACGAAGTGCAGGAATTCACTGCGCCGCAGTTTTGGTTTTTGTTCAGCCGCAACCGCAGTGTGTCCGGGTCGCGCTCACGTATCCGCGCAACGTGCAATCCTGACGCTGATTCCTGGCTGCGAGCTTTGCTGGCATGGTGGATTGACCCGGACAGCGGTTTCCCGATTGCGGAGCGGAGCGGCGTTTTGCGCTGGTTCGTACGCATGGGCGATGAATTGCATTGGGCGGACAGCAAGCGTGAACTGGTGGGGACATTCGGCGCGGACGTTGAACCAAAAAGCGCGACGTTCATTTCGGCGCGCGTCACGGACAACAAAATCCTGCTGGAAAAAGACCCGGCTTACCTTTCCAGCTTGAAGGCGCTGCCGCTGGTGGAACGGCAGCGATTGCTTGACGGCAACTGGAATGTCCGGGCAGCGGCAGGCAACTATTTCCGCCGCGAATGGTTCGGCGCGCCGCTGGACGCCGCGCCCGCTGACATAGTTGCACGATGCAGGTTTTGGGATAGAGCCGCCACAGAGAAGCGGAGTGACAATAACCCGGACGCAACAGTTGGCGTGCTGCTCGGCAAGGACAGCGCGGGCGTTTATTATGTGCTGGACGTGGTGAAGTTGTGGGCAACTCCGCACGCCGTCGAAAAGAAGATGATTGGCTGCGCTCATGCCGATGGCCGCGAAACCATCGTGGCTTACATGCAAGACCCCGGCTCGGCTGGCGTCGCGGAAGCACAGGCCACGGCGCGGGCGTTGGACGGCTTCAATGTGCGCTTCGCTCCGGCAACGGGCGACAAGGAAACGCGCGCCAAGCCGGTGTCTGCACAGGTGGAAGGAGGCCGCGTCAAAATCATTCGCGCGTTGTGGAACGAAGATTTTCTGCGCGTGCTGGAAAATTTCCCGGCGGGCAGGCATGACGATGAAGTTGACGGATTGAGCGGCGGGCACGCGCTGTTGTCGCAGTCGAGCGGCTGGACTGCTGCGCTGTTTGAGGAAGTCAAGCAGGCGAACCCGCACCTCTTTCGTCAAAACAATCAGGGCGAACTGGACCTCGACGCCGCCCGCGCTGCCCGCGAACGCGCCAAAGCGCCGTTCCGCGTGCCTGGCCCCGGCCAACATATCGGCGCTCCGAACCTGAGCCGGACGGCCGCAAATCTTTTCGTGCCGCGACGATGGAAACGATAACCGACATGAGCACAACCAACACCACCCCACCATCGCGGCGCTGCGAATTGTGCCGGGCATTTTATCCGGGCCGGAACAATTCGGGCACCAACGAAGGGATTTGCATCGCTTTTCGCTGCATCAAGAAGCTGACGGACACCTGCCGCCACTTCATGCCGAAATCGCCCGCGCCAGTTGGCGTGACCAATGAACCAAAGGCAACCGCATGAGAAATTTCACTGCACAGAATCCGCCCTGTTGCCGCGAGTGTCACCATTTCGAGGCTGAACGGTGTTTGCTCACGCGGGCGATAGTCGCGGAGAATTACTTGTGTCTGCGTTTCGCCGCTCGCCAGCCCGCGCCGGTCGAACCGGCCATGACAGCCGCAAAACTTTTGGATCCGCCGCCGAACACCTCCGGACAGTTCCGGCAGCCGATGATTCGGGGGATTCAACCAACACCGCACCAGAAAAATGAAAGGCAAAAAACATGAGCACCGTCACCGAAAAATATAAATCGAGGGAAGAAATCCTCTACGACGAGGGCATCCGATACACCTACGAGCGGGCACAAATTCTGGCCGAGTGGGACAAGGAAAATCGTGGAAAACGGGAACCGCCACCGAAACTGTCCGCTGCTGAACGCCAAGCGTGCGCCGAGTGCGTGCCAAAGTTGAAAGCATTGAAAGCCGGTTACACGGAACTGATTTGCGGCTTGGAAAAGTACCGGCAGGCGCATGAGCAGGCCGTCACCGAACTGCGGAGGTTGGAAAAAACGCTCTTGCCGGACGACGTTGAAGGCATCCGGTCCATGATTTTCATGCGTGGCCGTCTGGAAGTCATCGTCAACTACGTCAACTCGGCGCCGGATAGAATCCGGGCGGTGGAAAACTCCGGCGCTGCTATCCTGTCTTCTTTGGACAAACTTTTGTCGAAGCGGTTCGGCGCTACGCGTGAAGCAGGCGGAACGATATGGGCCAACGTCGGCATGGGCGGCGTGCTAGGTACGCGCATTGATATGGCACTGGCCGAAATTGAAAGGCGGCTCGCGTGAACGCCGAAAAATTCCAACCGCAGCTTGTCCGCGTCCTTGCGATGGCAGAAATCGAAGCGGAGCGCGACCAGTCGGCCATCGTGGGCGTTGAACACGTCCTGATTGCAATGATGCAGGAAGCCGACAACGCCGGGGCCGTGCTCATGCGGGCGCATGGGCTGACGGTCGAACGGTTGCGGCAGCGCGACTACGCGCCCAAAGCAAATTCACCGGCACAATGAACAAACAATTTCCTCCG
>DATNHI010000312.1:0-1477 GCA_035605035.1 Verrucomicrobiia bacterium
AATAATGCCCGCCTGAAATATTCCCGGCGGCTGCGTGGACCGCGCAGCAAAACCCCAAAAGATTCTGAAATTGCCATCGGCTTTTTTCTCCGCACTCCCTCCATTCCTGTTTACGGCTGCGGCCTGCTCGCCTGTTTCGGAATGGGCGGTTGGGAAACGCTGATCTGGAATCGCATTGTCAGAACCCGTTATCCCGAATGGGTCAGCCGACCGTCCTTCATCATCGGCCAGTTTGACCTGAAAGGGCTTCCCACCCGTCCGCCCACTTTGGATTTCGCGGACAAAATCGAGGCGGAGATTTTGGTCGAATATAAAATTGGCGGTTAAGAATTCCCCCCGACCTGAACGCTGGTGGCAGAGCATCAAGCCGGGGGGACTGGTTTCAGACGCCAACACCTTCCGCCTTTTGCTGTTGCTGCTGGCCTTGCACGCGGGCAACCGCGCGGCGCGCGGTGCGACCGATTTGAGCGATAACCGTTTCCTTCTGGTCTTCCGGCAGGTCTTTGACCAGGAGATCGTAGGCGCGCTTCAGTTCGGGGTTGCGGTTGATTTGTTTCAGGACGCCTTCCCGGATGCGTTGCTGGCGGTCGAGTTCACGCACTTCGTTGAGGACAACGCTGCGTTCGAGCCGTTCGCGTGGCATCGCTTGGACGTAAGTCCAATACTTCGGGTTCTCTTTGATGTAGGCATCAATTTTTGCGTCCACTTCCGGGTTGGTGCGGAAAGTGGGCTGTTCTGCGGGGGCGGCATTGCCGCCGGCGCCCGGTGGCGCGGGTGTTCTTGTTTTTGTCATAACGACTTGTTTTGTTGGTTTTAGTTGCGCGGCATTTGCCGTGTTCGCCGGAACGAGGCGGTCAAACCGCCCCGCTCCGGCAAAATGTTTCATGGACTCAACGAATCAGGCGGTTCATTGGTCGTAGAAATTGGCGGTGGCGGCAGTTGCCCTGGCGCGGATTCGAGCGCGTCGAGCCGCTGCTTCATGGCTTTCACTGACGCCCGCAAAATCAGCGTTTCCTGAATGTTGGTTTTGGTCTGCTGCAACGCGGCTTGAAATTGCGCCAGAGCCGCCGACAGGGTTCGGGCCTGCATCATAATTTGGGTGGTGGCGGCCTTTTGGGAATTCACCTCGGCCAGAATTGCATCGTTGACCGGAGCCGGGGCGAACGCCGCGTCGCGCGACGGCAACGCGGGAAGATTGCCGTCAAGCGGGCCGGGATGAAAATCCCAGCGGGTGTTTTCCTCGACACGATAGACGACGTGCTGCTCGTGCATGATTAAATCGTCGTTCGGATCGGCGTAGCGTCCGACGTGGTAAGCGTGGAGGACTTCGGGATAACGAATGCCGTCGGCGTTCGTCGCTGGCGGTTGCTGTGGCCGCAACACTAGCTTGGGTGTCGTGGAGCACGCGGAGAGAAACAACAGTGGAATGAGATAATACGCTTTCATGGTTTTGATTTGGTTGGTTCGTCGTTTTCCT
>DATNHI010000313.1:0-6746 GCA_035605035.1 Verrucomicrobiia bacterium
AGTGTTGGTGTAATAGCCGTTGTAGTAGCCGCGCACATCCGGCTCCGCCCAGCCGATCATCGCCTTGCCGGGCGCAATCATGCCCATCGCGGGCGGTAGATTGGTGTAGAAACCCTCGTCCTCCGGTGCGAATAATGCGAACGCTTCGCGGACAATGTTCGCGCCGTTCTGCTCTGGCGGCACCGGCGGCGGGAGCACCTGCGACAATTCCAGCGGCTCGCCCTTGGCTTTGAGTTCGGCAATGTAAGCCTCTGTCGCCGCGCGCAACTGGTAGTGATGAATGACTGGAATAAGCACCGCAGCGGCCAAGGCGACGCCCAGGACAATCAAAATTTTCCGGCGACGGTTCATGTGAATTCTGGCTTCAATTTACCCGTCGAACTGCTCTGGTGGAACTATAAAGCTGTCCAGCGTTTGTAACCGAGGCAAGTCTGTAGGAGCGGACGTAAGGAGGCCCACTGCTTGTCGTCGGTCGGCGGTTTCTGGAGAAATTCGAGACTCGTTACCTCGTCTCCTACGGCAAACAATTCGGTCACGCTTTCAGGAAAAATCGCCGCTGTTTTTCGCTGATGGGCATGCCGAGTTTTTCCATCACGGCCAGCATGTCCTCCCAGACCTTGCGTTTCTCGCTCATCGCCTGATTGCGCAGCAGATAGGCCGGATGATACGTTGGCATAAGCGGCGTGCCGCGGTAGGTCTTCCAGGTTCCGCGCAGCTTTGTGATGCCGATGGTCTTGCCCAGCAACCCTTCCACCGCCGTCGCGCCCAACGCCACGATGACCTTGGGCCGGATCAAATCAATCTGCTCGTGCAGATACGGAATGCATGTGGCCATTTCGTCGGCGGTCGGTTTGCGGTTGCCGGCGCTCTGGCCGGGTGTGTCAGGCCGGCATTTTAAAATGTTGCCGATGTACACATCCGCGCGTTGCAGTCCCATCGCCTGGATGATTTTCGTGAGCAACTGGCCCGCCTTGCCGACAAAGGGTTCGCCCTGCTCGTCTTCGTCCGCCCCCGGTGCTTCACCAATGAACATGATTTGCGCGTCAATGCTGCCGACACCGAACACGACGCTTTTGCGCGATGACGCGAGGTGTTCGCATTTGACGCAAGCCAGCGCCCGCTCACCCAAGGCGGCAAACGCCGCGGCCTTCGCCTGCGGATCAAGCCGCGGGCCCTGGCCGGCAACCGCTTCACCCGGCAAAACCAGCAAGGTTTCCTGTTCGGCAACGGGCTGTGGCATTGCCGATTGAATCGGCCGTTTTGTCGCAGGCATTGGCGCGGCGGTCTTCTCAATTTGTGATTGGGAATTTGAAGTTTGAGATTTCCGGGCCGCCGGCTGCGACAAGGCGCGAAGCGTTTCCGGCGAAACGGCGACATGACGAACGCCGCGCGACTTCAAATCTTCCAGATGTTGAATCGTTGCGTCGAGCAGTTGTTCGTAGGCGCCAGCCATCGGTCTTATCGTAGCCCATGGCGCGCCGACTGCACGAAATTTTTCCGGCGCGTCCAACGGAACCCCGGCCTGTTCCCGCTGATTTGCCGCCAGCGGAGGCTTGCTTCTTGTCGTCTTGAGGTGCTGTGTTAAAGTCCATCCCCGACGACCATGAATCTGGGCAACCGTGAAAGCTGGCTGGCGAACTTGAAATTCAGTTCCCTCAAGGCCAACCTGCTGAATCGCCGGGCCGCGACGGGCGGCAATTCCGGCATCCGGCCGGGCGGGACAAAACGGCGGTTGCTGCTTTTTGAGCTGTTCATCGCGCTTTCCCTGTGCGTGACCTATTACTTTCTGGTCGAATATTTTGCCGTCGGCAGTCCAAACAACTATACGAACGGGTGGGTGTTCACCTCGTGTTCGCTGCCGGGTTTTCATCTGGACAAACTCGGCGACGTCTGGAAGGGGCGTTTGTCGGGCCTGTTGTTGTCCGGCTGGATGTTTGATTTTCTGGTCAAGGACAACCGGTTCGGCGTCGGACAGTACGAAAACCTTTTCGGACTGTATCAAAGTCTGTGGTTGTTTGTATTGTTTCTGTCGGTCATTTTTGCTCTGCGCCACTCGCTGCTCATCAACTTCGGCATCTTTGCGGGGCTGATGTATAATTTTACGCCCGCCTCCGGCCTGTATTTTTATCCGTGGGACCTGCCCGGCACCTTGTTTTTCACGCTGGCAATTCTGTTCTTTGCGCGCCGGCAAATGCTCCTGATGGCGGTCGCGACCTGTGCCGGGTGTTTCTTCAAGGAAACGGTCCTGGTCTGCGCTCTGCTGGCGCTGTTTGCCGGCCATTGGAAATGGGGGAAGCGGGTGTTGGTCTTTGCCGGCATCGTCGCGGTGTACGCACTGGGAAAGAAGCTTCTGTTAAGCCAGTTGCACCTGCACGTGGCCGCCTTTTCCATGAACAATGCGACAAATTTGGCCGGTTTGTTTCGGCCCGGGCTGCTGATTGAAAATTTCAAAGCACTTCTATCGCCGACGCTGAACTACGTCCTTTTCGTCAACGCGGGAACCGTGGTGGCGATCCTGGCACTGGGCTGGCACAGACGGTTTCTGCCCTACATGGCAGTGGTAGCCGCGTATCTGGGAGGACAGTTTATGTACGGGGGGATCCATGAATTCAGAATTTTCATGCAGATCCTGCCTTTGAGCCTGATGTTGATGAGCGAGCGGTGGCAGGAATCCTCGGGATCAGGCGCGGGGGAGGCAACGTCCGCCGGGTTTGCCCCGGCGTGGGCGTTGCGCGAATCGTTTCCAGTCTTGATGCCGCTGACAATCGTGCTGATCGGCCTGTCCACCGGCATCGCCGCCGGGCGCTATTATAGCATCTGCGAAAACCTCCGGCCCGGCAATCGGGCCTCGTCTGAACTGGGCAAACGCAACATCGAACTCAAAGGACACGTCAGCAATCTCATTGTCGAGTATCAGGCATTGCGCAATGAGTACGTCAAGGATGAGCTGGAACTGGCCAAGGTTTCGATTGATGACCAGCGCCCTTTGGACGCGATCCATCACTACGAACGCGCCCTCGAGCAGGACACTAATTCCGTGGTCGCGTTGAGCAGTCTCGCCTGGTTGCGGGCCACCGCTGCCGACCCGCACCTGCGCAACAGCGATGAGGCGGTGCGGTTGGCCGAACGGGCTTGTCAACTCACGCAAAACCAGGACGCCGCTTTGATCGGAATCCTGGCCGCCGCCTGCGCTGAAGCCGGACGGTTCAGCGATGCCGTTGTCATGGCCGAAAAGGCCCATACGCTGGCCGTGGCGCAGGGACAAAAGGATGTGGCCGCGAGAACTGAACAGTTGCTCAAATTGTATCAATCCGGCCAGCCTTACCATCAGGAGGCCAGACCGGCCCCATAAAGCATCGCTCCGGCCGCCGTATTTCTGGCGCGTCCGGCAGGACTTGAACCTGCAACCTTCTGATCCGAAGTTATTTCCTTGACAGTTTTGACGGGTTGCCTAAAATCGCCTCATGCAGCGAGAAAACCAAGCAAAAATGCCTATGAAATCAAGCTTATTGAGCAATCCTTCAAAACCCGCCGCAACCCCGGTTGCAACGGATCGCAACCCGAAAAGTGGCAGCAAAGTGGCAGCACAAACCAACGGCCACGAATCCGCAAAATGGGCGGGCCGATGGTCGAATCTGGCCGCTGACCACGTGAAGCGATGGGAAAAGCGCCTCTACGTGCCGACATCCGGCCACGAGGGGGATGTCGTTGAAGCCCGCCGACTGGCCGTGCGGATTCAACACCTGGGCAGGCGCGAAGAATTTCGGTTCGAGACTACGAACCGCCAGGCCGCCGCCATTCAAGCACTGGACGTGTTCCGTTTCCTCAAATCGAATGGCTGGCCGGCCACGCTCGCCAAATACAAGCCCGAAGTCGAAAGGGTGAAGCTCAACACGGCGATTGGTGACTACCTCGTCGCCGTGCATGATACGAACCGGCTCCGCTCCCGCACTTTTTTGAACTATCAAAACGCCCTGCGAACCATCGCCGCCGAAATCTTCGCCGTGAAGCTGGACAAGGGCGCGTCGAAATTCGATTACCGGAGCGGCAACCGCGAGCAAAGCGGGCGCGCCACATGGATTGGGAAGATTGACGCGCACAGGCTGGGCGAACTCACGCTGGAAAAGGTCACGGATTGGAAGCGCAAGCGCGTCGCCCGCGCCGGGAACTCGCCCGCTGCTATCGCCTCCGCCAAGCGCACGGTGAACTCTTACATTCGCTGCGCCCGCTCGCTGTTCGCCCCCGGCATCGTCCGCGAAGTGAAGGGGCTGACGCTGCCCGACACGCTGCCCTTTGCCGACGTTGAACTCGAAGAAACCGGCTCGATGAAATACGTCAGCAAGATCAACGCGCAAACCCTCATCGCCGCCGCCGAGCGCGACCTCAAAACCAAAGACCCGGAAGCCTACAAAGCTTTTCTGCTCGGACTGTTTGCCGGACTGCGAAAAGCCGAAATTGATTCGTTGGAATGGGGGATGATTGATTTCTCGGACAACATCATCCGGTTGGAACAAACCGAATGGCTGCACCTGAAAACCGACGACTCCGCCGCCGAAATCACCGTTGACCCCGAAGTGTTGGTCGAACTTCGTGCCATGATTGAGAAGCCCACCGAGAAGGCGGCGCAATGGAAACAATTTGTTCTCGTCGGCAGTCGCCCGCCGCGTCCCGAATCACCCCGGCCGTATTACCGCTGCGAAGAAACGTTCGAGCGGTTGAACGCATGGCTGCGGGGCAAGGGCATCACAGCCAACAAACCGCTGCACGAACTGCGGAAGGAACTCGGCGCTCTGATTGCAACCGAGCAGGGCATATACGCCGCCAGCCGTTTTTTGCGGCATTCCGACATATCCACCACCGCGCGTCACTACGCCGACCACAAGGCCCGCATCAGCGTTGGTTTAGGCAAATACCTCGACACGTCGGCAAAGCCTGTTCCACAATCGGTCGCGGCGTGACTGGCACTTACACAAGTTTGCCGCGCGGAAACGCGAATCGCAGCGACGTTCAAATCTCGTCGAGCTTTCGGGCGGTTTTTGAGCACTGGCGAGACTTGGCGGCCCGTCCAGCAACCGACGAGCAACTCGCAAAAATCTGGCCACCGTGGAATGCGCTTCCGCCCGACATGATGCCAGAGTTGAAGCTTCGGATTCTGAAGTTGGACGAAAGCAGCCGGTATGAACTCGACCCGGAGCGGCTCGCGGCACTCCAGAACTTACGCCGCCAGTTCCCCAATCTGCCACTAGACAGAAATGAGTTCAATCAAGCATTGAATCAGGTCCAGCGTTGGGCGTCGCTGTCCCGTTTTTTTCAAACAACGGTTACGCTTCACGAAGCTCTTGTCACTCGCCAATGGGCATTTGCAGAAGCCGATGCTGATGCCTCTGGCCGGATCGCCATTTACCGCGCCGTCCAGGAAATTGACCTGACGCATCCGGGCTTGTTCAAGTCCACGAGTCCAAAACTTGCAGACATCGCTTATCTCGACTCTCGTTACATCGCATACTCCAACGCCCGCGCTGAAGCCCTCGCCGCACTTGCCGACATTCTCTACAAAGTGCCGGGGATGCGAACGGGTAAGCGCCTGCCTCTCGATGAAGTCGCCCTAGGCGTCCCGAATCCGCCCGATGACGTGCCGCGCCATCTCTACATCGCGCGCCTGGACGCGCTTGGAATTTGCACCCGGGAACGCTTGGAGGCGTTTCTGCGCGATGAACTTCCGAAATTCAGCCCGGAGAAAAAGCGGCAGTTTGACAACATGAGGCTCAGGCCGCACTACGGCAAGGAACCATACGCGGCGCTCCTTGTCTGGCTGTTGGAGAATCGGCCAATTTTTGAGCACAAACAATTTGCGTGGCAGTGGGGTGACATCCAATCTGCGGCGGCAGAGAAGGGCATCAATTGCCCCTCCACATCGCTCAAGCAGTGGGCGTGCCTCAATCGGCTTCGACTCCGCGTGAAGCGCGGACCAACCACGGTTGATGACTCTCGCATTGTGCGTTCAAAGCCCCTGCTGTCGCCTGCCCCGGTCTTCGGCGACGTGCTCAAATCCGCTACGGCGTAGCCTCCCGGTTCGTCGCTTTTCTCACCTGAGAATCTTTACCATTGGCCGTTTGAAGGCTCTTTCAGGTTGGGGGAAAGTGTCTTCGTCAACTTCGCGTTGTCCTTCGTTGTGTGCTGCAACGATGAGCCGGGAAATAAACGGATGATTGATCGAATCGAACAGGCAGCGGACAGCGGGCCTGCCGCGAGCAAAACCGCCCGCGGGACAGATGGCAGCAAATTCTTCACGCCGCGCCAGGTGGCAGACCGCTGGGGTTATCCCGAGTCAGGAATTCCCTTTCTTCGCGTTCAGAATGTCATGCAAAACTATATCAACGATGCAGACATGGCTTACATATCAGATGCGGACCATGCAGAACTGAAACGGAGTGAGTTGAAGGAGGGGGATGTTCTGCTAACGATCACAGGCGTTCCCGGCCCCTTCAACAGCGCCAGCCCCTGGGTTTCGTCCTTTTCAATCGCCACCTCGACAGCTTGTTTGGCTTTTTCCAGCAGCGCGTGGGCTTCACGGCGGGCGGCGCGGGCGGCGATGATTTGTTGTTTCACTTTTTTGATCGTTGGGCCGTCGGGCAACAGGAAAGGCAGGCGCATCAGGTCGGTGGTGGAGATGGCGGGATACATCGAGGCGGTGGTGTGCAAATCCATCAACTCGCAAATGACCGGCAGGCGGAGATAAGCGAACA
>DATNHI010000314.1:0-1402 GCA_035605035.1 Verrucomicrobiia bacterium
GAGTTTCAAATCCAAAAGAATGCCCCTGGGCACTTGCAGGTCGCTCCAGTTGACGTAAAGGCCGCTGTGGGAGATGAAATCCAAGGCTTCGTGGCCGTCCACGACGTGCACGACGTTGGACGAGATGTGGCGTTGACGCAAAGCCTCCAACACCAGTTCTGCATCTTTGGCGTCGTCTTCAACCAACAAAATATCCACGGATTTCCGTTTCAACATATTGAAATGCGCGCCGGCTTTTGCCGTCTTTCAAATTCGTCCGACCCGCTGTTTCGTTCTGGCAACGGAGTGGGACGCATGTTCATCCGGCGCATACAAATGCCTGCCTCGAAGAAAATTGGCGAGAAAAATTACAGCTCATGGCGCGCGGTATAAAAGCCGGGGACCGGCGCATTCGCCGTGCGGTGCGTGTCGAGCCATGCCGGGGCGGCTATGCTGCCCATGCGCGTCTTTGCATTTCAATTTCGTCTTTGCCTGTTAAGCTGACGGTGTGATTGAGAAGACAACCGCTCCGGATTCACCGTCACGCAAGAGCAAGCGGCTCAAGTTGGCGGGCATGATCGTGCTGACGCTGGGAATTGTCGGCGCGGGTGTGGTTTATTGGCTGGGGACGCGCTCTGCAAACCTGAATGACGAGCTTTCCATGCAGGGGTTTAACCGCGCTGAACAGCGGCAGATGGGGCAACTTTACGGCAAATCGGGTCTCTTGATTGATGAGTGGTTCGATGACCTGAAGCAACCCGGCACGCAGGCGATCCTCATCGCAACGGTTTCGGCGCTCATTGCCGCTGGCTGTTTTTACTTCGCCCGCTTGTTGGGTCCGGACGACCAGGCCGGTTTACCTCATGGCCGATAACTCATTCAAGGAATTTGTGCTCGACCAGTTGGGCGCGTTGCCGGAGGTGCGGGCCAGGGCGATGTTCGGCGCGCACGGGCTGTATCAGGGCGAACATTTCTTCGCGATTCTCGACGAAGGCCGGTTGTTTTTCAAAACGGACAAGACGTCACAGGCGGACTACCTGGCGCGCGGCATGGGAGCATTCACTTACGAATCGCGAGGGCGCGTATTGACGATGAGTTACCATGAAGTGCCGCCGGACGTGTTGGAAAATGCGCCGGAACTGGTTGACTGGGCGCAACGGGCAATCCAGGCCGCCGCCCGCAGCAAGACATCCCCGGACGCCGCCCCGCGAAAAACCGTTCATCGTAAATCCGGCAAGCCGTAGATCCGACCACAACCGGTCGCCTTTGCCGGAGGACGCCGGCACATCGCCATCGAAAAGGAATTGTTCCTGCGGGCGGTTAAGTTATAGTTCGCCCTGATGCCCGTCCAAAACCTCATCGTCAAAGTCCAGAAACGGAACCGGGCGCTGGTGAAGTTCGATCCGGGCCGCATCTGCAAGGC
>DATNHI010000315.1:0-17007 GCA_035605035.1 Verrucomicrobiia bacterium
CGCTGAACGCTAAAGGCCAAAGTTTAGAAGGCAGCGTCGCACAACCATTCTGCTTCAGCCTTCGGCATTTGGCCTTTAGCCTTTGTTACGTCGCCGGCACATACCGTTGCAACACCAGCGTTTGAGCGAACAGGAGCAGGAAGATATAGCTCAGCCAGGGTGGACACCCCGGAGCGACGGCCAACCAGTCCACCCAAATAATACCCGCCAGCAGGCCCGACACCATTCGTGCCACGTTGACTTCGATCGGCTGAAAGATGGTCCGGGTGCAATAAGCCACCCACAGGACGAGCACCAATGACAGCCAGATGCCGGGCATGCGGCCCTGGTCGGTATCCATGATTGCGGCCAGGGCAACAGGCGCGGCCAGCAATGCCAGCGGCCAGTACGGAATCCGTTTGCGAAAACTTTCCCGCTGCGCCACGTAGCTCAAGCCCGCCACGTAAATCCCGAGCGCCATGCCGCCCCAGATTGGCCAGCCGCTCAAGCCCCACACACTCGTGGAACCGCCGATGACATAGACGAACATGCGGCACACACCCATCAACCACGGCCCCCCGGGGATGGCTTTGTGCGCCGCGTTGTAAAGCACGATGCAAACCGCCAGTACGACCGCGAGTGCCCCGGTGATTTTGCCCACGAGCGTCAAACATAAAAGGCCCAGCGCCAGCCACGCCCAACCCCAATACCAGACCGATGACAACGGAATGGCGCCGGACGGGACTGGCCGTTCCCGACGGCGACGCTGGTCAAAGTCCGCGTCGAATGCGTCGTTCAGGAACATTCCGCCGGTGTAGAGCGCGCTGACCCCGACGAGCAGCAACGGCAGTTTCCCGAAGTTTCCGCTGCCGCCCAGCCACCAGCCCGCGAGGCAATTCGACCAGACGGTCGGCAGATTCGACACGCGGCCCAGAATCAGCAATGTTCGCAAGCGCGGCGGCATTGATAGATTTATGATTTACGATTGATGGCGGTTCAGCGAACGAAACGCGGGCAGTGTAAATCAAAAATCAAAAATCAGAAGTTCATTTTTGATTCAATCGCACGAAGGAAAACAGAAACTTTGCGAGCGAGAAAGTGGTTTGAATTGAGGCGCCTCAACCTTTGCAGTCTATCCTCGAATTAGGCGGCTTCCTCATTTTGTAAACGGGGCTACCGGCTTATTACAGGCATCACGCCGGACGGCGTGTTAGGCGTCAGCACAATGATGTCGCCGATTGCACATGGCGGAGTAAAAACCGGCATCACATCTACCCTGGTCTGGCCAATACCGGTCGAGAAGTTTTGCGTCGCCTGTGATATCACCTGAATATTTGTCGTGATGGATACCATCTGAATCCCATGCGAAGCAGAAGGCGAAAGGCTCGAACATGACGACGTTACAATGACAAGCAAAGTGACTAGAGCAATGGCAAATAATGTCAAAAGCTTTCGCACCATGCTCATTTAGACATTTGGATGCCGATTGCGTTCACAGCCGCCTAACAGACCATGGACGCTGCGTTGTGCAGCCCGTCTAATTTGATGATTTTAACTGTGTTCTGAGCGTAAATGATTGTCCAGCAGAGAGCGCTCGCGATAATGGCAGCGGGCGGGCTGCCAGCAAAGGCGGTAAAGCGAGGCGCCGTAGGCGCGGCATCTTTGTAGTTTGGCATTCGTAGAAAAATAAGCTCCGTCAGGAGCGGCATATTCCGTGTCGCTCCTACGGAGCTTGAAAAATATTGTGCGGACATTTCTACAAATGTGTCGCGCCTGACGGCGCTTGAAATGATGTCTGCTACGGATTGGATGCCAGCCCGCGCTCTTTCAATCGCCCCAGTGTCCAGTCGTATTCCGACGCAAGCTGCTCGACGACGCTGCGCGCCTTCATTTCCGGCGGCAACACTTCCCAGGTGTACGTTTCCATTTCGAGATGCGAACAAAGCTTTGGATTCGCCGCCAGAAAATCCAGTGCGCCGAGCAAATGATCGTTCGTGTTCTCAAAGGGCGGAAGGGTGGGGGCATGCAACGGCACGTGGAAGTGGATGCGCCATTCGGTCGAAACAGGGTCTGGCGTCTGGGATCTCGGGTCTGGGGAAGCAAGCGCGTCGGGGAGGTCGCGGAAGAATTTGATTTTGCCCGAGCCATCACGCGCGGCGACTTGATGCAAATAAACGTCGTCGGCGAATTTGGCCAGGGCCGCGCGCGCCGCCGGCGTGGGCCGCGTTTTGAGCGCCGAACTCAAATGGATTTTGCTGATTTTGATTCCGTGTTGTGACAGCGCTGACAACGCATTTTGCGGTTCTTCAAATTCGATTGCGAAATGACAGCAGTCGTAATTGATGCCCAGAAATTCGTCGAGGCGCGGATCGTTTTTATGTTCGTTGCGAAGTTGCTCGAAGAACGAAATCGTCTCAGCGGAATTTTCCAGCAGGCACAGCGGTTCCGGTTCGAGGCCGAGATGCAATTGGCGTTTGGTTCGCTCGCTCAGCTCTGCGATGTGGACGACGCAGTGCCAAAGATTTTCGCGGATGGAAACCTCCGTCAAACCGGAGCGCCGGTCTCCGACCCGGCGGGCTGGTGTTGATTCTCCAAACGCGCCGGGTCGGAGACCGGCGCTCCATTCCTTGAAAGAACCCGGCAGAGTGCTGACGCTGCCGGCGACATCGGCAGGCAAAATCTTTGCGAGCAAATCAAAGAGCAGGTTCGTGTAGGCAAGCCGTTCAGGCGAAGTCCAGTCCGGTACATAAACCTGTTCCTTGACCCGCGCGCCGTGAAATTGGCCGTAGGGAAATCCGTTGATGGTGAAAACGTAACAATCGTTTTGGTCCAGCCAGCATTGAAATTCCAGCAAGACGGCACGTTCACTCAATTGGCGGGCGGCGCAATGGCTCAGCCGCAGGCCGATCGCGAACGGGGCGTGGGGGCAGACCTGTTCACGCACGGCGAGTGTGTGGGTTTTGAGCGAATCAAAAGTTTCGCGCCACGTCTCGCCGCGATGCACGTTCGTGCAGTAGGCGAGGTGAAGGCCGTGATTGAGTCGCATAAAGTTGGCGCGCCTCAAGAAGGCCGAACGTTGTCCGGCTGAGTTCGGCTATTTGTCGGGCGGAGCGGCAGTTCCACCGGGCAACCCGCCGCCCATGCGCTTCAGGATTTGCTGTTGCATCATGGTTTGCATGTCGTCGTACTTCGTGTAACCGGCGGGCGTCTCGAAGAGGCTGGTGGCGGGTTTGGTGAGTGAAACGTTCTTGAACAACATGACGGTGCTGGCGCCCGCTTCGGTGGTTTGAATTTTAACCGGGAAATTTTTCAAGTCCGTCGCGTTCCAGGCGGTGAATTCCTGCTTGTCACCGTCTTTGCCGGTGACGACGACCTTGTTTTTCACGCAGGGATGGCTGTCCACGGTTTCCTTGCCCAGCTCGGTGGTTTCTACCTTGTAATCGCCATTGGTCGTGGCGAAGGCGGCTTCGGACAGCCCGGTTTCGACGTAGCTTTGCATTCCCGGGTAAACCAGATACGCAACCTTTTTGTCCGGACGCGCCACCATCACCATCTGGTCCAGCCCCATGGATTTCAACTGCGCGGAGGCGCCGGGCGGTATCTGTTTGCTTTGCACCTCGGTCATGTTGATCTCGAACCGCGATTTGCCCGAGTCAAAGCAGATCTTGCCGGGCATCACGGTGAGATTGCTGGAACTGTCGCTGGCCTGGAGCTCCAGATTGGCGGAAAAGGCCTGGTTGTTTCCGAACAGTTTGCCCATCGGGCCGCCGAAATCGGGGCCGCTCGGCGCGGGACCGAATTGGGCGTGCGCCGAAACGAGATTCAGGCAAAGAACGGCGACCGCAAGCATTCGCGGATGATTTTTCATGGACCGTGGATAGGTTGAGGGTTTGCTCAAGGAAAATTTTGCGATGCCGGTAGAATAATCCTAACCGAGCCGTTTCCGCAAGCTGTCAAGTTGCTCGGTCAACGTCTTTGGCAGTTTGCTCTCAAACCGCGCATAGCTCTTGCCAATGTCATCGGCTTCTTTTTTCCAGCCGGCGACGTCCACTTCGAGCAGGTGTTGGAGATTCCCGTCGGGCAGGTCCAGCCCCGACAGGTCGAGCGCCTCCAGTGTCGGCAGGTTGCCGATCGGGGTTTTCCGGGCCTTGCCGGTGCCTTCAATGCGTTCGCAAATCCATTTGAGCACGCGGCTGTTTTCGCCGTAACCGGGCCAGAGCCACCGGCCGTCGCCGTTCTTACGGAACCAGTTGACGAAATAAATTTTCGGCAGTTTGGCGCGGTCGGTGCGTTGGGCGAACGAAAGCCAGTGTGCAAAGTAATCGCCCATGTGATAGCCGCAAAACGGCAACATGGCGAACGGGTCGTGGCGCAACACACCGGCCCGGCCGAGCGCGGCGGTGGTGGTTTCCGAAGCACACGCCGAACCCAGGAACACGCCGTGTTCCCAGTCGAAAGCCTCGTTCACCAGCGGAATCGTGTTCGGACGCCGTCCGCCGAAGAGGATGGCCGAGAGCGGCACGCCTTCGGGATTTTGCCAGTCGGGGTCAATCACCGGGCATTGCGCGACCGGCGCGGTAAAACGCGAATTCGGATGCGCCGCCTTGCGGCCGGACGCCGGCGTCCATTCCTGGCCTTCCCAGTCAATCGCCGTTGCCGGCGCGGGAATGCCGGAGTCCTCCCACCACGCTTCGTTCTCCGGCGCGAGCGCGACGTTGGTAAAAATGCTGTTCTTCGCAATCGTGGCGATCGCGTTCGGATTGGATTGCCGCGAAGTGCCGGGCGCGACGCCGAAAAATCCGGATTCCGGATTGATGGCGTAAAGCCGTCCATCCTTGCCAATCCGGATCCAGGCAATGTCATCGCCGATGCACGTGGCCTTCCAGCCCGGCACGGTGGGTTGCATCATGGCGAGATTGGTCTTGCCGCAGGCGCTCGGAAACGCGGCAGCGATGTAATGTTTTTTCCCCTTCGGTGAGGTCAGGCAAAAGATAAGCATGTGTTCCGCCATCCAGCCTTCCCGTTTTGCGACGACGGACGCAATGCGCAGCGCCAGACATTTTTTTCCGAGCAACGCGTTGCCGCCATAACCCGAACCGTACGACCAGATCGAAGGCTCTTCGGGAAAATGCACGATGTATTTTTTCTGCGGGTCGGGTTCGCATGGCCAGGAAACGTCCTTTTGCCCCGGTGGCAGCGGCGCGCCCACCGAGTGCAGGCAGGGGATAAACGCGCCGTCCGCGCCGAGTTTAGCGAGTACGGCCTGGCCCATGCGCGTCATGATGCGCATGTTCACGACCACGTAAGGCGAATCGGTGATTTCAACGCCGACTTTGCAGAGAGGCGAGCCGAGCGGGCCCATGGCAAACGGAATGACGTACATCGTGCGGCCTTTCATGGAGCCTTTGAAAAGGCCGAGCAGCTTCTGCTTCATCTCCGCCGGATCCGCCCACTGGTTGGTGGGGCCGGCTTCGGCCCTCGACTTCGAGCAGATGAAAGTGCGGTCCTCCACGCGCGCCACGTCACTGGGATGGGAGCGGGCGAGATAGGAATTGGGTCGTTTCTTTTCGTTGAGCTTGATGAACGTGCCGCTCTTGACCAGCAAATCGCACAGCGCCTGGTTTTCCTCCGCCGAACCGTCGCACCAATGAATTCGGGCAGGCTGGCAAAGCGCCTCCATTTCTTTGACCCACGCGATCAGTTTTTGATTGGTCGTATTTGGAACGTTCCACTTTTTGCTCGTCATACTGCAAAGTCCTTTCTCTGGTTTCCAATGGCCGCGCGCGCAGCTTGCCATAAACCTTCCGGTTTGGACAGTCTAAAATTTGAAATGGGAAGATTTTCAGGCGCTTTTGGCATCGCCGCGCTCCCGGTGGTATGTTACAAACGATTCGTATGAGGTCGCCGACCGCCACTGATACTGTGCGCCGCGATGAAAACGCGCGGTGTCTCGCGCGTTCGGTGGTGAACACCCTGGCCGAGGAACCGGCGCTCGAGGCCGTGACCATTGACCGCGCGCAGCAGAAGATTTCCGTGGCTACGCTGGGACGCGCCGACGTGGCCCGACTGACGGAGCGTATCACGACCCAATTTCAAGCCGCGCAGGCCGCCGACGCCGACCACGTCTGCTCGCTCTTGAGCGGCACCGGCGATTGTTTCTCGTGCGACACGCCGTTGTCCGAGGAGGAACGCAGGAAAATCACGATTCAAAACGACGGCCCGACCACCACCATCGCGCGGCTGACCTGCCCGACCGCGCCGACGTTCTGGCGCTGGCGCGATATGCCGTTTCCCAAGGTCGTCCCGCGCGATGTCGAGTTCCTGGAACATGTCGAGGCGATTGACGAATGGAAACCGCAACTTGCCGCCGCAATTTCGTGCGGCGTCTTCGGATTGGCCGGGTTTTTCCTGCCCGCGCCCTTCAAGCTTCTTGCCTACGCGGCGGCGTATCTCGCGGGCGGCTTTTATCCCGCGCACGAGGTTTGGGAACGATTGCGAAAGCGCACGATTGACGTGCATTTTCTCATGCTGGTAGTGGCCGCGGGCGCGGCCAGCATCGGCGCCTGGGGCGAGGGCGCGACCTTGCTTTTTCTGTTTTCGCTTTCCGGCGCGCTGGAACATTTTGCGTTGGGCCGGACGCAGAAGGAAATCCGCTCCCTCTTTCGCGAAGCGCCGAAGGTCGCCACCGCGCTGGACGCCCGGGGCAACGAACGCGAAGTCAAAGTGGAACAAATCAAACGCGGAATGCGCCTGCTTATCAAGCCCGGCGCGCAGTTTCCCGTGGACGGCGAAATCGCCAAAGGCAGCAGCGCGGCCGATGAATCGAATCTCACCGGCGAAGCCACGCCCGTCAACAAAAGCGTCGGCGATACCGCGCTCGCCGGCACCCTCAATCTTTGGGGCGCGGTCGAAGTGCTCGTTACCCGGCCCGCGGCCGAAAGTTCGCTGCAAAAAATCATCACGCTCATCAAGGAAGCCCAGCAACGCAAGGCCCCCGCCCAGCAATTCACCGACAAATTCAGCACCGTCTATACTTATGCTGTCATCGGGCTTTCGTTTGCCATGTTTTTTGTCTGGTGGCGGCTCGTCGGGCTGGACGCATTCAGGTCTTCGGTGGAGGAGCACAGCGCGTTTTATCGCACCATGACGCTGCTGGTCGTCTCATCGCCGTGCGCCCTGGTGCTTTCCATTCCGTCGGCGGTGCTGGCGGCCATCGCGTGGGGCGCGCGGCACGGCATCCTGTTCCGCGGCGGCGCGGCGGTGGAAAAACTCGCCGAAATCAACGTCGTGGCCCTCGACAAGACCGGCACCCTCACCACCGGCGAATTGCGCGTTGAAAAGGTGGAAAGCTTCCCGCCCGGCCGCGAAAATGACATCGCGCGGCTGACTTATTCGCTCGAAAAACTTTCCACGCACCCGCTGGCCCGCGCCATCACACGTTACGGAAAGCAGCAAAAGATTGAGGCGATTGAATTCGAACAATTTGAATCCGTGACCGGCGAAGGTTTGCGCGCAAAACGGGACGGCGTCGAATACCGCCTGGGTGGTCGTGACTGGTTTAAGTTGGAGCTCTCGGAGTCGAAACACGCCGGTTTTAAAATTGGCGCTCCCGTGGCGGCCGGTTTTTCCGAGGTCTGGGTCGAGGGCAGCGATTTGCTCGGGCGCGTCATTCTGCGCGACGACATCCGCCCGCAATCCGCGTCGGTGGTTGCCGAATTGCGCGCTGAAGGCCTGCGCAGCGTCGTGTTGACCGGTGATCGCAAGGCCGCCGCCGAACATTTGCGCGCCGAATTGAAATTGGACGATGTGCGCGCCGAATTGAAGCCCGACCAGAAAGTCGCGGCCATCCGCGAATTGAGCGAGCAGGGCAATAAAGTGGCGATGATCGGTGACGGCGTGAACGACGCGCCGAGCCTGGCGGCGGCGCACATCGGCGTCGCGATGGGCGCGCGCGGTTCCGACGCGGCACTGGAGCAGGCCGACGTGGTGCTGATGCACGACCGGCTGGAAAATTTCCTCGCCGCTTTTCGCCTGAGCCAGCGTGCGCGGCGCATCATCCAGTGGAACCTGGTCATTTCGCTCGGCACCGTGGTCGTGCTGGTGACGTTTGCGATGCTGGGCAAAATTCCGCTGACGATTGGGGTGGTCGGCCACGAAGGCAGCACCGTGGTCGTGGTGATGAACAGTCTGCGCTTGTTGTTTGACGGAACGACGGTGAAACAGAAATGATTTTAACCACGGATGAACACGGATTTACACGGCTAATAACAAACGCGCCCCTCGCCCATCCCTCTCCCCGCCCGGCGGGGAGAGGGTGTCGCGCAGCGACCGGAGAGGGGAAACTTTTCTGTTCAACGGCAATTGGACGGTATTTAATCAAGGCCGGTTGAAATTGTGAACCCATTCCACAAATTTGTTTCCGGACATGAGCAGCTTCTAAAGGGCGGCCGGAAAATTCGATTGGGCAAATTAAAACAAGCTGTACGTCGGACACAAATTTCGCCAGGTGCCCCGAAGGTCCTGCTTTTTTCACCGCATCCGGACGACGAGTGCATCACCGGCGAACTGGCGTTGCGCCTGCTGCATGAGGCTAAGTGGAACATTACCAACGTGGCCGTCACCCTCGGCAGCCGGAGCGAGCGTCGCAAGGCGAGACGGCGCGAATTGCAAAACGCCTGCGCGTCACTCGGATTTGAATTGATCGTCCCCGGTAAATTAGGGCTGGAGCGCATCAATCCCGAATCGCGGAGGCGAAACCAAGCCCATTGGGGGGCGGCGGTCAAAGTCATCGCCCGAATCCTGGCAGAGCACCGCCCGCGCGTGATTTTTGTTCCGCATGAACACGATGGCCACGAAACACACATCGGCACGCATTTTTTGGTTTTGGATGCGCTCAAAACCTTGCCGCGCAATTTCAAGTGTCACCTTATCGAAACAGAGTTTTGGGGACAGATGACGGAGCCCAATCTGCTGGTCGAGTCGGGTGTTGATGACGTGGCCGCGCTGATTGCCGGGCTGGCGTGTCATGCCGGCGAAGTGCGGCGCAACCCGTATCACGCGCGGTTGCCGGCGTGGATGATGGACAACGTCCGGCGCGGCGCGGAACTCGTGGGAGGGCAGGGCGGGTCGGCGCCGGACTTCACCTTCGCCACGATTTACCGGCTGAGTTTGTGGCGTGGTGGTAAACTTATCCCGGCGGGCGGAAGATTTCTGTCCTGCCGGGAAAACGCTGCGAGTTTGTTTAGGTAGGACAGGCTTCCAGCCTGTCTCATTTTTCCAGCCCAATTAAGATTAAGACGGAGACAGGCAGGATGCCTGTCCTGCGCTTTGTGCAAATTACGGATAATTTATCCGTGCGCATCCGTGTCCATCCGTGGTTTAATGCTTCCGTGAACCTGAAATTCATGCGCGCGGCCATTCGACTGTCGCGCGAAAAAATGCGGCGCAACGATGGCGGGCCGTTCGGCGCGGTCATCGTTCGGCGCGGCAAAATCGTCGGACGCGGCTGGAACCGCGTCACCTCCACAAACGACCCGACGGCGCACGCGGAAATCATGGTCATCCGCGAGGCATGTCGGCGGCTCAAAACTTTCCGGCTGGACGATTGCGAGCTTTACGGCAGTTGCGAGCCGTGCCCGATGTGTCTGGCGGCGGTTTACTGGGCACGAATTGGACGCATCTTTTACGCCGGCACGCGGCGCGACGCGGCAGCAGTTGGTTTTGACGACGATTTGATTTACCATGAAGTGGCACGTCCGGCTTCACGCCGCAAAATTCCGATGCGGCAATTGTTGCGCAACGATGCGCTAAAAGTTTTTGCGGAATGGAAAAAGAAACCGGACAAAATCCGGTATTAAGTCCGGAGCCCGCTTGCGGAAAACCGTGCGCCCGGCTATTTTATTGCCATGAGCACGGTGAAAGAGATCGTATCCGCCGTGAGCAAACTTTCCCGCGCCGAGCCTCAGTTGTTCCGCACTTGGTTTCAGGAATTTGACGCCGACGCGTGGGACCGGCAGTTCGAGGAAGACGTTCGCGCCGGGCGGCTGGACAGGCTGGCGGAAGAGGCGCTGACGGACCTGCGTGAAGGGCGCTGCAAGGATCTGTGAAACACCGCACGAGTGAAAATTCTGGAAATTCCACAGGCAGCTTCCTGAAAGGATTCAACGACTCGCGGATGAAAATTTTGAACTGCTGAAACGCAGTCCGCGCCATCCCTCGCTGCATTTCAAAAAGGTCGGCCGTTTTTGGTCGGCGCGAATGGGTATTTACTATCGTGCGGTGGCGGTTGAACAGGGAAACGACATCGTGTGGTTTTGGATCGGACACCACAGCGAATACGACCGGATCATCGGCGCGCGTGACTGAAGGTTTTTCCTGAATGGAAAGAGAGACCGGACAAAATCCGGTATGGATGGACTGCCAACGATTTTCTCCCTCTCCGCCAACGAAGTTGGGGGAGAGGGCCGTGCCGTGAGGAGCATCAATTCAAATCCCCTCGCCCTGACCCTCTCCCCGCTCAGGCGGGGCGAGGGAGTTGCTGGCGATGCCGAGTTGCGCCTTCGAAAGTGGTTCCGGCATTATGTGCTTGCCCGGCGTCACAGCGCCCGAACATGCTGTGCCGGATGGAAGAATCCGTTCCCGAGCCAATGGCGATTCCACCGGTCGCCGCGCCCGCCCGCCTCTCCAAGGCGAAGTTGATTACCATCAAAATCATCGTTTTGACGGCGTTTGCCTTGGCGCTGGGGTTTGTCCAGGGTTGGGCGTCGTCCCGATGTTACAAACCCGACCACGTCGCCGGTTTTCACATGGGTCTGCTGCATGGCATCCTGATGCCCGCTGCGCTACCGGGCCTGCTGTTGGGACGGGACCTGCCGATTTACGCGCCGAACAATTCCGGCCGGCCTTACAACATCGGCTACATTTTCGGCATCAACACCTGCGGCACGATATTTTTTGGCGTTGCCTTCTGGCAACCGCGACGAAGACGGGGCTGAAGATTTATGATTTACGATTTATGATTTATGATTGCGGGCGGTTGTGCGAGTGGCGTTAAAAATCTTCGTCAATTCTTCCGCTTCGGCAAGGAGTTTCGCCAATCGTCTTGGTGGCAGCAGACCCGCCAATGTGATCAGCTCGATCCAAAACGAAGTTTCGTCGGCTTCCTCCAGCACCGTCGTGATCTTGTTGATGAAGTCGGCGCGTGATCTACCGCGCAACGCGGCGCGATAATTTGACGCGACCGAGCAGCCGCTCCTGGACACTTGGCTGGCTATCGTTCTTCCGGATGGTTTGTTCGGCAATGCGTCCGCAAGTTTGAGCACGCGAACTGCAAAATGCATGGTTCTCGCCTTGAGTTCGGCGGGGTTCATACGCCAAAGAATCTGCCGATTGGAAAAAATCATCAATCATAAATCGTAAATCATAAATCCCCGATCAGTAGGGCCAATCGCAGAAAATTTCCACAACGCTCAACCTGCCGCCGCCCCAATAGCGGCTCGGCGCAAATGTGAACACCCGCCGCTCCCGCTCGTACACAAGCTTGACGGGATGTTCGGGAATGTTGGGGTCATACGCTTCGAATTCCATGCTTTGCTCCGACTCCGTCAGTCCATACAGCACAATGCCGTGGTTGATGGTAATGCGCGGAAAACGGAACAGGTGCACGAGGCTCAAGCCGCGTTTGGGCAGCGATTGTTTCAACTTATCCGCCATCCGTTTCTGCTGCCATCCGTGGACTGGAAAAATCATCCGCCAGTGGCTCCGCAGAAAATAGGATTGCCACGGGCCGCCCAGTTCCGCCTTGAGCAGCGGTTCCTGTGCCCGGCTGAACGAGCGCAATGCATCGTAGCCGGGCACCAGCACCCGTTCCAATTCCGTGCACGCCCGGCGCGCATTGCGGGAGACAATCTTGCGGATAATCCTGCGGTAAACTTCCGGTTCTACCGGCGGTAGTTCCGGCGCAAAACGGGCATGATAAAAAAACTGCCGCGCCGAGCGCACCATCACAAAGCAACGGTGGTAATAGTTCGGCGGCGGATTGGAACGGAAGGTGGTCATCGCTCCGGTCACCGGATCGAAATGATATTGCCAGACCAGTTCGTGGGGAAATGCGAACGTGTCGCGCTCAAACTGGAAGGTGCGGTCGGACTGCTCGGTCGGCGCTCTCATGTTTACCGTGCAGTGCGGATATTCTTTTTCGCCGGCTCACCGGCTTTGGGCATGCCTGCCAAGGTGAGTTCCGCAGCCAGCACTTTGGTGTTTTTGATAAAGGCGGAAACCTCGGCTTGAATCAAAGAACCCAAATGACCTGTGATGACAGCCTTGATACGCAGGGTGTCGCCTGGCTTGGCTGAACCGAGGATTTTCACGGCGCGGAGCGCGGATAGTTTCATTCGCGGCCACGTGGGATTGGCCGGGTCTTCCTGCGCCACCATGCCGGCCACTTGCGCGCCGGCCTCGACCAGCAGCACGCCGGGCAGAATCGGTTCCCCCGGCAGATGGCCGCGCAAATAAAATTCATCGCCGCGGACGCGATATTCGCCCACACCTTCCTTGCCCGGCGTCAGGCTCACCATCCGGTCCACGAACCGGAATTCCGGCCCGTGCGGCAGCGATTTCATCGCCAGTTCCAAAATCTCAGGCGATGCGCTCATGGTTTCAACCTTAAGACGGCAGCGGAGATGAACCACGAAATACACGAAGCACACGAAGGAAACAGAAAAACCATGTGGAGTTTTTTAGTCATTCGGATCTAAGACCTGGGCATTTTCTTTTCGTGTCATTTCGTGTGTTTCGCGGTTTCAAATTCTCATTTTCCGTTCAGCGGCTCAACGACGCTGTAATCCGGCGGTATTTTGGCCTCGAATTGGGTGGGGTCAATTGGCTGGTTGAGCACCACGTTGGTGAAATCATTTCGCAGACTGGAGCCGTCGGCGAATCTCATCTCGGTGGCGGCAATCGTGAAATCGTTCGTGTGAAAGCCAATCACAATTTCGCCGATGAATTTGCGGGCGGAATCACTTTTCGGCTGGAGCGTCATTTCCAGGACCGCGTTTGTTTCCGTCGCCGACAGCAGGCGGAAACTTTTTTCCATGGTCGCCCGGTCGCGCGGCAAAGTGGCGTCCAACAGCGCCAGTGCGTCTTTGATCGGGCCGGTCGGAACGGCGCCGAGGGGATATTTTTCGGCCTGCTTGAGCCGCGGATAGATGATGAGCATCTGGTCCGGCTGCCGGAGCACGATGGACTGCGCCGGTTGGCCCAGTTCCCAGCGGAATTTATCCCGCGTCACCCAGACTTTGCCGGTGGATATCAGCGGTTGGTTCAATACTTTGAGCGTCCGCGTTTGGGTGAAGTCGCCAGACCAGCTATGCAGATTGGTCTGCACCTCGAACCATTTGCTGAACTGCGCGTCGGTATCGGCGGCGCGAGCAACCGGGGTGACCAGGCACAAGGCGGCGGCAATGCAAAAAGCGAAGCCCGATAGCAACACCCGCCTCGCCGCCGAATGGCGAATTCCTAAACCATAATGACCAAAGAATGACGAAGGCCGAATGACAAAATCAGTCTCAGCGCCGGAATGGCAACCGGCGATTAAGGCATTGGTGCTTGGGATTTCTTTAGTCATTCGTCATTATGGTTTAGTCATTCTTGTTGCGGCCAGATGGGAGTGAATTGATACCATTGGTCAATATCCTTGCGGATTTCCGGCTCGAATGCACGCAGGATTTGCTGCGTCAATTCCCGGCGCGCCTCGTGATTGCCCAGTGCCTTGCGGTCATAGGTGAACTCCGGCAGTACTTTCACGGCGTAACCATTCGGTCGCCGGACAATGGTCACGCCAATCAACGCGCAGCCCGAGGCCCGCGCCAGTTCCGCCGCCGCCGGCGACGCTTCAAACGGCTGCCCGAAAAATTCGATCAGGACGCCGCCGCGCTCCGGAGGTCGGTCCAGCGAAATGGCCAGGTCCGCGCCAGCCTGAAGTTGTTTGATGACCTCCACAAAAGCGAAATCATCCCGGCCGATGACCAGAGTCTCGACCCCGCAACGCCGCCGCGCCTCGATGCGCAAATCGGTCAGTCCGTCGTCAGGCTCGGCCTGGGTGAGAATCGTCAGCCGGATGCGCAGTTGCGTCAGCAATAAACCGCCGTGCTCCCAATTGCCAAGGTGCAGCGTGATGAACAACGTGCCGTGTCCGCGTTGCCGGGCGGCGCGGATGATTTCCAATTCGCCTTCGTTCGTCAGCCAGTTTTGCACCGGCACGCCGCTCTCCACGCGCCATAAATCCACCATCTTCGCAGCGAATTTCCGATGCGCCGCGTGGGCAGCTTTTTCGGCCCCTGCGCAACCACCGGCAAAGAGGGGCAAAAAATTTTGCACCACCACTTCGCAACGCTGTCGTCGAAGCAACCAATATAATTCAGCCACGAACATGGCGAATCGCTTCAGCAGCTCCTCCGGCAAAATCTTTACGACGGCCAATCCAAATCGCCACAAGCCCGCCCGATAAAAAGCCGACGGATTGAGGACGGGAGCGCCACCTTCTTCGGATTTCAGATTTCGGGATTCTTTCGGTTTTCGGATTTCGGATTTCGGACTTAACATCCGCCACCACGCGGGCAGCAGGAAAACCGAAATCAGCATGTTGGCCACGATGCCGACCGCGCACACCCGGCCCAGACTGGCCATGCCCGGATTACTGGAAAATCCCAGCGAACCGAACCCGGCCACGGCGGTGCCGCCGCACAACATCAACGCCCGTCCGACGGAACGCCGGACCGCGCCGAGATCGCCGCCATGCCGGCGCAACGCCAGTTGAATGAAAATCGTGTAGTCCACCCCCGTGCCCAGCATCAGCGGCAGCGCCATCAGGTTCATCAGGTTCCAGGTCCAGCCGCTCAGGACCATGACCGCCAGCAGGCACAGGCCGCTCAAGCACAACACCGTCATGCCGAGCAGGATTTCCGTGGCCCGACGGAAGGCAAACCAAAGCGAAAGCAACACCAGCACCACCATCGGCATCACCACCTCCCACATTCTGGATTGCACACGCTTCAGCGTGGCGTTACCGAGCAATTCCCAGCCGGAAAGCAGCGCGTTGTTTTGCGCGAGCTGTTTTGACAACGCTAACAATTCGGCTGCATCAACTTTGTTCGTTGCGGGATAAACCAAGCCCATCACCGCAAATCTTTGTCCCAGGTGGGACAAGGATTTGTCGGGTGTTCGCGCAATGAACCGTTTCAACAACCACTGGCTGACGTGGTTGGTCGGCCAAAACACGCCCGTGCCATCGCCGGCGCGCGCCCAGGTCCGTACCAATTCCTCCGTCAACACGAGGGCGTTGGTGTTGAAACCTGCACCCAGCGCCGCGTTTTCCAATAACTGGCCTTTCGTTCCGAAAACCGCCGCCGTCGTTCGGTTGGCTGATTGAAATTCGGCACGCGGCCAAAGCGCCGTCGGCAACAGATACCGGCCAATGACATGATTTGAAGTTGCGCCGTCCAACAACGCGTCCGCTTTCGTGAGACGCTGATAGACTTCAGGTTCATCCTTGCCGGAAATGATGACCCAGAGCGATTGCGGTGGCACGCCGAGTTCGGAAGTGATTTCTTCCAGCGCTGTCTGCGCTTCGCCGTGCTGCGGTTGCAGGGCGTTGCCGGTCCGGTCCAGGCCGGGTTGGCGGAAACATAGCACCGCGCCCGCGCCGAACAGAATCAAACCGGTCAACAGTAAAGTGGCGGCGACGCCCTGTCGCCGACCAGTTCGGGCAACGGGAAAGTCGCGCTCCACCCCATGCGACGAGGCGTCGCAGCCACACGGTGCGACAAAGTAGTTCCACCAACGGAATGGCGGTTGATTCGGACGCGGTTTCCTGCGTTCGGGAAACAACGGCGGTAGATAAATCATCACCATCACCAGGGCCGACAAAGCGATGCCGATGGCGACCAGCGTGCCGAGTTGCCCCAGACCAGGCAGACCACCGAGATTCAAGACCAGAAACGCGCTCATCGTGGTGATGGCCGCCCACAAAATGCTCGGCGCAATCACGCGGCGGATTTCCGGCACCGTCATTTGCGGATGCGCCAGCGCTTCCTGGTAATGCACCACGGCGTAATCCACGGCCAACCCCAGCAGCACGGCGGCGAAGCCCAGGCTCACCACACTGACCGTTCCCAACACCAGCCCGCCCAGCGCCAGCGTCGCGCCCAGAACCAACATCAACAACGCCAGCAACCACAACATCGGTCGCCAGCGCCGATGCATCAGCCAGAACAACAGAGCGATGATGACGGAAGTTGCACCCACCGAATGGCTCATATCGCGTTGCATGCTCGTGGCGATTTCCTCCACAAAAACCGGACGCCCGGTGTAACGGATTACAACACCTTGCCATGAATCATCCGGACTGCCGCCAGGTTTTGGACTGCGCCAGCCCTCTGGCGCTTCTTGATTGGTAGCAGCAACGGAAGCGGCAGAGGGCTGCCGCACTCCAGGACGCTGCCGCGTTTGCAAACCATCCACAACCGCCTGAATTTGCTTCAACCAGCTTTCGCACGAACGGTAACTGCTCAAATCCACGGCGGATTCCACGTACAACAATCGGAACTTTCCGTCAGACGAAGCGAACATCTGCTGGCTCTGGTCGGTGGAAAAGCCGGCGAGATTGGTGAGCGCCGGCATCGTGAGCAAATCGAACGGATCGAATTCGCGCCGGGCGATGTCCATCGGCGACATGGAAGTAGCAAGCGCTTCCTTGGTTCGCTCCAGCGTGGATGTAAGCTGGCCGGGGACGAGCCGGTTGGTTAGCGACCCAAAGGATTCCGGCGGTTGATTGAACCAAAGCCAGCCGAGCAATTCGCCCAGTTGTTCCGGATGTTCCATCCACGGCGCCTGCCAGGTCACCTCCGCGACCAGGTTGGTTTGCTCTCGCAAACGGTTTGCCAGCGTGCCCGCCAACCGTTCCGCTTGGTCGGCTTCCGGTGCGCGGAGGGTAATGATCAACTCGCGGGCATTGGCGAAATGCTGCTGGTA
>DATNHI010000316.1:0-11338 GCA_035605035.1 Verrucomicrobiia bacterium
AGGGTGCGTTCGCGCGTGGACAGTTCCTCGGTGACCTGCTGTTCGAGCGCGCGGAAGGCCGGTTCGCCGTCTTTGGCAAAAATATCGTTGATGGTGCGTCCGGTCCGCGACTGGATCAGTTCGTCCGTGTCGAGGTAATCCAGGCGCAACTGGTCGGCGACCAGCCGGCCGACGGACGTTTTGCCGGCGCCCATGAATCCGATGAGCGCGAGATTGACGATGCGGCGGTCACTGTGCATGGCGATGAATTTACGGAATTGGGGCGGGGACGCACGCCTTTAGTTGGAATGCCGAATGACTTAACCTTGCCGCCCCAGAGAATGACTAATTCCTAAACCATAATGACGAAGGAAGCCCAAAGTTCGAATAAACAGGCAAGTGGCGCGCTGGTCATTGAGTCATTTGGGGATTCTTTAGTCATTCGGATTTGGAAATTAGTCATTGTACCGCCAGCTTGTTGTCACGGTATTCACGTCGCCACATCGCCCTCTCGACACCCTGGCCGGCAACGCCTAGATTTTTGCCATGAATTTGCCGCCGCTGATTCTGGCTTCGGCGTCGCCAAGGCGCGCGGAATTGCTGCGGCAATTGAACCTGGAGTTTCAGGTTGTTGCCAGCGATGCCGCGGAGATTTTCGACGAACAATTGTCGCCGTGGGAACTCTGCCAGCTCAACGCGCATCGCAAGGCGCGCGCCGTGGCCAAAAAACATCCTGACGCGCTGGTGCTGGGCGCGGACACGCTGGTTTTTCTGGACGATGAAGTCATGGGCAAACCGGCCAATCTCGCCGACGCGAATCGCATGTTGGCGCGACTGCAAGGCCGGAAGCACCAGGTCGTTACGGGTGTAAGCCTGATCCATCTCCGCGCGTATCGGGAACGAACGTTTGCCGCCAGTACGGACGTGACGTTCCAGCCGTTGCCGGTCAAACAGATTAAACTTTACCTCGCCAAAACAAACCCGCTGGACAAGGCGGGCGCCTACGCGATTCAGGAACACGGCGAGATGATTGTGGCGGAAATTTTCGGCTCTTACAGCAACGTGGTCGGGTTGCCGATTGAAAGGGTCGAGGAAGAACTGAAGGCGTGGACAATTTGAATATTTGCAGGAATCGAGGTGACGAGACTCAAATCAGAGACTCCTTACGTCGTCCCCTGCTTCTTGATGGACGTTAATTCCTGCCACAACAACGCGCTCATCCGCTGGCCGTTTTCAAAACGATGGGTTTGCGAGTCTAAAAGTTGAAGCGGTATACATGGGGGCCGGGGGCAAAGCTTTGTTTCCCTGTTCGGTCAGCACGTCGTCCAGTTTCCCCAGAGACTGACCGGCAATCATCTGGTAGTTAGCGAGGGTTGGCGCCAAATCGCTTTCTGAGCCGGGGGCCGATGTAACTTGAACCTCAGGCGGCGCGGACGGGGCCTGACGCGGTGGCTGCCACAATATGACCAATGCAAAAGCGGCAATCAGCAAGGCCACGGTTGCGGGCAGCGCCAAACGCCAATTTAGAATCACCCCGCGAATCGACGCCGTTAGATTCTCCCCAATGGAATAGCCTCCGTACGCCTCGAGCTTTTCGGCGACTCTTTGATAGAAGGATTTCGAGGCTTGAATATCCGAGGTTGGCTTCGCCACCGCCAATCTTTCTTTCACGCGAGAAATTTCCTCCCAATAGCGTCGGCAACTTCCGCAAAGGGCGATGTGCTCGCGGAGCGCCGCCGCTGTTCGTGTATCCAGCGCGTCCAACGCCAGCCACGCAATCAGTTTTCGATTTGTTTGACACGGTTTCATGACATTGAGCCTTTCATTTTGAGATTCGCAAATTCAGCGTCGAGGGTTTTCATTCCGCGCAATTTGTCGAGCGCGTGAAACAGCCGGGATTTGACCGTTCCGACCGAACAACCCAGCGCGGCGGCAATTCCCTCCAGCGAATCATCCACGTAAAAACGCAGAAAAATGACCTGTTGATGTTTTATCGGCAGCGTTTGTATGCAGGCCCGCACCTGCACCGCCTGTTCGTGAAGTTGGACTGTTTCGTCCGGCAGCGAATCGCGATCAGCCAGCTTCTCAACGATATGATTGAATTCATCCTGCTCCCGATTGCCGAGCGCGGAAAACGGCAGGAGCCGATTTTCCCGGATGCTATTGTGGTAACGATTCAGCAGGATGGCGCAAAGCCAGGTGAAAAATTCGCAGCGTCCGTCGTAGCGGTGCAAACATTTCCAGGCTTCAACCAAAGTGTCTTGCGCCAATTCCTCAGCCTGCGATATGTTCCCGCATAGGGCGACGGCCTGCCGCAGCAGGCGTGTGGCATAGGCGTGATAGACTGCGCCGTAGGCTTCGGCATCTCCGGCTCGTGCCAGTTCCAGCAGACTCCGCGTGTCTGGCGTTTCAATTTCCACGAACGTTGGATTCAGGCTGGCCACATCTCGATTTTAACCGAAATAACAGGGTCGTTCCATCCAACAATCGCCCGGGTCATTGCGGCATTGCCTTTCCGTCCACCACCTGGAACGCCGGTCCTTGCTTCTCGACAAAGATCATCACGAAAGGAGCGTCGGTTCCGGCATAGGCAGACTTGAGTTCGAAGCCCCGGTCCACGCCTTTAAAGACGAACCGTTGAAAGGTGAAAGGGCCGTCCCCGAACGGATCTTTGACGCTTTTCAATCCGGCCTCGCCGTGCAGATTGTATTCCACGGCGGCGCGCACCATCTCTTCTTGCGCCTGAACTCTGAATTCTCTCACCCGGACCTGGATATTCGGCCCGCCACCGAGGACAAATCCGGTGAAATAGAGGTCGGCCACACCGAAGAGGGGGTTATGGGATTCATGAGTCTCGGCGAGGAATTGTTTTGCCTGCGTTTCATACTCCGGCGGCGGCAGGGCCATAATCCTGGCGATGCGGGGAAAGAGCTGCTTTTCCTCGTCCAGCAGCTTGAGGACTCCTTCGCTGGTTGTCCCGGAGCTGGCGACGAGTCGCGGCCAAAAATTGGTATAACCAACAAAATCAAACGCCGTTACAATTCCAGAATCATGGAAACCCGCCATCACTTTGGCGTCGTCACCCGGATGGGCTTTCTGCAGTTCATGGATCTTGTTTACCTGCCAATGGTAGAAAGCCGATGTTTCGGTGGCGATAGCGGCTGCCATTGTGTGCCGGGGAGGCGCCGCATCAAACCCATCCACCAACTGCTTCAAGGTTTCGGGTGAGAACTCATAGAAATGGTTCGCGATGGTGCCGTAGTCCAGGGCTTCCATGGCGAATTGGACCAGCGCACTGATCAAAAGACTGTCATTGGCCGCGTTCCGGCTCATGACGAACGCCGCGACCAGATCCTCGCACGCGTCGTTTTGTCGGCCATGCTGCAAATCCCAAACCGCGCGCAACTGCGCCGCCTGGCTGATCGCCTTGAGCCGGGCCAGATGAGGAAGAAAGAGATTTGGGCCGTCGTTGAAGTCAAGGCCCCAATCACAAGGCACGGTGGCGTGCGCCGCCCGGCGCACCAGGAGGAATTGATTGTCATAGCCGGCCACGATTCTGCCGAACCGTTCCGGGAGTTTTTTCTCCTTCCCTTCCTTCGACGACAGATAATCCCGGTTCGTGTCAGATATCGGGTCCGGCGCCAGCAGAATTGCCTGATAATACAGCAACGCCGGATTGATATCGGTGCGAAAACCTTCGCCGCGCGCGCCCGGGACAGTGCCTGTCAAAAGCAGCAACGAAAGGCCGATTGATTTTGTGATGTTCATAATTTTCTTCCGAATTTGCGGTTTCGTCTGCCTGTTAATAACGGGAGCCGGCCAGAAAGTTCATTCTTTTGTGACAATTTTCCGCTTGCCATGAAATGTAGGAGACGACGTGAGGAGTCTCATTCTGAAAAATCCGCAATCCGCAATCGCGAACCCAAAATTGAAATGAGTCTTGTGACCTCGACTCCTACAAATCAGGTTTTTCAGTTCAAATCCGGCTCAACTCCTGCCACAGCAGGGCGCTCATTCGCTGGCCGTTTTCGAAACAATCCAAATCGAACTTCTCGTTCGGCGAATGAGCATTGTCCTCCGGCAATCCAAGGCCGAGCAGCAGCGTGTCCGCGCCGAGGACTTTTTTGAAATCGTTCACAATCGGAATGGAACCGCCTTCGCGCAGCAGCACCGGCTCGCGATTGAATGCCTTCCGCAACGCGCGCAACGCCGCCTGCGCCTGCGGGCTTTTCGGCGAAACGAGATACGCCTCCGCACCGTGGCCCGCTTCAATTTCCAGGCGAACCGTCGGCGGACAGATTTTCTTGAGATAATCGCAGACGATTTTGCGGATGTGCGCCGGTCTTTGCTTCGGCACGAGGCGGCAGGTGATTTTGGCGCGCGCCCAGGCTGGCACGATGGTTTTGCTGCCCGTGCCTTGATAGCCGCTGGTCAGGCCGTTGATTTCAAATGTAGGCCGGGCGCTGCGTTGTTCGAACGGCGTGAATCCGCGTTCGCCGAATAATTTTGGAACGCCGAGCAATTTCTGGAGTTGGCCGGGTGTCATCGGCAGGCGCTTGAACTGTTTCCGTTCGTACGCCGAAAGCGGCGCGATGTCGTCGTAGAAACCGGGGATGGCGACACGGCCATTTTTGTCGCGGACCCTGGCGAGCAACTGGCTCAGGGCCATCGCCGGGTTGTCCAGCGCGCCGCCGAAAATGCCGGAATGCAAATCGCGCGACGGGCCGTGCACGGTAATTTCAAAGGCGATGATGCCGCGCAGCGCATACGTCAACGCCGGATGATCGGCGTCAGGCATGCCGGTGTCGGAAACAACGACGGCGTCGCAGAGCAGTTCGCGCCGGTGCGATTTGAGAAATTTCGCGAGGTTCGCGCTGCCGACTTCCTCTTCGCCTTCGATGACAAACGTCAAATCGCAGGGCAGGGGAGTGCCGGTTTTCAGATAAGCTTCAGCGGCTTTGAGATGGGCGAAGTGCTGGCCTTTGTTATCGGTAGTGCCGCGGGCAAAAATCGAACGCCCCTGGATGCGCGGCGCGAACGGCGGCGAAGTCCACTTATCGAGCGGGTCCGGCGGCTGCACGTCGTAGTGGCCATAGACCATGAAGTGTGGTCGGGGCTTGCCGCGCTGGAGCGCCGCGGATGCGGGCGTTTTGGCGAGGAGGATGGGATGGCCGTTGGTCGGACACACCCGGGCGTCGAGGCCGATGTGGCGGCAATGTTCGGCGAGCCATTCGGCGCAGGCGACCATGTCCTTTTTGTGTTGGGATTGGGCAGAGACGCTGGGAAAACGCAGGAACGCGCATAACTCGGCCACGAACCGCGCCTGGTTGCGTTTCAAATAATCGAGCACGACTTGCATGGCGACCAGCTAACCTGCGAAATGCGGGTTTGCCAAGCAGAACCGGCGGAAAAATCGCCTTTCAGCGATCCGAAAGTTGCTTATTGCTCGCCACGAAGCCGTCTCATGCGCGACCGTCCTGCTCACCGGCAAGGCTGCAGCGGGCGCACCTTTACGTTGATTCGACGTGACAAGATGGCCGCGGGATATAAAGCTTTTTCGCCGATACTAATCCGTCAACCAATGAGGTTCTCCGCATATTCACATACTCGATACGAAAAATTCGAGCTGCGAGTCCGGATCGTGGCTTTGCTCCTGTGCCTGGATTGCGTCGGCTGCGTGTCCTCCAACACCATTGCCCGGCGCGCGCTCGAAGCACCCAACCAACAATTCAAACCGTCCAAGTCGTACCGGAAATTCTCTCTCATCGCCACCAATTTTCCGGAACTGCAGGTTGACGTCGGGCCACCACCGGCGACATTGGAAATGACGGTGATCGAGCCGGGCGATTACGGCGCAAAAATTATTTCGTGTTTTACGGAACACCGTTCGTTGCTGACGGGCTTCCGGGCGCACTACCGTTTCAAGTTCGGAATCAACTTTTCACAATATCCTCCGCGCCCCAGACTCTTCCAGACGAACAACATTCGCGGCACGGTTTTTCTCCTGCACGGCTACGCCGGAGACAAAAACTTCATGCTTGGCTGGGAATTGGCGCTGGCCCAGGCGGGTTACGAG
This sequence comes from Verrucomicrobiia bacterium, assembly GCA_035605035.1. Taxonomy (GTDB): domain Bacteria; phylum Verrucomicrobiota; class Verrucomicrobiia; order Limisphaerales; family UBA11358; genus UBA11358. Next base: position 6,056 of record DATNHI010000316.1, read on the forward strand.
ACGGTATCGGTGGACTTGCGGGGACACGGGCATTCCACTGGTGATCGAATTTATTTCGGCGGCATCGAGCGGACGGATTTGGAGCAATGCCTGGATTCATTGGTTCGAGAGCGGGTCTGCGATGGACGCGTCGGGGTGTTGGGCATTTCCTACGGAGCAGTGCTCGCCCTGCAATGGGCGGCGATAGATGAGCGTGTGAAAAGCGTGACGGCCATTTCGCCCTACTCCGACCCCGGCACTGCGGTGGAAACATTTCTTGGCGTGAAGGCGCCCCTCATGCCCGGGAGGATGAAACGGAAGGTCGCCGCCAACATCACAGCCGATCTGGCGTCGCGCTGGCCGGATTTGACCACGGCTACCGCCGTCCACGAAATCAAGCAACCGATTTTGTTTGTGCGGGGTGCGCGCGATAAACTTTGCAGCGAAGAATTTATGAGAAATCTGGAAAAGGCTGCACCGCATGGTTCGGAGGTGATGGTGGTTCCTCTGGCGAACCATCTTGATGCCGGCTTGTGCATCAATCAATTGGAAGGCCCGGTGACAAATTGGCTCGGCGGCCACCTGACTCGCTGATGGATTTGAGTCTTTTCTATTCAAGTTATTTTGTTTGTTGGCCTTGCAAATGCTGTACCCTCCGCTATTCGTATGATGCAGACGAGCCACATAGAGCGGTTCGCGCAAAATCAAGGCACATTGTGCCTCCATTCTGCGCTCGGTCAGTTGTTGAAAGGTGGCACTGCCACCTTGATGCACGAAAGGGTTGCATGAGTTTCCTGGGTATCATGGGTTTCTTCACCGGCGCGCTGCAATTCAGCGTCGCCGGCTACGCCTTGCGACTGAACCGGATCTTCGGCACGGCGCGTGTGGGCTGGTCGCTCTTCTGGGCTTTTACACTTCTGGCGCTGCTCCACCTGATTCAATCCCTGATGCCGTTCAGCAACGGCGCACAGTTGGGAATAGATATCGAGGTGATGTATTCGCTCATTTCGCTGTTGCTACTGACTGGCATGGTCCACATCGAAACCCTGCTCAAAGAACGCTTGCGGATAGAGCGGGAGGAAGAGCGTTTGCGGAATCAACTGGAATCGCTGGTCCAAGAGAAGACGTCGCATCTGACCAGAGCCATTGAGGACTTACAACTGGAAATTGCCGAACGCAAACGCATCGAGGCGGAGGTTGAGAGGACGCACAAAGAACTCCTCATCGCATCCCGCCAGACGGGCATGGCGGAGACGGCCAACTGCGTGATACAGAATGTCGGCAAAATGCTCAAAAGCGTCAACGTTTCCGCCCGGCTGGTGGCCGAACAGATGAAGCAATCCAAGAGCGCCAATGTCGTGCGGATCGGCACGCTGATACGCGAGCACCAGGAGGACCTGGGCGATTTCATGGCCAATGATCCAAGGGGCCAAAAGCTGCCGGTGTACATCGCGCAGTTGGCTGAGTATCTGACTCACGAACAAACCACCCTTTCGACCGAGCTTGAGTTCATCAGAACCAACATTGAGCAGATCAAGGAAATCGTGGCCATGCAGCAAAACTGCGCCAGACTTGCCGACGAAACCGGCACTTCCAATACTGCCTTCCTGGTCAAAGCCACGAAACGAAAAACTGCTGGCGTGCCAAAGCGGCGAAACGCGCAGATTCCAGTCAAACTGGAGCCGTCGGTTCTGGAAATCGCCGTGGGAACCAACGGCCGAAATGGGCGTTAAAAACAATCAGTAAAGGCTTCCTGGTTTCCACAAACCCCATTTTGGTAAACGGCCAGAACCTCGGTGGTACTCCTCCATTACCAACGACATGGCCGGCTTGACCACGCAAACTTCCTGGCCCGTAAATTTGTTGGCTTTTGCGGATGGACCGTTTGCGCTACGTTTCAGGCCGTCAAATGAAAATCACAGCAAAGCAATTCCGCGTTCGCGAAGGCGAGCAGGTGAAGCTCAAACAATGGCCGACCAAAGTAAAGCCATTCTACCAGTCGAAGGAGGCCTACCAAAGAATCCTCGCCGGGCATATCAAGGAATTAAGCGCGCGCCAGAGCCTGCTTTATGCCGGCAACCGTTACGCCGTCCTGCTGATTTTCCAGGCGATGGACGCCGCCGGCAAGGACGGCGCCATCAAGCACGTGATGTCGGGCATCAATCCGCAGGGCTGCGAAGTCTTCAGTTTCAAGCATCCCAGCGCCACGGAATTGGAACACGATTTTCTCTGGCGCACGACGTGTTGTCTGCCCGAGCGCGGGCGGATCGGCATTTTCAACCGCTCGTACTACGAAGAGGTGCTGATCGTGCGGGTGCATCCGGAGCTTTTGCGCGCTCAGAACCTCCCGGCGGACCTTTTGGCGGGGGACAGGCTTTGGGAAAAGCGCTACCGTTCGATTGTGGATCTGGAGAAGCACCTGCATCGCAACGGCACGCGCATCATCAAATTTTTCCTGCATCTTTCAAAAGAAGAACAGCGCCGGCGGTTCCTCGCCCGCATTGACGATCCGGCCAAGAACTGGAAATTCAGCCGGCCGGACATCGAAGAGCGGAAGTTCTGGAAAGATTACCTGAAGGCGTACGAAGCCTGCCTGAGCGCGACCAGCACCGGGCACGCGCCGTGGCACGTCGTCCCCGCTGACGACAAGGAAAACGCCCGGTTGATCGTTTCCCAAATCATCCTCGACACGCTCAACGATTTGAAGATGAGCTATCCCAAGCCTGACCCGGAGCGGCGGAAGGAATTGCAGTCGCTCCGGAAGTTGCTGGCGAAATAGCACTGTCCACTGCCATGCCTGTTCTGATCGCCACCGCCAATCCCCGGGAGCCGGTCATTCTGGCGATTTTTGCCATCACCTACCTCGGCATCGCGATGGGGCACGTTCCGGGGTTGAAGCTCAATCGCGCCGGCATCGTCTTGTTAGGCGCCATTGCCTTGATGATTTTTGGTGAAACCACCACCGCTGATGTTGTTTCCTATATCAACTGGCCGACGATTTTTTTGTTGTTCGGCTTCTTTGTCATCTCGGCACAACTCCGGCTGTCGGGATTTTACGACAAGGTTGCCAGCGGCATTTCCGCGCGACTCGGTAATCCTGCAAAATTTTTGCTCGTCTTGATGGCGGTGACCGGCGGCCTCTCCGCCTTCCTCAATCACGACATCGTCTGTTACGTCTTTACGCCCATCGTCGGCACGGCGTTGTTGCGCAAGCGCATCAATCCGGTCCCCTTTCTGATTGCGCTGGCAATTTCCAGCAACATCGGGGCGGCGGCGACGTTGATTGGAAATCCCCAGGACATGATGATTGGCCAGGTCGCGCATTTGAGTTTCGGCCACTACCTGCTTTGGAGCAGCGTGCCGGTGTTCGTGGCGATGGGCGCTGCCTACGGAATCATCTGGTTCATGTCGCAAAAGAGCCTTCAGCCGACGGCATCGATCCCAGATGAACCGGATTGTCCTTCCATTCCTTTCAACCGGCCGCACACCATCAAGGGGCTGATTATTCTGGTGGTGGTCGTCGGCCTGTTTTTTTCGGGCGTGCCCAAGGAAATTGTCGCGCTGGCCGCCGCCGGCATTCACCTGGCCAGCCCCAGGTTTCGGACCGAGGATTTGCTCGGGTTGGTGGAGTGGCCCATTTTGATTCTGTTCATGGGATTGTTTGTCGTCGCCGGCGCCTTTCAATCCACCGGCTGCGGGGACCGGGCCGTTCAATGGCTGGCCGGCAGCGGATTCAATCTGAGCGCGCCGCACAATCTGATTTTGACAACGGCGGTGCTGTCCAATCTTATCAACAACGCCGCCGCTGTGATGTTGTTGCTCAAGGTCGTCCCGCTTTCCCAGCCGGTGCTGGCTTACCTCCTGGCTTTGGCCAACAGTTTCGGCGGGAGTCTGATTATCCTCGGCAGCGTATCGAACATCATTGTCGTCCAACAGGCGCGGGAGATGGGGATCAGCATTTCGTTTTGGGATTTTGCCCGGCTGGGCATTCCGGTGACACTGGCCGCCCTGGCCGGACTGATTGCCTGGGCGACCCTGATGACCGGTTGAAATTTTTCAACCCACCGCCAGGCAAATCATCGCCAATGGCCCGGCGCCCGGTGCCAGCCGTGATAATCTCGCCACCAATAACCGCCGACCCAGACGGCGTGCGGATACGGTGGATACACCCAACGCCCGGCCGACCAGACCCATCCGCCATTCCACACCCATTCGCCACCCATCCAAATGTAACCCGGTCCGGGCGCCACGACCACCGTTTCCGACGGTGGCGGTGGCGGGGCAGTCTCCACAACGGTAGTGGTGGTGGCCGGCGCGGCCGTGACCGTGCTCGGCGTGTTGATCATATAATTTACCACCCGGTCACTCACACCAGAGTTGTGCAAATCTATGATGTCCGCCGCGCTCAAATGGAAAACCGTGTGCGAACTGATAATCTGGCTGATGATGACATCGTCGCTCACGCCGGCCCGGGCCATCGCCTTGATATCGGCGAGCCCCAACGGCTGGCCTTGCTCGACGCGCACGTAAGTTTGGGGCGCCTGCGCCCGCAATCGCGCCTGCTGGTCCTCGTCCATCGAATGCCCGATCAGCCCGCCGGCAATCACGCCGGCCGCCGCGCCAATCAAGGCGCCCGCACCGCCGTTTCGCGGCCCGCCGATGGCCGCGCCGGTGACCGCGCCGACGGCGCCGCCCACCAAAGCGCCCGTGCCGGTGTTGTCCGGCGTGCCTTCCGGTGTTTCACAACCCGTTACCAGCACGGAAGCCGCCGCCACTGCCAGAGTCAAAGCATGCCATTTCATAATTTATCTCTCCAATAACCGACAGCCAATAATGCCCGCATATTCAAAGAAAATCAACTGCCACCCGTCTTCCAGTCGCCGGCGGGCGCAATCTGGCATTGACCGACTCCCTCTCCCCGCCCGAGCGGGGAGAGGGCCGCCCGTCCTCCGTAGCAGTACTGCGGAGGGTGGAGGGCGAGAGGATTTGAACTTGAAAATGTGCTTGCGCCGGGTGTGGAAGTGGCTATTGTGCCCGCGTCTGTGAGATAACTTGTCATTTCAGGTCATGGCAAATCTTCAAGTGAACTCGGTTCAGTGATGATTTGAAACCCGATGGTCGGGGACAGTCTGAAAAGCCGGTTAGTCTGGAACAGCGAATCATCAAATATGAGCACGAAACTGTTTGTAGGAAATCTTTCCTTCAAAACCACCGAGAACGAGCTGCACGATGCGTTTGCCGCGCACGGCACCGTCGTTGAAGCCAACCTCATGATGGACCGGATGAGCGGCCGCCCGCGCGGCT
>DATNHI010000317.1:0-10193 GCA_035605035.1 Verrucomicrobiia bacterium
CGTCCTTCGGCGACGGGTGGTAAAGGGCGTGAGCCATTATCGGCTTGTTGCGCGCTCCTTTTTCTACTGCTGGCGGCGTTGACGGGGCAGGCCCAGCCGTCCGGCGGTCCTTATGGCCCAATCCAACAGACCTATGATCTGCCCAGGAATGCCGCCCACATTTTTTATGTGGCGCCCGAGGGACAGAGCAACGCCCCGGGAACGACCTTAGACAACCCGACGACACTGGAGGCCGCCGTGGAACGCGTGGTGACCGGCGATGCCATCATCATGCGCGGTGGAACTTATCGCACTGGCGGATTGCAGTTCAACCAGGGAATGACCCTGCAACCTTACGCCGATGAGCACCCGGTGCTGAAAGGAACCCTGGTGGCCACTAACTGGGTGGCCCAGACCAACGGTTTGTGGCGGACCGCGTGGTCGCACTTGTTCCCGGCCAAAGCGGCGGACTGGTGGCGGCGGGAACGGGAAGGCACCAATACGCCGCCGTGGCGCTTTAACAACGATATGGTTTTTGTTGACGGCGAATTATTGAAGGCCGTCGGGTGGGAGGGAGAAATCAACCCGCACACGTATTACATTGATTATGACGCCAGCCAGATTTACATCGGGGTTGACCCCGCCAAACACCTGGTCGAGATCACGGCTCACGACGGCGCGCTTAGCCGGGTGACCGGTCCCTGTCATGGGAAGATCTCGGACGGCCAAGGCCCGGTGATTCGCGGGCTCACGTTCACCCGGTACGCCTATCGCGCGCTCGAAATCGAGGGCAAGGAACCCGTGGGCCTCTCCGATCCGGCGACTTACGGCAAGGACGTCACCAACACCACCCTGGAGAATGTGACGATCTCCTTTTGTTCCCGCGTGGCCGGTTATTTCCGGGGCGACCATTTGACCATCCGGCATTGTCTCATCAGCGACACGCGGACGGAAGGGTTGTATGTCATCGGCTCGGCTGACGTGTTACTCGAAAAAAATATTTTCCGGCGGAACAACATCCAGCAAATGACCGGGTATTTCCCCGCTGCCGTGAAGATTTTCAATCAATGTTACCGGGCCACCTGCCGGGACAACCTCGTGATTGACCAGCCTTATTCCAATGGCATCTGGTATGACGTCGGCAATGTGGACGGCGTGTTCATCAACAACTACGTCGAGAACGCCTTGGAAGGATTCTTCTTTGAGATTTCGAAAGGCGCGATTTGCGCCGGCAACGTATTCGTCAATTGCGACCACGGCGTTCGTGTGCTTAACAGCTCAAACGTCCGGTTCTATCACAACACCCTGTTCAACAGCGTCGCGTCCTTTGAGCGCACGGAGCGCAGCGCGGTCAACGATCACTTCGGCTGGCATCCCAGCACCGGCCCGGACGTGGACAAGCGCGAGGGCCATGAATTTGTCGGCAATCTGCTCGTCGCCGGCGCGGACATGAACCAGCCCCTCCTGCGATTCACGCAGACAATGGTGTTGTGCGGCAAGCTTACCCGGCCGCAAGTCAAGCAACTGGACGACAACGTTTATGTGCGCATCGGCGACGCCAGCGCGAAGCCCCTGGTCCTGTGGAGTCCGACGGACAGTACCAATTGCTTAACGGAGTTCAAATCGCTCGATGGCTTGCGACAATTGCATCCGGAATTTGAAGCGCATAGCCGGTATTTGAGCAATTATTACGGAATCGTTTTCAAGAGTCCGGAACTTGGCAACTTTGAATTGGTCAAGGCATTTCCGGGACCGGAGCTGGTGGATTCTCTACCCGACGATATCCGGCAATGGCTGGATTGGTCGAAAGCCGACGCAAGCACTCCCGGCGCTTACCCGTTCCATCCCTAAATCCGCTTCTCGTCCAGGTCAATCACGTCCACAAAAGTTTTGACGTCGTCACGGTGTGAGCCACCACATTGTTCCTTGCGCATCTTCAACCGCGCCTGGGCGGCTTCATCTCCCGGCAGCGGACGGCTCAACATGTCCCTGGCGTGCGCCGCCTTGTCCGCCGCGGATCTTTTCACGTTCTGTCGGACCCAATCACACACCTCGCCGTCGGTGACGGAATTTTTCACGACGCCAATCATCTGTTCGTGGGTGACGCCGGCGACCTTGAGCCACATGCCGTCAAAGCCTTTGCCGAGGTTTTCCTGGTAATCCGAATGCAGTTTGCCGGCAAGGTGCAGGCGGATTTTGTCAATGTAACGCGGCAGATACATCCAGCCGTCCATCGTTTCGCGCGGGCTGCGCGGATAAATAATGTCACTCATAACTGTTGAATCGTTAAATGGTTGAATGGTGTTGTCAAATTTGAAATCACTTCCATCCTTTGGGCATGAAGCAGTTCGATTATGATGTGGCGATCCTGGGCGGCGGCAGCGCCGGTTACGCGGCGGCCCGGACCGCGGCGGGCGCAGGTTTGAAGACCGTCGTCATTGAGGGCGGCGAAGAAATCGGCGGGCTGTGCATCCTGCGCGGTTGCATGCCGACGAAGGCGCTGCTTTACGCCGCAGAAGTGATGCATCTGGCCAGCCATCCCGAACCGTGGGGTATCCAGCCCGGTAAAGTCAGGTTCGATCTCCGGAAGGTGATGGCGCGTAAAAATGCGCTCATTCAGGACTTTGCCGATCACCGCGTGAAACAATTAAACTCCGGAAAGTTTAAATTCATTCGCGCCAATACACGATTTCTGGATGCGCACACGGTGGAATTGAATTCATCTCGTAGCAGCGGACGTCAGCCCGCTCCATTTAATCAGAGCCGACACACGTCGGCTGCTACGTTAACAGCCGCACATTTCGTCATCGCCACCGGCTCGAACGTCGCGCCCTCTCCACTGCCCCAACTCCGCGAGATCGGTTACCTGACGAGCGACGACGCACTGGTGCTGAACAAGCTGCCAAAGTCGCTCATCATCCTTGGCGGCGGGGCGGTCGCGTGCGAGTTCGCACAATTCTTCGCGCGCTTCGGCGTCAAGGTCACACTCATCCAGCGCAGCGAACATATTTTGAAGGAGTTCGACACCGATGCAGGAGCGGAAATCGAGAAGGTTTTTCGTCGCGAGGGCGTGAAGGTTTATACCGGCACGAAGCTGGTTGGCGCGCGGCTAGTGGCACGGGCGTCCCGCCCGTCCGAATCGCGCAGGCAAGATGCCCGCGCCACTACTAAAACCGTTTCCTTCGAGCATCGGGGCAAAATAGTTCGCGCTTCGGCAGAAGAGATTTTGTTCGCTTTGGGCCGTGCGCCGAATACGGCTTCGTTGGGTTTGGAAAAGGCAGGCGTGAAAACTGAAAAAGGCCGCATTGTTGCGAATGAGTTCATGCAAACCAGCGCGCCGCACATTTACGCTGCCGGCGATTGCACCGGGCCGCACGAAATCGTCCATATCGCCGTGCAACAGGGCGAAATCGCCGCGCACAACATTGCCCATCCAGACGCGCAGCGAAAAATGGATTACCGGCTGGTGATTTCAATCGTGTTCACAGAACCGCAGGTCGCGTTTGTCGGTTTGACGGAAAAGGAAGCGATGGCGCGCGGTATCCCGTTTTTGGCGGCCAGTTATCCGTTCAACGATCACGGCAAATCGCTCATCATGGAAGCGAAGGACGGCTTTGTGAAACTGCTGGCGGAACCTAAGACCGGCGAAATTCTGGGCGGTAGTTGTGTCGGGCCGGTCGGCGGCGAATTACTGCACGAAATTGTCGCGGCGATGGCGAAGCGCATGACTGTTCACGAATTGGCCGTCATGCCGCATTATCATCCCACGCTGGCGGAAATCTGGACTTATCCGGCGGAGGAACTGGCGGCAGAGGTTCGGCCGATCAAAGCGGCATGACGGGATTCTCGAACGGTTGAGAATCAATAAACCAACAACGCTGACTTTTCGGTGGGGCGAGCGTCCCCGCGAGCCGAAGATTTTTTGGACTGCGCAGACATGTCTGCGCTTGGGTTCGACGCGACATGTCGCGTCAAGGAAAGCGGCGACGTGTCGCCGCACTCCAAGTTGTAGGGTCGAGCCTGTGGCTCGAACGAATCGGCGCACAGCGCCGACACTACACGTCCCGTTTGCGGCTGCGCCCCGTCCGCCTGTTGCCCCGGCGCACTCCGCTGGTGGATTTGGAGTGCGCGGACCCGCCGCCGTTCCACTTTGGCGTGGCAAGCACGTCCGCGCTTTGGTTCGACGCGACCTGTCGCGTCGAGGAAAGCGGCAACATGTCGCCGCAGTCCATAAACCCCGTCCGGCACGCCACCGTTTATTTCAGCTTTTGCAGCGCTTCCTCCGGTGTGAAGCCGTGAAGTTTCAAAACTTTATGCCGCGATTTGTGGCCACGGATCAGTTCAATCCGGTTACGGGCACAGTCCAGTTTTTCGGCGAGCAATTCAATCAGCGCTTCGTTGGCGGCGGCGTCCACTGGCGGAGCGGTGACTTTGATTCGCAGCTCACCGCCAAGCAGTTCGCCGATCTCAGTGGCGGATGCGCGCGGCTGGAGTTTGACCGACAACAAGACCCCATCCGGATGTTCGCGGAGAAGATTCGGAAGCGGCACGTTGCGTAATGGGCGTAGCGGCTTTCGGCAGAAAGCCGGACATTTCAACAGCAAAATAAGGCGCTCTGCCGAGACACCGCCACGATGCACATCTTAATTGTCGTCAAGACGGGTTGAAACTTCACGGATAAACCATTTGATAGCTGACGAACGCCACATTCCGGCTGTCCGGCGACCACGACGGGACGTTGATCGTGCCCTGCCCGCCAAACAATTTTGCGAGCACCTGGATTTTTCCGTCCGCGAGAGACATGAGCCGGAGCATTACGTCTTTGTTGGCGGGATGGCCCTTCACCTCTTTTGCGTAGGATAGGAAAACAATCCACCGGCCATTGGGCGATGGGTGCGCAAACCAGTTGCAGTAGTCGTCGGACGTGACTTGTTCCTGCCCGGAACCATCCGGTTTCATCCGCCAGATTTGCATCCGACCGCTCCGTTCGGAATTGAAATAGATATATTTTCCGTCCGGCGAATACTCCGGGCCGTCGTCCAGACCGGGCGCGGTAGTCAGGCGGGTTTCTTCGCCGCCCGTCGCTGGCATCGTGTAAACGTCAAACTCACCGTTCCGCTCCGCGCAATACGCGAGCGTTTTGCCGTCAGGCGACCAGCCATGCCAATACGATGGCGCCAGTGGGGTGACCAGCCGCGGCGTGCCGCCGGAAACGGGCAGAACGTAAATGCGCGACTTGCCATCCTTTGTTTGGTCACTGATGGCCAGTTGCGTGCCATCGGGCGAAAGTCCATGGTCGTTGTTGCAATGAATCTGGCTGCCGGTGTCGAGCGCCTCCGCCGTGCCACCGGTCACGGGCAATTTCCAGATCCGCCCGCCGCCGTTGAAGAGGAAAAACTTCCCGTCATGCGACCAGTTTGGCGCCTCAATGTGATCGCGGGTGCGGTAAACCACGCTCCGGTCGGAGGACGCGACGGTGACCGTTTCGAGCGTGCTTTCAAGCGCCGGTTGGGCATCGGGAGGTGTGGCAATCGGCTTGAGTTCGACGTTGGAGAAAACCGCCTCCTCGATGGCCTTGTTGTTGTGCGCGCAAACACCGAGGCCGACGTAACATTTCCTTTTGAACGGAATCCGCAGATAACCGCCGGCGGGTTTCAGGTCTTCGCCCGCGGCGGCCAGCCACATGGAAATGTAATCGCCGTGCTTTTCGATTCGCATCCGCGCCGGGGCTGAAATATTCGATTGAAGTTCATGCGTCGGAGCGTCCGGCGCGTCGCGGTATTGGAGCGCGGTCAGGCCGACGCCGTGCAGAGCAACATCGGCATAGACCGAACCCGGCTTGAGCGACTGGCGGATAAGCAGGCACGCCTTGCGATGCGGATTGCCGCCGGTGCCGACGAATTTAACGTCCGCCGTCAGCGTGAAATCGCCCGATATTCTGGTCCAGACGAAATGAAACGCGTCGGCGGTCAACCACATATTTCCGCCGCCCCCAGCGATGCGATACTCGCCCCGGGCGGTGTCAAAATTCACCGATCCGGGCCGGGCGACATTGCCGATGTCGCGTTGGTGCGAAAAAATTTCGAGGTCGGTGGAACCAGCGGATGCCAGTTTAACGCTCATAAACAAAACCACAATAGCCAGCAGGCGCCGGGAATCAGGTGTCATGCGCCCACTTAAACACGCGGAGCGAAAATGGAAAGTGTTTTTTTGCGCTTTCGGGCGCGGCCAATCACTTGTCCTCTGGATTTATGAATTTAAAAGTGATAGCGGCGAGCGCACCGCCGGCACAGTTGGCCACGAGATAGAGCCACAGGTTCACCGTCTTGACAAGGTGCATGACGGTGACACCCACGGCAACTGCGGGATTAAACGCCCCGCCGGATACGCCGCCAAAGGCAAAGGCCATCGTCATCAGGGTAAAGCCAATGGCCAACCCGTAGTAGGAATTGCCCGTCGTGGCTTTGGCCGTGGCCACATTCAGCACGACGTACGCCAGCGCGAAGGTCCCGACCAGTTCGGCGAGCAGTGCCGGGAAGATTTTTATGTCACTGGGCGACACTACCACATCGCCCTTGAGGCCCAAGGCAAGCATGGCGGCCACGATGCCACCGGCCAGTTGCGAACCGATGTAGGGAAACACGTCCCGTTGCGGGCAACGGCCACGCAGCCACACCGCGATGGTCACGGCGGGATTATAATGTCCGCCAGAAATGTGGCCGCCGGCATAAACCATGATCAACAAAGCCGAACCGATGGCCAGCGGGGCCAGATTGCCGGCGCCCGGCTCGATCACGGTCATGCCTACGGTCAGAACCAGGAAGAACGTGCCGATGAATTCTGTGAGATATTTTTTCATAGATTAGCTCAATTGGGGTGCTACTTTAGAAAATCGGATGACGGCTTGCGAGCGCAAAAAACGGCCGGGCGGCGGCGGGAATACCACGATTATTTTTTGTCTTGTCGCGTTTGCACGGGCGTGGCCACGGAGTTGGTAGGTTCACGTTTCAGAATTTTAATACCGAACAACCCGTTTTGGAGCGGTTCCCGACCGATCAATTGCACGGGCTGATAGTGCGCATTGATCCATTGCATGAGCTCCCTGCCGTAGTCCGGGTCGCGGCCGAAGTAGTCCACGCCTAATGCAAAGGGTTTCCATTCCACGAGCGTCACGTAATCCGGCGGCGCTTTCTCGAAGGCCGCCGTCATGTTCGACGCCCCGAACACCTGCAGCATGTTCGGGCTCCAGTCCAAGCACGGCGTCGGATTGATGTGGCGGCTGAAATAATTGAGCATGGCGTCCTGCGGCAAGGTGGCGAGTGTCGCGTCCCGCGGAACGTTCTTTTCGATCCATTCCAGCGCCGTTTCCACGGAGCGCGCTTCCACGGCGTGGCCCGATGGACCGGCAGCGATGATCCGGTCTCCGCCGCGGCCCACCGCCAGATTTTTCACGGCATAAAACTGTTCCGACCCTTGAAACAGGTGGACAAAGCCGGCCAACAGCATCAGTCCGACCGCCGCGCGGAGATACCGTGGGGGGACTTGAAATTTTCTTTCCAGCAACTGCGGCAGCAGCCAGAGCAACAGATAAACCGCGCCGACGAACGCCGGCATTGCCAGCACAAATCCGTAGTGAAAGAGGCGCGGAAATAAACCCATTTTCAACAGCAGCACCAGGCCGAAGACATTCCATAACAGCGGAAACACCACCGCGTTTTCCTCGGGGAATTTCTGATATTGCCAGCGCAGCAGAACACACGCGGAAACCGCCAGCAATGGCAAGGCGGCTCCGCAACCGCTCGCGTTAAACCGTGCGATCGCCAGCACCGCCGGGACGACCAGCATGAGCGAAACCGTCCATTGCACGCCGGGTTTTTGATTTCTCACGGCATGAAAAACGAGCGCGAGCAGGACAAGCGCGGCGACGGCGAAAACGGATTGAACGGCCAGGTCGCGCAAGTGCGTCGCGGGCTGATCGAAGCCCAGGCACCATTGGTAGTACGGATCTTTCACCACGTCGGTCTGGAACAACGGAGTCCAGCCGGCCAGTACCGAGCGCAGGCTTTGCCGCCAGTCTTCCCGGCCCAGAAAAAAGAGGAAAAATCCCAACGCCGGCAATAATGCCGCCAGCACAAATCCTTCCGCCGATTTCACGACAAACCCCATGCGCCGTCGGACGATACCATGCAGCGTAAACGCGACAACGGCACAAATTGCCAGCGCCGTAAAAATGTCCGGCTTGGTGAGAAATACCAGGCCAGCACAAAAACCGGCTCCAACCGCGAGCCGCCGCCGTCCCTTCGTCATCCAGTCCGACAACAGCGCCACCGCCAGAATCGAGAGGATCAATCCATGCAACGCTTCGTGGGAATAGGGCGCGATGTAATTATAGTTTGCGATGGTGGTGTATTGGGCAAATGCGAAAACCAGCACAATGCCGAGGCCGACGGCGGTTGCAGTCCAGGCGTCCGCCGCCGCCCGAAACCGGCGATAGGTCAGCCACAGCAGGGCGGCCACGGCGGTCAGATTGGCGATGATAATTGTGAGAAAGGAAACGCCGAAAATTTTGAAGAGCAGGGCGTGGTAATACTGCGAAAGTGGCCCACCAGTAAAATAGAAGATGTCCCGGTACAGCACGGCGCCTTCGGAAAGCCGCCACGGAATATACATCTGCACTCCGAAGTCCCCGATGAGGTCCGGCCATCTGCGCCAGGTCTTCGCGGCGGCGAAAGCGAACGCCGCCGCAACAACAGCCAGTCCGATCCAGTTTGACCAGGCACGTCGAAGATTTTGCTCCCGTCCACAGGTCGGACTTTCCATGCCGTTTTCTTTCAGAGCAAAACCAGACAAGGCAGATCTCAGGCGTTGTAGGTACTGCTGGAGACCCGACCGCCGTGACCGGTCCAATTGGTGTGGGAAAATTGGCCGCGCGGCTGGTCGAGCCGCTCGTAGGTGTGCGCGCCGAAATAATCGCGCTGCGCCTGGAGCAGGTTCGCCGGCAGGCGTTCACTGCGGAAACCGTCGAAGAACGCCAGCGCCGTGCTGAAGGCCGGAACCGGAATTCCTTTCTTGACCGCCGTGCTCACCACTTTGCGCCAACTGCGCTGGCAACCCTTGATCGCCTTTTTGAAGAACGGCGCGAGCAGAAGATTGGTCAGGTTCGCGTTCTTGTCGAACGCCTGTTTAATATCGCCGAGGAACGCGCTGCGAATGATGCAACCGCCGCGCCACATGAGCGCGATGCCGCCATAATTCAGGTTCCATTGGTATTGTTCTGCCGCGGCGCGCATGAGCATGTAGCCTTGCGTGTAGCTGATGATCTTCGAGGCATACAACGCCTTGCGGATGTCATCAATCCAGCGTTTACGGTCGCCGGAAAATTTCGTTTTGGATGGCTTGAAGACCTTCGACGCTTCCACGCGCCGGTCTTTCATCGCCGACACGCACCGGGAATAAACCGCTTCCGCAATCAGCGTGATGGGAATGCCCATGTCCTGCGATGCAATCACGGTCCACTTGCCGGTGCCCTTCTGGCCGGCGGTGTCGAGAATCTTGTCCACCAACGGCTGGCCATCGGTGTCCTTGAAAGCCAGGATGTCCCGGGTGATTTCAATGAGATAAGAATTCAGCTCGCTCTGGTTCCATTCGGCAAAAACCTGGTGCATCTCGTCAGCGGTCATGCCCAGGCCGTCTTTCAACAGGTGATAGGCTTCGCAGATGAGCTGCATGTCGCCGTATTCGATGCCGTTGTGGACCATCTTCACGAAATGACCGGCGCCGTTTTCGCCGACCCAATCACAGCAGGGTGTGCCGTCGGCCACCTTGGCGGCGATGGCCTGAAAAATGGGTTTGACGTGCGGCCACGTCGCCGGCGAACCGCGGGCGTGATGCTCGGTCCGTGGCGCGCGCCTTCTTCGCCGCCGCTCACACCGATGCCAATGCAAAGCAATCCGGAGAAACCCGGCAGAAAAGTGTCATCGGGCAGACAAAAATGTCTGCCCGTGCAACTGGGTCTTCGATGCCCGGCGGACCTTCCTTTACAGGGAGACCGAAGCCAGACGAGGGACGTTGCCAGGCGAGCCATTCGCATCAGCAGGTCGACCGAGAATCTCAGAGAGGTTGTAACGCTCCAGGGCAATGCGCGTCAGCCGCACGTTCATTTCCGTGATGTTCGCGTCTCCGAAGATGATGCGCGCCACTCCTTGGGCGACCTC
>DATNHI010000318.1:0-7197 GCA_035605035.1 Verrucomicrobiia bacterium
CGGATGAGCGGCCGCTCGCGCGGCTTTGCTTTCGTCACCATGTCCACGCCGGAGGAAGCGCAGAAGGCGATTGCAGCCATGAACGGCGCGACGCTGGGCGACCGCCAATTGACGGTGAACATCGCCCGCCCGAAAGAAGAACGTCCGCGCGGTGACCGCGGCCCGCGCCGCGACTTCGGCGGCGGTGGAGGCGGAGGCGGACGCCGCGACCGTTACTAATCATTGCCGCAAACGGCTTTGCCGGGCGACGCTCGCAACGAGCGTCGCCCGATGTCCTTTGGTTCGTGGTCAATTTTCTTTTCTTTGAGCGCGCTGCATCGTTTCGTTGAAACCGGTAGCCGGGTTCCAATGCTAGAATACCAGGAACCGAGCCGTTCACGTTTACTGCCGCCTGATGGGCGACCCGTTGATGACCAGTGCATTGGTCGGTGTGTAAGGTTCAATCTTGGTCACGCATAAATGTCTTTTCAAACAACTGCTGATCCCATTGGTTCCCAACTTTGGGTATGTCTACAGATAAACGTGGAAGGATTCCCTTGCTATGCCCGCTGCGGGTTCCTTCATAAATGAAAGCCCACGGCTCTCCATTCAAATAAAGTGCGACACTGTTTCCAGAATCACTCCAACAAAGTCGAAATTCGGGGTCTCCTTCGAACTTCAATGGTTTTAGTTGCAGTTCCCAATTTCGAACACTCTGCATCAACTTCATTTCGTCAGACGGCGATATCAGATAGCGATATAAATAGACCATATCCTTTGATACACAGTCCAAACGAATTGGTCCGGTCCCAAAGCTGTCCCTCAATTCCCTCTCAATCGGACTTAAACTAAGCGAAACCACGTTGCGGTTTTTATGTTCACTAACGTAGGCAGTTCGAAGAGAAACAATATTTTCTTCTTTGAAAAGCGTGGCTGGCTTCAAGTTTATTCAACGCCTCCATTCTAGTTTTGTCCTGGTCTATTTATCACAACTATTCACTACTTTCTGCGCATTCTCGAAATCAAATCCTGAACGGGTCGGTCCTCACTATTGACAGTTTGCATTTCATTCCATTGTTGCCGCCAGACGGTTCGAGAAATATACGTGCGTGAACGATCCGATGCCTTGTATTGACAGAAATCTTCATTGTTTTATTCAACGATTTGAATTCGCCCCGGTGATTTGCTGGAGGAGCTCCTCGGCCTGGGCGCGCAGCTTGGCTTCGACCGTGGGCAGGAGCAGCGCGGTCAAGGTGTGCCGCGCCGCTTCCGCGTCCTTGTTCCTGGCCTGGGCGTCCGCGAGCGCGAGCAGGTAATACGGATTCTCCGGTTCCAATTGGACGGCCAGTTGCAGGTGCTGCACCGCCAGCCCGAGATTTCCGCCTTGCGCCACTTCGAGAATGCCAAACAATTCATGCGACGGTCCGAAATTCGGCATCAACACGATGGATTTCAGGAGTTCATCGTGAACCCCCGCCGCCGTTTTTGTTGGCAACGAGCCCCGTTCGCCTTGGGCCTCGGCGGCCAGATGGAACGTTTCCCACGCGTAAAGGTAATGCGCGAGAAAACTGCCCGAACCGCGCTGCAACGATGCTTTGAATTGGCGCAGCGCCTCGTCGGTT
This sequence comes from Verrucomicrobiia bacterium, assembly GCA_035605035.1. Taxonomy (GTDB): domain Bacteria; phylum Verrucomicrobiota; class Verrucomicrobiia; order Limisphaerales; family UBA11358; genus UBA11358. Next base: position 1,602 of record DATNHI010000318.1, read on the forward strand.
TGTTGGCGACGTACGGCGAGCAGGCCAAGTCCTTCGTAGGGCAGGGGACTGGCCGGCGCGAGTTTCTCCGCGTCGGCAAAGTATTTTTCCGCGTCATCGAGGCGGTCAATCCGTAACAGTTCATCGCCGAGGCGGAAATAATTCTCGACCGGCGTGAGGAGGCGTGTAGTGAAGATTTTGTCCGCAGCAACGTTTTCTGGCAAAGGAAATTGGATCGGCGCGAACTGGCCGCGCGCGAGGTAGCGGCGCAATTCAGATTCGACCGCCGGCAGGGAGGCTTGCAGCGCGTTGGTAAAGGCCTGCACCGGCGTTTGGCCGGCGCGCAGAAGCGCGGTGAAATTTCCGAAGCGCGAACGGTAGCCGGGATTGTCGCCGGCCACGAGGAAGTGCGTGAGCAGCCACGATTCGGCGTAGAAAATTCCCTGCCGCTCGCGTTCGTTGTATTGCGGCGAATCATGGCCGACGGCGAACAGCTCGGTCAACGGCATGAGCGGTTGATGCGCGAGCAATTGGAGGTGATGGTCAATCGGCTGGGCGATGAGGACGGTGTAGCCGGTCGTGGCGAAGGTGGAATAAACCTCGGCCATGCCTTCCTTGAGCCACAAAGGCCAGATGCGGTCGTTGCCACGGAAGAGCAAATGGGTGTACTCATGAAAAACGACCGCCATGTCCATCGAAGCGGCGCCCGGTTCCGGCAGCGAAAGCACGATGAGGTTTTCGTCATTGCCTTGCTGGAAGAAGCCGGCGAGGTTTTCGGGTTGGCCGTGGTACAGCGGCAGAAACGGTTTCATCGTTTCATGGTCAGGAAAGGCCATGACCACAATCGGCGGCGAGGCGACGGCCTGAGACCCGGCCAGCAGTGCATAGGCTTCGCAAAACTCCTCCAGTTGGCCGCCGACCTTGTTGACCTCCTGCGGCGTGCCGCTACTGTAGATGTTGAAATGCGCGGTGCGCGCCTCGAACCATTGCCGGCGCACGAGGGGAACGTCGTCCGCCCCGGCTGATGACATTGGGACTATTCCCCACGCCAGCAGCGCGGCCGGAATCCAAAACAATTGACGGTTCATGGATAAGCTGACTCTAAGCGAGAGTTGAAGAAATGTCACGCCGCGCTCTGCCCCGGTGGTGCCATGACATGCACAGGTACGCGACCGGTAAGCGACAGGATGATGCCAGAACGGCAAAGAGGACAACTCCGGCACCGGCCACATGCGTCATTTTCCGGTTGAACTCACGGCCTGGCGGATTTAATTTTCAGGCATGACGACCACTAAGATTTGGAATTACCTTGGCTTTTTGTTCTTGGCTACCCTGGTTGGCGGACTGAGTCCGCTCAGCGCCCGGGCCGGTGACAACCGGTCGGCCGTCTCCGCCGGCCAGAAGGCGCCGGCGTTCCAGGCCCGGACGTTGGACGGCAAGACCGTCAACTTCCCGGGCGATTACAAAGGCAAGGTGGTTCTGCTCGATTTCTGGGCGACCTGGTGTGGCCCTTGCCGCCACGAACTCCCGAATGTCGTCGCCACTTACCAGAAATATCATGACCAGGGATTCGAAATTTTGAGCGTGAGCCTTGATCAGGCGCGGCAGGGACCGGCCCTCCTCAAGTTTGTTCATGATAACAATATGACCTGGCCGCAAATCTACGATGGCGGATATTGGAAGGCGGCAGTGGCCGTGCAATATGGCGTCCGAGCCATCCCTTGTCCGGTCCTCGTGGATGGCGACACGGGGGTCGTTATGGCCCAGGGCGTGGGCGCGGTTGGCCAAAGACTTCCGAGACTGGTTGCCACGGCAGTGGCGAACAAGGCCAGGAAGTAAACTTGCCCATTGGTCAAATCACAGCGTCGCCCGACGCAGTTGAAGCGCAGATGCGATTTGGGGTCGCGTTGCGTGGGGGGCGTTGCCTGAATTTATGAACCAGGAAACATGGACCGCGGTTGACCGTTACCTTGCCGATTTGTTTGTGCCGTCCGACCCCGCCCTGGACGCCGCGCTTGCGGCCAGCGTCGCCGCCGGCCTGCCGCCCATCAACGTTTCACCGAACCAGGGCAAGCTGCTGCAACTTCTGGCGCGGATACAAGGCGCGCGGAACATTCTCGAAATCGGAACGCTGGGCGGCTACAGCACCATCTGGCTCGCGCGGGCGTTACCGGCCAGTGGACGGTTGATCACCCTGGAATTTGAGCCGAAACATGCTGAAGTCGCCCGCGCCAACCTTGCCCGCGCCGGCCTGGCCGGCGGCGTCGAACTGCGCGTTGGCCGGGCGCTGGACACATTGCCGCAACTCGCCGCCGAAGGCCGCGGCCCGTTTGACCTGATCTTCATTGACGCCGACAAGCAGAGTTATCCCGACTACCTGGCCTGGGCGCTTAAACTTTCCCGGCGCGGCAGTCTGATTATCGCCGACAACGTCGTGCGCAAAGGCGCGGTGATTGACGCCGACAGCAACGATCCCCTCGTCCAAGGCGTGCGCCGCTTCCATGAATTGCTGGCTACAGAAACGCGCGTCAGTGCCACGGTATTCCAGACCGTCGGCAGCAAAGGTTATGATGGCTTCGCCATCGCGTTGGTGACGGAATGAGAACAATCGCATTTTGAAAAACAACCTCTGCAGGACAAGATAGAGTTTCGCGCTTGCCGGCCATCGCAGGTCTGTCACCATGAGCGCGTGGATTTCCTGAAACGCCAGCGCTGGACCATTGCTGCGTTCATTGCCGTGTTCGCGCTGACGGGTGGCATTGAATTGGGGATGGGACGGCTCCCGCTTGGGCCCGACGGCAAATTCGGCTTATGGGAGGGCAACATCTGGAGCAGTGAAAACTCGCAACGCTTTGCTGATCCTTATTCGTTCTCACACCTGGTGCACGGAATCCTGTTTTACGGTCTGTTGTGGCTGGTGGCGCGCAAGATGCCTGTCCGTCACCGCTTGTTGATGGCCCTGGTGGTCGAGGCGGGTTGGGAGCTGCTTGAGAATTCGCCGCTCATCATCAATCGCTATCGCGAGGCCACCATCGCCCTCGGCTATGCCGGCGACAGCGTCCTCAATTCGTTGAGTGACATCCTGATGATGACCCTCGGTTTCCTGTTTGCGTACCGGGCGCGGCCTTGGATGAGCGTGACCGCTGTCATTGTGATGGAGGTCGGCTGCGCGTTCTGGGTGCGCGACAATCTGACGCTCAACATCATCATGCTTATCCACCCGGTTGAAGCAATCAAGGCCTGGCAAATGGCCGGCCAACCGCATCCGTGATGGCGGCGAAGTTCGGACATTGAATCACGGACATCCCACCCCCTTCGCCGCCAGACCTCCAACTTGTCTCCAACGGTTTGGCCGAAGTGGAGTTTTTTGAAACAAATCCGCAGGCCGGCGGGTTATGAAGGCAAGATATGAACCGATTTTGCCTGAAACCAAAAGTGAACCCGGCGTTCAAAATGGCACAGCCGTTGCCGGCATTGATCGCGATTCCGGGACTCAAGCCTCCCGGAATGCTGCCTGGCCGCGCCGCAGTTCCGTTGCCGCCAACCGAATGTCGCGCGGATCTTCCAGCCATGGGATTGGACGAGAAAGGCTGCGACGTGGCCAATGAACCTTCCCGGTACAATTCATTATGCAAGAACTTTGCATTCACCAACCTTTCGCAGGTAGTATGAGTCCCGAACGGTCACGGCCCGGCCATGACAAATGCTCAGCAGTTCGAGACTTTCATGCGAAACCACCAGAACATGGTATTTAGCACCGCTATGCGTTTGCTCGCCCGCCAATCTGACGCCGAAGATGTCACCCAGGAAACTTTCCTGCGCGCCTACGAACGGTTCGATCAATTGCGCGACAGCCCGACGGTGAGCGGCTGGCTGAAAACGGTCGCTACGAATCTCAGCTTGAATCATCTCACGCGCTATCGCTCGCGGTGGAGTTTCTTTTCGGAACTGCTTGGCCGGGGCCGGGAGGAAAATGAGGAATACGAAATGGAATTTCCCGCGGGCGAGAGCGTGAACGAAACGGTGGACCAGGCGGACCGGCGCGCCCTGGTCGAACGGGCGCTGCAAAAACTCCCCGCGGCCCAGCGCGTGCCGTTGGTGCTCTTCCATTTCGAGGACCTGGCTTATGAGGAAATCGCCGCGAAGCTTGGTGTTTCGCTCGGCAAGGTGAAGACGGACATTTTCCGCGGCCGCGAAGCGCTGCGCCAACAACTCCGGTTGCGCCTGGCCGATGAGCCGGTCGCAGCCGCCACGAACGCATGAACACCGAATACGAAAAGCAACTTGAAGCCGCCGTCCGGCGCGAACTGAAATCGCTGGGTGAACTGGAAGCGCCGCCGGAGATTGCGCAGCGCGTGCTGCGCGTGATTGAGCAGCGCGCCATGACGCCCTGGTATCGGCGCGAGTGGCAATCCTGGCCGCTGGCGTTCCAGGGTGCTTCACTCGTCGGGCTGCTGGCCGCGTTTTCCGGTCTGTATTTGGGTGGTGCGCGGCTGGCGCATTTCGCGGCGCTCACGCCGGCGGCCCGCGAAGTTTCCGGCTGGTTCAGTCTGGTGGACGCAGTTTGGAACGCCGCAAACGTTTTGGCCAATGCGCTCGGCCTGGCGTTCCGAAGCCTCGGCCCGGCAGTAATCATCGGCACCATCGTGATGTTGCTGATCTGCTACGCGATGTGTGTGGGCCTGGGAACAGTTTATTGGCGGCTCGCTTACGCGCCGCTCAAAGAAAGGCAATCATGAAAAACATCCTCCGCAATCACCTGGTGTGGAACAGCGCGGCAATCCTCGGTTTGCTGGTTCTGGCCGGCACGCCGATGCACGGCGCGATGGCCCAGACCAACGAACCGGCAGATGCCGTCCTGGCGACGAATTCTGCCGCCACCAACGCGACAGCTCCGGTTGAACAGCAACATCATTACGGTCCTCCTCATGACGTGGTTGAATTTGGCCACAGCACGGTGTTGCCGGTCGGAGAAACCGCCAATGACATGGTGGTCATTGGTGGTTCGGCCACGGCACTGGGCAAGGTTGAACAGGACCTGGTTGCCATTCTGGGAAACATCATGGTCGGTGACGAGGCGGGTGGCGATGCCGTGGCAGTCCTGGGCAACGTCAAGTTGGGAACCAACGCCGTCGTTCACGGCGACACCGTGGCGGTTTTGGGCAATATCAAAATGGGCCCGGGCGCGAAAGCTTATGGCGACGTCGTTGCGGTGGGCGGCGCGGTGGAACGCGCCGAAGGAACCGAGATTCACGGGCAGGTGGTGGGTTTCCCTGGCTTCAGTTGGCTGGGCGATTGGCTGGAGCACTGCGCATTTAAATTGCGTCCGCTTGCGCCACAGCTGGGCTGGCTTTGGGCCATCAACGGCGTGATTCTCCTGATTTATCTGTTGATTGCCATCGCGTTTCCACGCCCAGTCCAGGCTTGCGTGGACGAAATCACGCGCCGTCCCGTCACAACGATATTGATGGGGTTGCTGACCAAAATCCTGCTGCCGCTCGTGTTACTGATTCTCCTGGCCACGGGTGTCGGCATTTTCGTCGTTCCCTTTGTGCTCATTGCGGTGATGTGCGCAGGGATGATCGGGAAAGTTGCGCTACTGGTATATTTCGGCCGA
>DATNHI010000319.1:0-11943 GCA_035605035.1 Verrucomicrobiia bacterium
CCGGAATTGGACTGGCCATACCAGTGTACTTCCGCCCGCGCGAAAAAGCCGGAGGGATGATTAAATTGAATGTAACCTTCCACTTGTTGAAGCGTGGACCGTTCCGTTTGATCCGCCGCAGCAAACACCGAAACGGGAATGTCGGTCAACACGTCATGCAACTCGGACCGGGTGATGCTGTAACTTGTTCCCAGGACAAATCTATCGCCGACAAGCTGATTTAGACTGACTGACAAAGTGCGTTCTTGATAATCAAGTTGTTCTCCGGTCGCATCAGGCCCACCTGGGGCGAGAAAATTTATAAGACTGAATACACCAATGTTCCGGCTCACTCCAGACTTCAACTGTTGCGCTTCAATGCCAGCGAAAGTGCGCGGTCCCAGTTTGAGGTCCAGCGCAACCCCCAGGGTTTCATAACTGGGCGCGGAAACGGACCCAACCAGGGATTCAGAAATCAAACTGCGAAATGCCTGTGGAAACCCGGCCAGTTGCGTCGGCTCAAGCCGGTAGCTCTCGTCAAGGCTGACGCCGCCCAATGAACGCGTATAAACGCCGCGCAAAGTTGCCTGTGGAATCGGATTCCAAACCAGAGCCGCCTTTGGACCGAGTTGGGAACGCTCGGCTTCGCCTGAAAAGACAGGTGGCGACCGATAGTTTTCTGGAAATGTTACCTGGTCATACGCAAACCCGCCCGTCAGCCAGAGATGCTTCAGCGGTTCCACTGTGAGATAGCCGTAACCCGTGATGCGCTCAAAGTTTTCGGAGGTGGAATCTGCGACTGTGGCAAGTGTCAAACCACCAACGAGCGGGTTGTTCAACAAATCCTGGGTTTGGAATCTGCCGGTCTGATATCGCGCCCCGGCTGACAGTGTCACCCGGTCCCATTCACAGATTTGATTCAGTTCCGCAGAATAGATATCAAAGGAGTTATGATAACTGATGTCGTAAGCGGTTGGGGTCACCAAACCGACTGTGCCAGGCGGACTTTCCCACAGCAAAAGTTGGGGCGCAGCTTTATCACTGAAATACTGTTCGTCAGTCAACCGACCTAACAGCACCAAAGTCCGGATTCCCGGCGACCATTCGTGGTCCCAGCCCCCAACCAGAATCGGATGCTGGTATTCATCGAATTTGTAAAACGGCCGTGCATTGGCCTGGTCGTAATATTGAAAATTGTCGCCGGAATGATAATCCTGATATTGCACCAACAGCAGCGCGGTATCCTGTGGAGTAACCTGCTGCTTGATCGTTGTATTCCATTCGATGTCATCCAGGCCATTGTTCACGCGGATGCCGGCATTGTGATGATAGTCCAGATCAAGCGCATACGCGGTGTTGCCGAAAGTGCCAAACTGGGAGGCTTGCTCATGATACATTCCGTCCGAGCGCACGTCGGTCGAACTGGCCAGACTCAACCCGTCCTGCTGAAACAATTTGGAATATTCCTGCTGCGAAATTTCCTGCGAAAGCCGACCGCCGCCGACCGGCGACAACAGGTTCGCCAACAGCAATTCATTGAACCAAACCGTTTCATAACGGAGGTTAAATTGGGTCGGGTCGCGCAGATCATTGTAGGCGTCGGACAAAAATAAGTGAGCCGAGGCATTTGCGTAATCGTCGTTCACCGCACTGGCGGCTTCACGCACGCTGACATCGCTCATACCAGCATCACGATAAATGGAGGCGAGATTCACGCCGGTCACCGCGCGGTCCTGGTCCAGCAGCAGGCGCGAGCGATAAACGGCGCGGTTGTCGTTCAGTTCAATGGCCTTCTGCAGGTTGGAAACCGCACCATTGATGTCGTTCTGGTCGCGCTGCAGAAGAGCCGAGTAGAGCCACGGCGTCGGGTCATTCGGGTCGAGTTCCTCGGCGCGCTTCAATTCCGCCGCCGCCATTTTATCTTCATGCGCATCCGCAAAAGCCTTGCCCAAATAGCTGCGCAGCAGCGAACGGTTTGGTTCCAAAATCGCCGCCATTTTCAGGTCCATCCTCCCGCCGGATGCATCGCCCGTGCGGATTCGCACCAGACCCCGGCCCAGCCACGCATTGCCAAGATTCGGGTCCAGATGAATGGCTTCCTCAAATTCTGCCCGGGCTTTTTTGATGTGATTTTCTGCGCTGAACAGAAAACCTTTCAAGGCATGCGCCTGGGCATTCCGCGGCGCCAGACGCAGGCTCTTGTCCAACGCCGCCTTTGCCTCTTGAATGCGGCCAAAACCGAATTCCAACTCGGCCACACGCTCCCACCCGAAAGCAAAGTTCGTCGAAATCGTCACCGAGCGATTCGCGGCGTCCAAGGCCTTTTCCAATTCATGGCGCGCTTGATAGTAATACGAGAGGCCCAGCCATTCGCTGGCCGAGGTGTGAACCTGTGGAGCTTTGTCCACTTTCTGTTGCACTGCGGCTATGACCCAGCGCAAAGCTGTCGCCGCCGGGGAATCTGGCGCGATTTTGCCCAACAAAGCTTCCGTTTTGCCAACCTCACCCGACGCCAGCCATAACGCCGCCAGATACCCGCGCGCTGAATCCGTTTTCGGTTCCAAAGGGGATGGATAACCGGGAAAATTCGTCAGCGCACTCGCCAGGTCGCCGAGGCGATAAGCCTCCAAGGAAGCTCCCAGTTCGGTTTTCTCCGCCGCAGTGAAAGACAACTCGTCCACATCCAAAACCCCTGGATAATACAGCCACCATTGCACAAGATTTGTTGCTTCCAGCCGCAGCTTGATGGGAGGTTGGCCGTCCCGGGCCACGCCCACTTCGCCGCTCTGCAACTCCAATTTGCCTGACTCATTCATCAAAGTCGCAGTGCCGTTCAGGACCGCCAGCTCTGTCCGGTCCGCGTCCACCGTGACGACGAATTCCGTTCCGCGGGGTGCCCCGGTGGCGTGTGGCGTTCGGATTTGGACCTCATGGGTTTTTTCCCGGCTGAAGAAATACAAAGCGCCCTGGAGGAGATTCAGCCAGGGACCCGAATTGCCTTCCGGCGGCAGAATTTCCAGGCTGCTCAATTCCCGCAATTTGACTGAACAATCGTTGCGCCGTACCCACACGACGGCGCTGCTGTCCTCCAAAGTCCGGATAAGGTCATGCGGAAAAAGTTGCTGTTGGTCAACAGCGGGAATTGGCTTTGGCTGATCTCTTGGCTTGTACTCGACGCTACCTGTGTGGTTGGTGAGTATCGCATCAGGGTCTCCTTCAGCTCCCTGCAAGCGCAGGCAGAGGACGCAAACGGCAACCAGTCCAATCAGAACAGGATTTCGTCTGGGCCTGAAATAAGATGGCACCTCCCCCACGAACGGCGTGCGTTCCTTCATCTGGCCATAAGGCACACTCATAATCCAGTGCGGACAAATACGTTTATATCAAAAACGTTCACCTGGCGCAACGACTCAATGGGCGGGTGATTCGCGGGAGCGCAACTTGGCACCAGCACCAGACGAAGGCAGGCGATCGTTTGGAATTCCACCTTCAGGCGGTCAGACAGTGGTTTTGTCAAACCGCGTAAACGCGGAACTCCAAACGGCGCTGGTGTGACGTTGCGCCCGATGCCGGCCGGAGTTGGCGAGACACGTTGACTTGGAAGCGCTTCGTGAAATACTCTGTGACTGCAAACCCGCTGAAATGCCGAAGACACTTCGAAATTGGTTGTACAAGACCAGCCATCGGCCGCTCTTTCGATTGGTTCTGATGACCGTTGCCGCTGGAATTCTGCTGGTGAGTCTGACGCCATTGGCGGATTTGAGTTATGATTTGTCCTGCCAGGCGAAGCCGGACACGGCAATCACAAATGCGGTATTCGTTTATTTTAATCAGAGAACGCTTCGTGATTTGGGAAGCGACCACGGCAATCTGAACCGGACAAATCATGCGGTGCTGCTTAATCGTTTGGCGCAGGATGGGGCGAAGCTGGTGTTTTACGACGTTGTCTTCGACCTGTCGAATCAGGTGCAGGAAGTTGATCAAACTCTTGCCCGGGCTATTCGCAAACAAGGAGCTGTCATCCTCGTCTGTGGTTTTGAAGATTCGGACGAGCAAGGCGCCGGATTAGCAAAGGCGCCGTCGCTTCCAACTCCGCTGTTTCTCGCCGCGGCGAAAGGCTGGGGCCATGTGGAACTCTTCGGAAACGTGGTGAGAGAAATCTCCGGCGATTACACGTCCATACCCTATGCCGTATGGGTGGCCGCTACGAATCTTGAACCGCAGAAACTGAAAGATGAAGACCGCAACCGGGATCGCTGGCTGAATTATTACGGCGGCCCGGACAGCGCAGCCTTTGCCCATTGTTCCTTACAGGATGCCTTGGCGAACAACATTCCGCCCGGTTTTTTTGCAAAGAAGATTGTTTTCGTCGGACAAAATTTTCCCTCCGACAATGTCGGCCTCCGCAAAGACACATTTGCCACTCCCTACTCACGGTTTGGCGCAGGCCCCATGCCGGGAGTTGAAATCCATGCGACCGCTTTGTTGAATTTGCTTCGCGACGATTGGCTGCGACCGGTTCCGTGGCCGTGGCAATGGCTCGGAGCGACAATTTGGGCAATCATCTTCACCAGTGTGTTGTATTCACTCTCGCGAAAGCCAAAGATTATTTTGGTTCTAACCGCCGCTTTGGGATTGGTGCTCTTGTGCGCGGTTTCTCTCTATATTCAATGGCATGTCCACTGGTGGTGGTCGTGGGTGGGCCCGGCGTTCGGTCAAACCGCCGCGGCATTCTTTTTGGTGTCGCGAAGTCCGAAGCCCGATCCTTACATCGCTTTTATCAGCTATCGCACGGAGGAGGACGGCGCGGCGGCGCTGCTCATTGCGCGGAGCCTGTCTGACCGGGGACATAAAACGTTCCTTGACGTGCGGAGCCTGCACGCGGGCAAATTCGACGAACAACTGCTTCGCGAAATCGAAGCGGCCACCTTTTTCATCCCGATCCTGTCGCCCAATTCTCTCGCCCGCTGCGCGAATGAAGACGATTGGGTGCTCAAGGAAATCACCCACGCGCTCTCACACGGAAAGCGAATCATCCCGGTTTTGAAAAGCGGCTTCAATTTCGACGCCAAAGAAGCCATCCCCGATCTTCCGCAAATGGCTGAACTCCGGAATTATCACGGCCTTTCTTATTCCAATAGCGACTTTGAAGGATTTATGAGGCGGCTGACGGAACTGCTGAAATAGCCGTAACAAAATCCCTTCTCAGACGCCGGCAGCGTCCGTCTTTAGCGAATTCTCCGGCCTTGACCCATACTCACCGCGGCCAAGCCAAGCCTGCCGCGGCGGAATCCGGGGCCGCCGGCGAGTGATAAACATTCTGCTGAATATGATTGGTAGTTGACAGAATTAAAGTTGATGCTTGACACCATCCCCCTCGGTGTTGGAATCAACCTGTGAACTCGACTTGTCACGTGTGGATGGGGATCCTTTCCGGTTTGGGAACAGGGGCGAAACAGACATGCTGTTCTTTGGCACGTGGCGAATGGGGTTGTTTCCATCGTGATGGCGCATTTATGCGAAGGGAAGATCTCCTTATTGACGCTGAACAACTGAAAACCAAATGAACCAGCCACCCCGTCAGCCGGCTGGTCCGGCGGAAAGGAACAAACGTATGAATGGCAAATCAATGAGCAGGAACACGCATTCTATCTTTTACCGGTTCTGCCGTTCACCAATTACCCAGTGCGCCGCCGTCACGGTGATCGCACTGGCGTGGTGCAGCCTCGCCTTCGGCGGCGAGATTCATGACGCAGCCTACGCTGATGACTTGAAAAAAGTCCAGGCGCTGCTCAAAGACCATCCCGATCTGGTTTTCAGCCAGGACACCAATGGCTGTACGCCTTTGTTCATGGCGGCGTTGGGGGGGCACAAGGACGTCGCGGAATTGTTGCTGGCCGACAAAGCCGACGTCAATGCCAGGGCCAACGATGGCGCAACGCCTTTGCTCGCAGCGGCCTTTTCGGAACACGAGGACCTGGTGGAGTTGCTGCTCGCTCACCAGGCCGATGTCGATGCCAAGGACGCCAACGGCACAACGCCTTGGGCCATGGTGGAATTAATCCCCAACCGAGGTGGTACGAACTTCGTGGAAAACCTCGCGGAATTGGTGCTTGCTCGCAAACCCTACGTCCATGCCCCGGGTTACGGCGGTTGGTCGTCCCTGCACCTGGCGGCGCATCGAGGACGCAAGGACATCGCAGAGTTGTTGGTGGCCCACAATGCCGATGTCAATATCAAGGACAGCGGCGGCGAAACGCCTTTGTACGTGGCGGCCCTGCAGGAAAATCTTGACGTCGCGGAGTTGCTCTTGGCGCACAAAGCCGATGTTAATGCCTGGGCCAACGACGGCCGCACGCCTTTGCACGCGGCGACGTCTCCGTTGCCCAAGGACACGTCGGGCATTTCGGACCTGTTCGAAGACCCGCACAAAGCCACCCCACACAAAGAGTTCGCGGAGTTGCTCCTGGCGCACAAAGCCAACGTCAACGCCAAGGACACCAACGGCTGGACGCCTCTGCACGTGGCGGTGCATGAAGGGAACGAGGAAATCGTGGAGTTGCTGCTGGCTCACAAAGCCAACGTCAATGCCAGGGACAACATGGGCGAAACGCCTCTGGTCATTGCGATGTCTGAGAGACACCAGGAAATCGCGGAGTTGCTGTTGGTCAACAAAGCCGACTGGCCGGCGGCCGACAAAGGCGATGTCAATGCCCGAGACACCAACGGCGGCACGCTTTTGCACTGGGCGGCGCAAAACGGTGACAAGAACGTGGCGGAACGGCTTTTGGCCAAAGGGGCAGACGTCAACGCCAGGGACAACGACGGAGACACGCCGTTATACGTGGCGGCGTATGCGGGCCACCAGGATATGGCCGAGCTGCTCCTGTCCAAAGGGGCGGGCGTTAATGCGAAGGACAACAACGGATTTACTCCGTTGCACGAGGCGGCAGGCAATAGCAATAGCCAGCAGGTGGTAAAGTTGCTCCTGGCCAAAGGGGCGGACGTCAATGCGAGGGCCACCAATGGGATCACGCCGTTACACTCGGCGGCGGACCAAGGTCAGAAGGACATTGCGGAGCTGCTGCTGGCCAACAAAGCCGACGTTCAAGCCAGGGACAACGACGGAGACACGCCTTTGTACCTGGCGGCGTCTGAAGGCCACAAGGACGTTGCCGAGTTGCTGCTGGCACACAATGCCGACGTCAATACCGGAGCCAATAGCGGGACCACGCCGTTGCACTCGGCGGCGTATGGAGGCCATGCGGAGGTGGCCGAGTTGCTTTTGACCAAAGGGGCAAACATCAATGCGAAGGACAACGACGGATTTACCCCGTTGCACTCGGCCGCCTACGAAGGCCATAACGACGTGGTGGAACTGTTGTTGGACAAAGGCGCGAACGTCAATGCGAAGAGCAACGACGGGTTCACGCCGTTGTACGAGGCGGCGAGCAACGGCCAGAAGGACGTCGCGGAGTTGTTGCTGGCTAAAGGGGCGGATGTCAATGCGAAGGACAACGACGGCAAAACGCCGTTGCAAGTGGCGAAACCGGAGGTCGCGGACCTTCTCCGTGCCCACGGGGTAAAGAACTGAGGTCGCTATATGCCACCCGCTTCAAACACGCCTCCCAGCCCCCAACGCCGTCCGGCGGTATTCATGAGCTGATTCACTCCCATCGCAACAATTTTGGCAAGAGCCAGCACAAGCATTTTTCCTCGACGCCGCCCCGGCATTGAGATAAACGGCGTGCGAAAGAAGCCGTTGAATTCGACTGCGAACGGCCTTCTAAAAGACCGGAACTTTTATGCTGCCCGAATGGACGGTGGTTGGATTCAGCGGTCATCGGAAGCTGCCTGATCCGAAAGTCGCATCCGACGCGATTCGCAAAGTCTTTGACCGGCTCGCGGCTAATCACAGCCCGCTTGCATCGGTTTCCTCGGCAGCCAGTGGTGCGGACACGTTGTTCGTCGAAGAAGTTGCGCGCCGGAATTTGCCCTGCCTGCTGGTGCTGCCTTTTCCCAAAGCCCGGTTCCAGCAGGATTTCAGCCCCGCGGACTGGCAACGGATCCTGCCGTTCATCGAAAACGCAACCCGCGTGGAAGAAGTCGCTGGCGAGGAATCGGCCGAGAGAGCCTACATGGAAGCCGGGGTGCTGACAGCCGACCGGGCCGACGTTATGGTCGTGGTTTGGGACGGCAAGCCGGCTGCCGGTTTCGGGGGCACGGGCGATGTGGTGGCTTACGTCCGCGAATTGAGAAAACCTTTGATCATCATTGATCCGAACAGCGGTGAAATTGTCGAAGAACGATTGGAGCAATTGCCGGCGAAATCCCTTCCGACCGGCGGGAATGAAAGTCCGCACGTAACCGTCGGGCAACATTTTCAGGAATTGGATGAAACGGCGCAGTTGCATGCGCCTCAATCACGCCACCTCGTTCTGCGCATCATTCTTTTTCAACTCGCCGCTTCGGCGATCGGATTTATCGCGCTCGCGTTTGAGATTCATGGCCACGCCGATGAACTCATCATGCTCGCGGAATTGATCCTGCTGGGCATCGCCTTTGCGTTGTCTTTGCACCATCGGAAAAAACATCAGGAATGGATGAAGAACCGGATTGCGGCCGAAATTTGCCGGTCGTTTCTTGCCACCTGGCACATGCGGCGGGCGGACTATTCTCCAAAAGTTTCCATTGAAGGCTTTGACCGGCTTTGCCGAAACTTGCGGCTGATCCGGGTTCTGGACAAAACGCAGCCTCCGTCTTTGGAAGCCGTTCGCGATCAGTACTTGAAAGAACGTGTGGAAAATCAAATTGCCTATTTTTCGCGGCACAGCGGCAGGGCGCGGCAGATTTACGGAAAGCTCAAGGCGTTTGCGTTGTTCAGCACGGCGACGGCCGCGCTGCTTTCACTGTTGGCGTTGACATTTTCTTTTTGGAACTTCTCCGGCCTGGCTTTGACCGTGCCCAAATATCTGTCGCTGCTGCTGCCGCTGGCGAGCGCGGCGATTTTTTCGCTGATGATCACGCAGGATTATTCGCGCCGCGCCGTGCGCTACGGCGAGATGGCTTCGATGCTCGAAGACGCGGCCCGGCGTTTGAAAATGGTGCGAACGTGGAACAGCCTGGCGCGCATCGCCACGGAAACGGAGGAGGCATTGCTTCAGGAAGTAGTCGAATGGCACTCGTTCCGGCAGTTTGCCGGTGAACCGCATTGACCACCGAACTTCATTATGAAACGCATTCTGGCTTGTGACGGCGGCGGCGCTCGTGGCGTGTTCACGCTGCAAATTCTCGCGCGCCTCGAGGAATTATTTCGAGAAGAGGAAAAAAACGAAAATCTCGTTCTGGCGGATGTTTTCGATTTGATCGCCGGCACCAGCACCGGGGCCATCATCGCCGCGTTCCTCTCCTGGGGATTGCCGGTGCGCGAAATTGAAAAATTATACATTGATTACAGCCCGACGATGTTTGCCAGGGAAAGGTGGAAACGGTGGAAATCCATATATAAACCGGAAGCCATCGCCAAATTTTTCCAGACACGATTTACCGAAAAAGACGGCGCACCGGCGTTGCTGGGAACAGAGCGTCTGAAAACGTTGCTGTTGATCGTCGCGCGCAATGGTTCCACGGGCGGCTCCTGGCCGGTCACGAATAATCCCGCCGCACTTTTCAACCTGCGGAGGCTGAAGGACGGAACACCAAATCCTGAGTGCAATCTCGAATTTCCGCTCTGGCAATTGCTGCGGGCCAGCACCGCGGCGCCATACTTTTTCCCGCCGGAAGAAATCAAACTGGCCGGGAAAACGCATTTGTTCACGGACGGCGGCATGACGCCTTACAACAATCCGGCGCTCATTGCCGTGCTTACGGCCACGTTGCCGTGCTACCGGATTCAGTGGCCGGCAACACGCGAGGCGCTTCACGTCATTTCGGTCGGCACGGGCCTGGCGCGGGCGCGAATGCCCGGCAAGGCCGCCGCGGACATTCACAAGCTTGACCACCTCAAATACATCCCGGCGGCTTTAATCGGGTGTGTCGCGTGGGAACAGGATTTTCTTTGCCGTGTCATGGGCGATTGCGTGCATGGGGCGGCCCTGGATTTTGAAATCGGCGCATTGGAAATGCCTGCGCTTTTGAGCCGGCAGGAACAGAAATTCACCTACGCCCGTTACGACCAGCCCTTGGACTCAACGAATCCCAGAATCGAGGAACTGCCGGGCGGGCAAATCGAATTGGACGATCTCGAACGCATCCCTTTGTTGCAGGAGTTGGGAAAGGAATATGCCAACGAACACGTGCGCAAGGAACATTTCTATCCGCGTGGTGCCGGCTTTAATCCTTGTCCATGCAGCGTGACCAGCGCTTGAACGCCTTGAATCAGCATGACAATTCGCCGGTAACATAATTCCGATTTGGATTTTATCTGTCGTTCCGAAGGGGCCGCCGCTGTATCCACTTGAGCCACTCGCGCGCGTGCGATACCAGAATTCCGGCGCGCGCGTCTTTGCTCAAATGGAAGTTGTGAGATTTTGTCACTGGCCCGGCTCTGCCGGCTGCAGGAAGGCCCGGTTTTCCAGCTTCATCTTTTCAAACCGCCTCTGCTGTGCCGGGGTCAGCAGAGCGGAAATTTCCACATCGGCGTTGCTGACAATCAGGACGACCTGTGGACGATATTCCTGCCGCAATTCCCTTAACTGACCGCGCGCGCCGGTCAGAATCTGATGCACCTGCGCCTGCTGATTCGCATCGAGCCGCAACTGCCGGTTCAATCGGCGTTCGATGAGCGTCTGGACCATTTGCGGACGTTGAATGGCCGAACGCACCCAGTGGCGAATGGCGATACGCGTGCCGACCACGCCGGCCACCACCCCGGCCAGAAAGACCAGCCCGACCAACAACAGTATTTTGAACGTCTTCATAATTGAAATTCGTCCGGCGTCAACAGCCATTGTGCCGAAATCTGTGACAGCCCATCGTCCAAACCCGGCATCCCCGCCGCGGTTAAACCAAAATCCACCGCGACGCACAAAACGATGAACGTCACCGCCGCGAACGCAATCCGCGGGAAAAGCAAATTCAATCGGTCAAAAATCGAAGGTGCTTCCGCCTCGGTGGCCCGCGCTTCGTGGTGAACGGCACGCAGCACGTCTGCCGCAAAATCTTCCGGCGGCGCGGGCGTGGGTTCATTCCGCGCCAGTTCAAACAGTCGGTTCAGTTTGCGTTTGTTCATTTTCTTCTTTGATCAATTTTCCCAGCGCGCGTCGCAGTTTCCCGCGCGCCCGCAGCGCCCGGACGCGCACGGCTACGCCCGACGCGCCGGTCGCCGCGCAAATTTCCTTCACGCGGCGGCCCTCAATTTCCTGCATCGTGATGACGACGCGGTCGAGCGGCGAAAGTTCGCGCATCGCCAGGTCGAGCAATTCCGCGGCGGCCCGACCGTCCAACTCGTTCTTTTCGTCCTCGCTGCGCAGCCAGTCGAGCGCGTCGTCGCCGAGTTCGGGCAGGCCGACCTCATTTTGCCGCCGTTTTTCCCTTCGCAAATGGTCCAGCGCCACGCGCACGGCGATTCTTGAAAGCCAGTGATCGAACGGTGCGCGACCGTCGAATTGATCAAGCGCGCGCCAGGCTTTGACGAACGTTTCCTGCGCAAGGTCCTCAACCTTGTGCCCGTCGCGCTCGTAACGATGCAAAATGGCGAAGACGCGGCCCTGATGACGGCGGACAATTCCGGCGAACTCGTCCGTCGCGCCGTTGCGGATTCGTTCCAGCAATTCGGCATCGTCGTTCACGGTTCAGTCGCCCAACCGCTCGCCGGTGCGCGCAATGACGCCGTCCACAAAATTGTCCGCGCGTTGCTCGAAATCGGCGATTTGCTGGCGTTGCTCATCCGTCAGGATGGGCGCGATTTTGCCGTAAATTTTCATGCGTTCAACCGCCAAATCGCCTTCGACGGCGGCAACCCTG
>DATNHI010000320.1:0-6025 GCA_035605035.1 Verrucomicrobiia bacterium
AGGATATTGACGACGTGATCCGCCTTGGCAAGCGCGCGATACAATTGGCTGCCAGTAACGACCGGCAGACCTTCATCGCCGCGCGCTTTCCGGCGATAGGCAACGATGCTCATGTCGAATGGCCGGAGCAATTCGGTCAGCCGTCTGCCAATCGCGCCGTAACCCAGGATGAGGACAGTTTCGCCCCCGAGCGTCCCGGAAGTGCCGCGAATGCCATACCAGGCTTTCGTGCCGTTGGCCGTCCGGGTCTTGAGCGCCAGCGGCAGCTTTCTGGCTTGGGCCAGCATGAAACTCAAGGCATGGACGGCGCACGCCTCGTTGTAAACACTGGCGCTGTTGGTCACCGCGATTTTGCGTTCGGCCATCTGCGCGCGAAATTCCGGGTTGTCATAACGAGTGATTCCCGAAGAGCTGATGTGAATCCATTTCAGGCGCTCGGCCTCCGCAATTGCCTGTGGTTCGGGCTGGCCGAAGGCGATGTCTGCCGTGTTGAATTGCGGGTCGCGTTTTGCCCTGGCCAGGACGGAAGACACGGGCGTTTTGGGAAATACGAGTTGATGCCCTTTCGTTCCCGTTTGCAACAATTCCAGAACATCCGGGGCCACGGCAAAATCTACAAAGATTCGAAGCTTGTCCATAACGCCTGGAGTTTAATCGTATTTCGGAACCGAGGCCAATTTGTTACGACTTCGATTTTGCTTTTGTCGGGCAAATGCGGCAAGCTCGCCATGTTGAATAACTTTTCGCAAGGCGCGAAGAACGTTGATGAATTGTAGCGGCGGACTATGACCGTCGCTCACCTTTTCGGCGCTCGCAGAGCGCCGCAACAACAAAGCGCATGACGCTGGTAACGCATTTCTTCGTCAGTTGGGTGATTGCGGCCAAAACGACTAAAAACCCGCGCGATTGCCGCCTCGTAACTCTCGCCGGTGTCCTGCCCGACGCCGACGGCCTCGGATTGGTTGTGGATTCTGCGAATCGAGCGCTCGGTCATCGGGAAACGTTGTTTTACGAGCATTACCATCATTTTTTGCTGCACGGCATTTTCGGCGGCCTTGTGATTGCGACGTTGTTGGCCTGTTTTGCCCGACACCACTGGCGCGTGGCGCTGCTCGCGCTCTTGGTTTCTCATGTGCACCTGCTGTGTGACATCGTCGGTTCGCGCGGACCGGAGCCGTATGAGCTGTGGCCACTGTTTTATTTCGGTCCATTCACCAAAAACGTCATGCGGATTTGGAAGGGACAATGGCCACTCGACGCCTGGCCGAACCGGATTCTGTCCGCGGTCATGTTCCTTTGGTCTCTAAAAATTGCCGTACGCCTTGGCTACTCGTTCGTGGGCGTGTTCAACCGCCGGCTGGACGATATCTTTGTCGGCGTGCTGCGCAAATGGGATGACGCATGGAAGGCGCGGCTTGCCAGACCGAAATGAAAAGCGAGACGTGAATGACCAATGCGCCAAGACGCAAAGGTTTTGACACGAATTTCCCAAAGGGACGCGAACCATTTCACGGCTTGCCGGGTGCAGGACAAGCGTCGCGCCTGTCTCGCTGCCGGCAGCCGGTGATGCTTGGGGTTTTGTTTCGATTGTCATTTCAGGTCAAATGCGACAGGCTCGCGACATTCATTCCTCGAATTGTTTGCCTTTCGCCTCGCAGACCTACCGAGGTTCGGTTTGGAGGCCTTTTCGGCCTTGCAGGTCTGAAACAGCCTTTTTAATCTAAAACAAATCTGGAGCCAAGTTGTCTTAACCATAGTGAAATGCAAATCCAGTGCGTTCAGCTTGATTGAGCTGCTGGTGGTGATGGCCATAATTGCCATCCTGGCCGCATTGCTGCTGCCCGCCTTGTCCGCGGCCAAAGGGCGCGCCCACCGAATCAGTTGTCTGAACAATAAAAGACAACTTGGCCTGGGTTGGGAGCTTTATACCTCCGAAGCCGATGACCAACTGGCGCTGAATCTGGGAAGCTACATAGACGGTGTCCACCGCAGTCCGCCGGGATGCTGGGTAACGGGCAACGCCTTCGTGGATGGGGATCCGGCAACCATCACCAGCGGCTCCATTTTTCCGTATGTGCAGGATATCCAGGTATATCATTGCCCGGCCGACCGGAGTTTTATTGTCGGCACCACCACGCCCCGTTTGCGCAGCGTGTCTTTGAGCGGCTACATGGGCGGCGAAGATTATGAGACCAACTTCCTGGTTCAACTCGTGCGCAAATCGTCCGCGATAAGGCACCCTTCGACCAGCCTCACGTTTCTCGATGAGGATCCCTGGTCAATAGACGAAGGCCTTTTCCTGTATTCCTCCAAAGTGGACGAGTGGCTCAACATCCCGGCCCGATGGCATCAGAATGGCGTCGTGTGGGTCTTTGCCGACGAACATGCGGAATACTGGAAGTGGAAAGGGCCGGCGCCCACATCCTGTTTTAACGGCGGCACTATCAGCGACCCGCTGGAATTTGAGGACCTCAAGCAGCTTCAGCAGACGGCTCCGGATGCCGAATAGCCAGCCTCTCCCGCGTCGCGCCTTGGCGTCTTTGCTGTTCTATATCCGCGTCAATCCGCGTTCATCCGCGGTGGAAAACTCCTGTGTTTTTCCGGTTTAATCAGCAGTTTTACTCGGAAGGCTTGGCATCCAACGGGCTGAAGAAGCGTTGGCTGCGCGGGAGCCAGTAATGATTTCGGTCGAGGGACATCACGACGGCGGTCGCTTTGCCCACGATGCGTTTCCGCTCCACCACGCCGAAATATCGGGAGTCGAAACTGTTGTCGCGATTGTCGCCCATCATGAAGTAATGACCCGCAGGCACTTGAATCGGCCCAAACGTCCGCTTCGCCGGAACACCCGGTATCGCCATCACGGCATGCGCGTGACCGGACAATTCTTCGGTGGCAAAGACACTGCGTTCACGTTCGGTTCCGGGCAATTGGTCAGATATTTCGGCGTTCAGCGGCACGTAGTAAACCGGGTGGCCGTTGATAATCAATTGGTCATTCCTTAATTCGACGGTGTCGCCCGGCAAACCGACCACGCGTTTGACCAGCCGGGTGCCGTCGTGGGGCGAGTAAAACACCACAATGTCTCCGCGTTGTGGGTTTGACCACTGCGCGAGATGCCAGGTGGTGAACGGCACCTTCAGGTCATATGCCAGTTTGTTGACGAAGATGCGGTCGCCCACAAGAATCGTCGGTTGCATGGAGCCGGACGGCACATCATTCCAGTCGGCGAGCGAGGAACGGATGGAGAAGAGCCCCAGCGCCAGAATCAGCAGCGGACGGATTTCCTGCCGCCACCAGCGGCGGGCACGGGTACGGTAGGTTGCCATGTTCATTGCCCATTCGACCGGCAATCTGACGAGTTGTTCAACGGAAACATCTCTGCTGTGCTGGGCTGTGGGAAGCGCGGGCCGCCGAAAACCGCGCGCGGGCCGCGTGCGTTCCCCGGCGGTTATTATTTTTTGGTTATTTTATAGTTGGTGGATTCGGACCCGGTAAGTAAACTTGGCAAAACTTGTCTTAAAACGACCCTATGAACAAAAATGTGTTTCTGATTACCGCCGCCCTGGCAACCAGTCTCTGCGGGGTGGGTTGCAACAAATCCGGCAAATTGAACCAACCCTCAACGGTCACAACGCGGACTGGCGCGACGGAGTTGAAGCTGAAATGGCCGGCCGGCGAGCACATCGTGCAAAGCATCGCCGTAACGGCAAACATGGATATTTCCGGCACGAACCTGCCCAGTCCCGTCCATCAGGACATGACATTTGGCGAGGATTACGGGCTTCATGTGGTGAGTGCTGATGCTGATGGCGGGCATGAACTGGAGATGGAATACCTGGGCCTCCGAATGAAGATAGACCAGGGTGGCAAATCCTTGATTGACTACGATTCCGCGAAGAACTCGTCGAACAGCGCCAAGGATCCAGCACTCGCGTCGGTTGACAAAATGTTTCAAAGCGTTATTGGCGCCAAAATTCGTTTTTTCACGGACGCCAGCAACCAGGTGGAGCGAGTGGAAGGCTTGGACACACTGATGAACGGGTTGGCGGCCGGCGGCCGGGGGGACGCAGCGAGCAGCTTGAAGAGCATGTTTAGCGAGGATTCCCTCAAGCAGATGATCGGCACCGAGCATTTGCCTTCCAAACCGGTTCAACCCGGCGATTCCTGGCCGGTGCAAACGGACATTACCATGGGCAATCTTGGCAAGGTGGCAATGGATTTGACCACCACCTTTGAGCGCTGGGAAACGCACGGGCAGCGCAACTGCGCCCGCCTGGAGGTTCAGGGCAGTCTGAAAGGCAAGGCCAATTCAGGTTCGGCGGCGCCGGGGATGACTTTCGCTGTTCAGGACGGCGATGTCTCGGGTGTGGCCTGGTTCGACCCGGAACTGGGGCTGGTCATTGAAACGATTATGAACCAAAACATGAACGTGAACATAGCCATGCCCATGCCCGGTCGGAAGAACGCCACCCAATCCATGGCGATGGCCATGAAACAGGAAATCACCATGAAAGTGGAATCCGTGAAGTGATGTCGTCCATCCGGGTTCGGCCTTGCAAGCAGCTGAATTTAAAGCCGCTCCAGTTTCCGGGAGCGGCTTGTTGGTTACTGCCCGTGTTCAACCACCGACCGGGCTGGCGGCGGTCGCCGGCTGTGATTCGGGTTGTTCCAGACGTTTCACCAGCAGCCAGGCGATGAAGCCCAAAAACACCAGACCACACAGGTTGAGGTAGAGCGTCTGACGGTCAGAATCCAGTCCGGCCAGACACGGGAATACGATGCTGAACAGGAGCAGTTGCGCCGCCAGCCATTGGCCGATGTCCCCGGCCGCCTGTCCTGCGTAGCGATACTGCGGAGAGAGGACGCGCCGCAACAGCCACGCCAGCAACAAAAACAGCGGCAGCAAAATCAAAATTGCAGTGCCCCAAAAACCGAAAAGCAGGTCGCTGAAATCGGCCAGCAAACCGTAACCGAAGGCGACCGCCGTGCTGAACAGAATCGTCAGCGGCACGGCGTGGGGCACGGCAGCGAGCGTCAACGACAGCGCGAGCAGGGCAAAGAGCAGAAGCCAGGCGCGCTCGATTTCATACAGCACGGCGCGGGTGGTTTCGCCGGGTTGCGGCAATTGCGGCAGTGCGATGCCCATGCCTTTGTCGGTGAGCGCATGATCCAGGCGGTAGGTGAGCACGGTGCCCTGGCCGGTCCGGCCGGGTTTGATTTCGGTGGGCGTCATGCAACCATCGGGATAATTCAGCTTCGCCTTGGGCAGGTCGGGCAGGTTCAAGGTAAGGGTGAAGTCGCGGATTTCGCGCGCTTCCCGCACTTGGAAATACCAACAGGACAGGCCGCGGCTCTTGAAAGCGATACGAAAATCCATCGCCTGTTTTGGTTGCACGTCGCGCTCGAGCACGAGGCTCGCATCTTTGATTTGCATGTCGGGCAAAATATCCTGGCCGTCGAGCGTGGCGGCCAGTCCATCATACATGGCGCCGGAAGCGGGCAGGGGAAAGGTAAACGCGCACCTTTGCGCAGTATCGGCGGGATTGCGTAATTTCCACGTGAAGTTGCAGTCCGTCTCGTAACCGCCGTAGAGCGCGGAGCCTTTCTTGCGCGCGTTCTGCCGCAACGTCACCTCGTGCCGCGCGGCAACGAACGGATTGCCGGTGACCGACACGTGCACGGTTTTTTTACGGAGCAGGGCGGGTTTGGTGGGGTCCTCGGATTCAATGCGTTCGGTGGTTTGTTCGGTGTGATAAATGTCCACGTTCAACTCGCTTTGCTGTTGTTCGGCGCCCCAGATGGTCTGGACGGCGTTGTAATTGGCCTGAGTGATGCGGCCGTGGGTGCTTTGGAAATTGCTCAACGTCTGGCGCAGGTAAATGCGCAGGACAGAAATCGCGCCGGCCAGCAGCGCGACGAGCGCAACGGCCCACAGGAATCGGCCGGCGTGGCGATACAACGCCCAGAGCAGGCCGGAACCGCCGCCGGGTTCGGAGGCGGATTTGCTCTGCGACAATGCCGT
>DATNHI010000321.1:0-11607 GCA_035605035.1 Verrucomicrobiia bacterium
TGCCTTCACGCTGATCGAAGTGATGATCGGGTTTTTCATATTCGGGCTGGTGACGGCGGGAATGATCTACGGCTATGTGGAGGCCAACCGGATGGCCGAATGGAGTTCGCAGTCGCTGGCGGCCATGTCGTATGCCTCGCAAGGGATGGAGCAACTGCGTTCGGCCCAATGGAGCGCCGAGGAGTACTCGACCGGCAGCGGGGCGGGCACCACCGATTTTCTGGGGCCGGCGACCAATATTACGCAGACCGACTACCTGGACGTTCCGACCACCGGCGCCCAGATCGCCGTCACCAATCTCCTGAGCGCCACCCAGGTTTCCACCAACCCGCCGCTGAAGCTGCTGGTTTCAAAAGTGGTGTGGACCTTCCGGTCCACCGGTCAATTGTTCACCAATACCATGGTCACCCTGCGCGCCCCCGACCAGCTCCAATGAACCTTTGCCCCTCCATGCCAAACCGGTCGCGGCGAAAAAAAGCCGGCGGGTTCACGCTGGCCGAAATGGTGATCACGGTCGGGGTCTTCCTGTTTATCTTCACCGGCACCTGGATCGCCATTCAGGTGTTCGGGTTGCGCATCTATACCCTGGCGGCCACCAAGCTGGTAGCCACCACCGGCGGCCGCCAGGCGCTCAATCAAATCCGGGACCAGATCCGGGAGGGGAAAACCGTCTATGTCGGGAATTGTTCCACCACCAGCGGCTCCTCCTTCCAGTACATTACCAACGCGCCGCAGAAGGGCAACGCCCTGATCATTTATCCCACCACCAACACGATCTGGTACACGATTTACTATCTGGACACCAGCACCTCGACCAATCGCCTGGTGCAATTTAACGTGTCCAATACCGCCACCCTCTATACCAAGACGCTGGCCAGTTATCTCACCAACCAGATGGTTTTCGACGCCCGCGACTGGAATAACAACATCGTGACCAACGAACAAGCCCTGGACAATCGCGTGCTCATCGAGGTGACGATGCAATTTTCGCAATGGGAATATCCCCTCGCTTATATCGGCGGGGTCGGCCTCAACATGTATGATTATTACCAACTGCGCACGCGGGTCTTCCGGCGCGCCTGGAATTAAAACCGGGGGGACGTTTATGAAAACTCTATTCAGGCCCAGACCCCGGGAGAGCCGGGGGTACGCCTTGCTCATCATCCTGTGTTTTTTGGCGGTCTGTCTGCTCGTCTTTGCCAGCATGATGAACTGGATCTCCAGCAGCGCCAGCATGACCTCGCGGAACAACCAGTTCAACATGAGCGAAGCCGCCGCGGAGGCCGCCACCGAAAAAGTCCTTTCCCAGATGAATTACGACTATGTCGCCCAAAGCCTTTCAAACAGCGCGAGCTATTACGACACCACCTTCGTTCCCAATGCGACCGATCAGGCAAGCTGGCCGGTCAAATACGTTTACAGCAGCACCAACGGCATGACCAACCAGATCAGCGTCTCCATGGGTGCGTGGACCACCAACACGGTGCCCCTGAACTCGCAATACACCGGATTATACGGCCTGGTCATGCCGGTGACGGTCGCGGCCACGGCCACGCCGGTCGGCCAGCGTTTCAACGTGCCGGCCACCGTCAGTGAGTCCCTGCAATTCGCCTCCATCCCCCTCTTTCAATTCGCCGTATTTTACAATATGGATTTGGAAATTGATCCCGGCGCCGCCATGACTATCACCGGCCCGGTGTGGTCCAACGGCGGCATTTGGACGGGGTCAACCCTGCTCACCCTTGCCAACACGGTTTCCGCGGTCGGCCTCGCCACCAATACCGCCAACGATCCTTTTTGCAGCGGTTACACCGGCACCGGCAAATCCACCTACTTGATTACAGGCCAACCGACCTCCGGCAACGACCGCATCACCATGCCGATTGGCACCAACAATGACCCCAACACCATCGCAGCGCTGGTCAATCTGCCGCCCTCCGCCTATGCCATGAACACGGCGGCGGCTTTTTCGACCAACGGCCAGCTATATTTCGCCAACGCTGCCGATCTGTATCTCACCAACTTCTCCAACGGCACCAATTGGCTCGCCCTCGTGCCCAGAGGCACCAACATGATTCTGTACTACCAGGATGGCATCAGTACTCCGTATCAGACCCAGATCCCGTATGATTTTTATTTGATGACCAACCGCACCCTCCACACGTTTTTTTCCACAAACTGGGTATCGGCGAATACCAACGCCCTCAACTATACCAACAATATCTGGTATGCCGGCTACTCGTTTCTAACGAATGATTACTTCTATGATTGGCGCGAAGGCTGGAACAACGGAAACGGAGTCAATAGTAGCAAAGGAAAAATTGTTCAAGCCGTCCAGTTGGACGTTTCCCTCTTCAACATGTGGCTCACCAACAGCGCCGCTACCAACAATGGGGTCTTCTATAACACCAAATGTAACCTGTCCAGCCACAAGTCGCATCCGATCGACTCCATTTATATTTACAGCTCTGTTCCTTTGACCAGCACATCCCTCCCGGGCGTGCGCGTCGTCAATGGAGCAATGTTGCCGACAGCGACGGCGCCCAAGGGCTTCACAGTCGCCACGGCCATGCCGATATATGTGTTGGGCAATTACAACTCGCAAAACATTTCCGGCTCGTCGGTTGGCCAGAACAGCACCACCTGCACGTGGCCGGCCGGGCTTATGGGCGACGCGATTACCATCTTGTCCGCCAATTGGAATGATGCCACCACCAGCAAAAAGCCAACCGCTTCCACCACTACCGTCAACGCAGCGATGCTCGCAGGCATCGTTCGATCAACCAACTCAAACTACAGCGGCGGGGTGGAGAATTTTCTCCGTACCTTGGAGAGTTGGTCCAGCGCCACGCTATGGTATAACGGCTCCATTGTGGTCATGTTCCCCAGCCAAATCGCGACCAATTTCTGGGTGCAAACCGGTAATTACTACGATGCACCTTACCGCAAATGGGCTTTCGACACGAATTTTGTCCAGCAGGCCGGGCTGCCGCCGCTCACACCGCAATCCAAGGGTGTCATCCGCGCCAACTGGAATGCTTACTGATTATTCGATTAACATCCCGGGAATGGCGGGATTTTTGCAGAGACGGCCATTACGAGGTTTTACACGAAAGCTTCAGGAGCTTATGAAACCCTTCCCTCCAATGTCGCTCACCTTGCCGGCGACCGGCGTCGGATTTCTCGTTTCAGTCTGTCCTGCTTCGAGGGCAGGCTGAAACCAAAACCCGGATTACCCTGCCGCTCTTTTCAGCAATCGTTCAAATGCGGCCAGGGTCTCCGGGCTGACGTGATGTTCAATGCCCTCGGCGTCCAGCTCGGCCGCCTTTTCGGAGATGCCGAGCGAACGCAGAAAGGCCGCCACCGTTTCATGCCGCCGCTTGCACTCTTTCGCCAGCGTGTGTCCGGCCTCGGTCAAAAAAATGGCGCGGTAAGGCCGGGTGTTCACAAACCCGCTTTTTTTCAACCGCGCCAGCGTGCGGTTGACCGTCACGTGCGTTACGCCCAGCCGCCAGGCCAGATCCACCACGCGCGCCTCGCCCTGGGCTGCCGTCAGGTCGGCGATGGCCTCGACATAATCCTGCGCCGTTTCCGTGGCGCGGTCCCGCCGCGAACGGCGGAAGTTTTCGGCCTGCGGCAAGAGCGGCCGCGCCTCCGGATTGCGCGCGGCGGATAATCTGCGATTGAAACGCGGCATAATCCCGCCAAATAAATCCCAGGGACGTTCTTTAGTCGAGGTTTTAATTTGTAACTCAAGCTACATTTTTGTTGACGGCGCGCGTTTTGGATTGTAACCAATGCTACAGATTGATGAACAGACCAGAACCACCCCCCGGTCCCGCCCGCCCCGGCGGCGGGCGCAAACCGGCGGGGCAGGTTTCACTGTCGGAAGTTCACCACACCGTGCCCGTGCCCCATGCCCGGGCTCGCTTCTGGCGGCAATGGCTGGCTTTCTCCGGGCCGGCGATCCTCATCAGCGTCGGCTACATGGACCCGGGCAACTGGGGCACGGACCTCGCCGGCGGCGCGCAGTTCAAATACGGGCTGCTTTGGGTCGTGGCCATGGCCAGTTTCATGGCCTTGATTCTACAGGTCATTTCCGCGCGGCTCGGCATGGCCACCGGCAAGGACCTGGCGCAATGCAGCCGCGATTTTTATCCCCGCTGGACGCGCGTGCCGAACTGGATCACCATGGAAATCGCCGTGTGCGCCACGGACCTGGCCGAGTCGCTGGGCAGCGCCGTGGCCCTGAACCTGCTCTTCCACATCCCGATTTTGTGGGCGATCATCATCACCGCGTTTGACGTGCTGCTGCTGCTGTCGTTGCAGGGCATGGGCATGAGAATGATTGAGGCGGTAGTCGCCGTTTTCGTGCTGACCATCGGCGTGAGCTACGCCATTGAAATATTCATTTTCCCGCAGACCCAGCCCGTCTTCTCGGAAATGGCCGGGGCGCTCGTGCGCCCGGACTTGCATCAGGCCGGCATGCTCGTGATTGCGGTCGGCATGATTGGCGCGACGGTGATGCCGCACAACCTTTACCTGCATTCGGCCCTGGTGCAGTCGCGCAATGTCGGACGCGATGAAAATTCCATTCGCACCGCCATCAAATTCAACACCGTGGATTCCGCCGTCGCCCTGACGATAGCGTTTTTCGTCAACGCGGCGATTCTCGTGCTGGCGGCGCTGGTTTTCTACGGCAAGACCAGCGTCACCGTGGCCGGCGGACAGGTCGTCACCTTCAGTCCCGACAGCGACTGGATTCGCGTTGCCTATCTGACGTTGGCGCCGTTGTTGGGCACGGTGGCCGCCAGCACGCTGTTCGCCGTGGCGCTGCTCGCCAGCGGCCAGAGCAGCACCATCACCGGCACCCTGGCCGGGCAGGTGGTATTGGAAGGCTACATGAACTGGCGCATCCGGCCGTGGCTGCGCCGGATGATTTCACGGCTGCTGGCCGTGATCCCGGCCATTGTAATCATCGGCATCCGCGGTAACGGCAGCATCACCGACCTGGTGAACTTGAGCCAGGTCTATCTCTGTCTCGTCCTGCCGTTCGCCATGTTTCCACTGTTGCAATTCACCTCCTCACGCAAGATCATGGGCCAGTGGCGCAACGGCTGGTTCCTGCTGCTCCTGGGCTGGGGCAGCGTGATTGCGATTACCGGGATGGATATTTACAGCCTGCCGGATGCGCTCAAAGATGCCTGGCACGTCATCATCGGCAGATGATGATGAACCAACGAATTTGAGCCGGGGTCCCATGTATAAAAAAATCCTTATCGCCCTCGAAAATGGCCCGGCGGATGAGACCATCCTACCGCACGTCGCGGAGCTGGCGCAACGCTGCGGTTCAATCCTCCTGCTGCTGCACGTCGCTGATGGCTGGGCGGCGCGGAATTTCAACAAGCTCGAACTCGCCGAATCCGAGGAAATGAAGGACGACCGCGCCTATCTGGAGCGCATCGCCGGCGAGTTGCGCGCCCGGAAACTGTCCGTCACCACCCTGCTGGCACTTGGCAATCCACCGACCGAAATTCTCAAAGCCGCCGAAGGCGAGCACTGCGATTTGATTGCGATGGCCGGGCACGGCCACCGGTTTTTCGGCGACCTCCTGCACGGCAGCACCATCACCGACGTGCGCCACCGGACTTCGATCCCCATCCTGGTCGTCCGGGTAAAGAAGAAGTGAATTATTTCCCGAACACGGAATCCGCCGGCCGCTCGACCAGGTGCAGCAAGTTGCCCTCGCCGTCTTCGAAAAACAAAGTCTTTCCGCCACCGGCCGCCGGGCGGATCGCTTCGGTGAATTTCACGCCGCGCTTTTCGAGTTCGGCTTTCGCCGCGTCCATTGCATCCACCCGCAGCGCGACATGGCGGAAACCGGCGAGCTTGTTGTTGCC
This sequence comes from Verrucomicrobiia bacterium, assembly GCA_035605035.1. Lineage (GTDB taxonomy): Bacteria > Verrucomicrobiota > Verrucomicrobiia > Limisphaerales > UBA11358 > UBA11358. The sequence continues at coordinate 5,901 of DATNHI010000321.1, forward strand.
GCGCTCCGGCAATGGTTTTTCCGCCGCGTAAATCTCAAACCCGCCCCCGCCCGGCAGGGCAAGAAGCAACGTCGGCGGAGACTGGCCGTTGTCATAAACCACCCGCGCGCCAAGCACGCGCACATACCAGTTTTTCAACGCGACGACATCGGTGGCGGGAATGGCGATGTGTTCGAGGGAAATGTTCATTTGACCGCAGATTATGCCGATGACGCCGGTTTTCAAAATCAAATTTAGGATCGGGTGTGGTGCAATTTCCAGTTCACTCACTGCCGGACTTGTGTGTATCATCCACCCGCCATTTTATGAACGCCGAATTTTTTCTCCGACAACGCCTGATTTGTGTCGCGGTCATTGACCAGCCGAAGGACGCGGTGCCGCTGGCCGAGGCCTTGCTCGCGGGCGGATTGAACGTCATGGAAGTCACCTTCCGCACCGCCGGCGCGGTGGATTCGATTTCGCGAATCCGCGACGGCGTTCCCCGGATGGCCATCGGCGCCGGGACTTTGCTCTCCGCCGAACAAGTGAAGGAAGCCTCTGGCGCCGGCGCGCAATTCGGCGTGTCGCCTGGCTTGAACGAATCGGTCCTGGCCGAGGCGGAACGGCGGGAAATGCCGTTTTTCCCCGGCGTCATGACGCCGACGGAAGTGGGCCGCGCGCTCGAGCTTGGCTGTAAGCATCTCAAGTTTTTCCCCGCCGAGGCGGTCGGCGGCGTGGCCATGGTCAAAGCGCTGGCCGGCCCCTTTTCGCACACCGGCGTCAAATTCGTGCCAACCGGCGGTATCAACGCGGCAAATCTGGCCAATTATCTCGCCGTCCCACAAGTCGCCGCCATCGGCGGTTCGTGGATGGCCGAACGCAAGCTGGTGAAGGAGAAGGCGTGGGCCAAAATCACCGCCTTGACCGCCGAGGCGATGAAGGTGATTGCGTCGGTGCCTGCGAAAAGCAGACGATAAAAACGTTCAAACTGCCGCCAGGTTTTGGATTGCGCCAGCCCTCTGGCGCTTTGGAAGCGCGCCGGTCAGCCAAAAAGCGGCAGAGGGCTGCCGCAGTCCAAGACGCTTCGCGTGGTTCGTCAGTTAGTTGCCAACCGTCACCTGCAACGGCTGGTCACGGCGTTCGGCAAAGCGTTTCACGTAATTTTCCCACTGAACGTGGTTGGTGAAATCGCCGCTTCGGTCCCAGCACGCGCCGAAGTAATACTCGAACGGTTTGCCGGAATCGGCTTGTGAGATCGCCAACAAATCGCGGATGGGCGGATATCCTTCGTGCGTCGGCTGTGGCGCCGCGGCGTGCAGCTTGGATTCCGGCAGGTTCGGATCATCATTCGTGAACGCTTCCACGCTGCCTTTGGGCAACACAATCGCGACGCCGATGATACCATTCGGTTTGTCCTCCGGCTGCCAGTAGCTCAACCAGCCTTCGGTCTGGTCGTTGGCGATAAATTGTTCACGGTTCGTCGGACACGCGCGCTCGGCCAGACCGACACCGATGGTCAACGGCGATCTGTCGGCACTAACGAACGTGCTTTCCGCCTTGGTGAACCATGACCCGGCATCAATGCTGTAGTGCTTGACCTCGGAAACTTTGCGCCCGTTGCCGGCGTCCCAGGTGTCGTAGGTCAACTCAAATTCCGAGCGGATGGGGCCGGTGGTGATGAGTTTCCAGTTCTTCCAATTGCTCGACGTGTAAAGTTTCTGGCCATCCCAGATGCCCACGCCGCCGCAACCGCGGCTGTGGCCGACGCGGTAATCGTCCATTTCATCGCCGTTATCCATGTGGTAATGGCCGCTCGCGTACATTTCATTGATCATGAGATTGCGCCACGTTTTGATCCACACGTCCGGCGCGCTGCTGATGGTGCCCTCGGCGGGAATGAGCGCCAGACCGTAGGCACGATGCGCGATGCGGTCGCTTTCCCAAGCAAAATCGTCGTAACGTTCCGGCACATAACGCGCAAACGTCTTCACAATGGGCGGCGGGACGGCGGTCAGAGCCTCCGTGGGCAAGATATAAAATGTCCGCGTTTCAGCCGGCGCGAGGTCAACTTGGAACAGTAATTTATATGAATCAGAATTCACTGCCTGCAAATAAATTTGCGAATCCAAAATGCGTGAAGAAAGTGTGTCCATGACGGCCCAATTAGAAGGGTTAAAGCCATTAGTGTACTCGGAGCAGAATTGAATCAATCCAATTTCAACGGTTTCACTTTCACGGTTGAAGGCTGTTGGATTTTTTACTTTCACTTTAATGGGATTGGCATTTTCCAAAACCGCCACCCGATAAACCTCGCTGCCTGCTAGCAAAAAGGCGCCGACGCCAAATGGTGCGGTGGAATCATCGTTGAATTTTTTCGGCGTCGAACCCACCGGCTGAACGTGCGTCAATTTGCCATTGACATCCACGCAGCCAATCAGCGTTGCCCACGATTTTTCAACCGCAGGCTTAAATCTACGCTGATCCAGCAGGCCTTGGTTTATTCCCCACGCTAGCGCATAGGTAAACAAACTCGTGCCGCTGGTTTCTTTGGCCGGATAACTTTCCGGATCAAGCAGGCTCGCGCGCCAGAAACCGTCCGATTGCTGGCAACTCAGGACTTTTCCGGCCATGTCCTTGAACAACTGCTCGAAGCGCGGACGGTCAGGGTGGTTCATCGGCATGTATTGCAGCACGCGCACCAACCCGGCCATCACCCAGCCATTGCCCCGGCTCCAGAAGACTTTTTGTTTGTTAGCTTCGTGTTTCTTGAAAAATGTGCTATCGCGGAAATAAAGGTGCTCATCCTTGTCGTAGAGATAATCGGTCGTCCGCCACCAGTTGGTCACCGCGAAATCGAGATAGCGCGAATCACCAGTCGCGGCATACAGGCGCACCCACGTCGGCGGCCCCATGAACAGCGCATCGCACCACGACCAGTTTTCCCTGGCCCGGGTCTCCGGCCTCGTGAATTCGAGGCTTTGCAATTCGGTCGGCTTGGCCAGAATGCCGTCAAACCGTTCCTGTAGCGGCCCGATCATCCGGTTGTCACGGTAGAGGAGATAAAGTTCCGCGTAGGTCTGGCCGATGCAATGGAAGTCGGCATCGTAAAATCGCGAGCCGGGTTGCCAGTCATTGGTCTGGCCCATCGCGAGCATGACGTCGCGGTATTGCGGGTCGCCGGAAATGCCCGCCAATGCCATCATTCCGGCATCTTGAACTGCCTGAATCCAGCCGGTGGCCGGATTGGTGCTTGGATGCGCCAGTTGCCAGTCGGCGACGCGTTGCATGGCGTCGAGCACGGCGCGCGGCGTAATCTCGGATGAAAGCGGCATAATGAGCACACCTTCCAGTCGTTGGTGCCGCGCCTTCGGCGGCTCCGGATTCTGCGGCGCAGACGGTTGGGGTGTGATCATGTCCGGTGCGTGTTGCTGGGCGCACAATTGGAGATTCATCAGGAACAGAATGGCCGCGATGAAACCGGTAAAACGCGCGAGTTGATTTTTCATGGTTACGGTTAATCGGATAACAGATGCGATTTTAGATGTCCAAACGATAAATGGTTACTGAATCTTTGTACTGGAAACGATCGCCAGAATGGGTGACGCGCTCGTCACCAGCACTGGTGACATGCGCGTTTTCCGGGTCCGGGTTATTCTCTTTTCAGTGGTGTTGCTCTGTTCTCAAGAGTTTTAGTGTGTAAGAAAGGGCCGGATAGGAAATCCGGCCTTTATCTTTTTCATCGTCAGGAATCCACTGCCGCATCGGGCAATGCCTGTCTCGCTTCCTTCAAGGCATGACGTGTGCCGGGTTTACCGCGTTGCCCAGGGAACAGACCGGTGAAGTGCCCACGGCGCTCAGGCTGTAAGTGCCACCGGCGGGACAACCCGGAATGCTGTGGGCCGAGTTCAGTTTGATGAAGGGTGTCAGGTCGTTGGGATAACTGATCGTGTCCCCGTCCTTCTTGCCGTTTTCCAGAGCGAACTCCTCGGCGGCGCCTTCAATTTTGGTCAGGTTATTGATGCAGACCCGTGCCTGCACCTCGGCGCGGGAATGCATAAAATTGGGGATGGCCATGGCCGCCAGCAGGCCGATGATGGCCACCACAATCATGATTTCCACCAATGTAAAACCGGCGTGCTTGAGGTTTGATGTCGTTTTCATTTTATTGGTCCTTTCGTTGAGCGCCGTGAACGAAGCGGCAGGCCGGTTATATGATGGCAAACACGTTCACTGATTGCCTGTCGCCAGACGCTCCTGATAAAACGCGGAAAACGTCCTTTGGTTTCGGTTCGCCTTGCCACTGATCTTTTAACCGCAGGTTTCTACAAAAGAAAACGAAGAAAACGAAGGCCCGACCCTGACCTGCATTGCTTCGTTTACATTGCTTCCCTTCGGGCCATTGACGCCGCGAGGTTCGTCCCGCATCGTTAGGGCAGGAGTCCAACGATGACGGAAACCAACTCATCATCGCCACTTCCGGCGGCGGGAGACAATTACTGGCTGACGCGGTTTGTCATGCTGCGACTGCTGGGATGTGTCTATGCCGTGGCGTTTCTGGCCGCCGCGAAACAAATCCTGCCGCTGGTCGGATCGCACGGACTCCTGCCGGTGGATTTGTATCTCGAACGGGTGCAAAACGCTTTGGGTTCGCCGCTGGCGGGTTTTGTGCGGTTGCCTTCGTTGTTCTGGTTCGCGCATTCGGATGCCGTCCTGCAACTGGCGGCGTGGGTCGGATTTGCCCTGTCGTGTGTCGTGGTGGCCGGTTACGCGAACGCCATCCTGATGGCTCTGCTTTGGGCGCTTTACATGTCGTTCGTCCACGTCGGGCAGGACTGGTACGGTTACGGCTGGGAAATCCAACTGCTCGAAACAGGTTTTCTCGCGATTTTCCTCTGCCCGTTGCTTGATGGCCGGCCGTTTCCGAAACGCGCACCGCCGGTGGTGGTGCTCTGGCTGTTCCGCTGGCTCATTTTCCGCATCATGCTCGGCGCGGCGCTCATCAAACTGCGCGGCGACCCGGCTTGGCCCAATCTCACCGCGCTGTATTATCATTTCGAGACCCAGCCCATCCCCAATCCGTTGAGCCGCGCATTTCATTTCCTGCCGCATTGGATGTTGAAGGCTGGCGTCCTGTTCAATTTCCTTGCCGAACTGGTGGCGCCGTGGTTTGCGTTTTACCCGCGCATCGGCCGGCGCATCGCGGGCGTAATCCTGGTGCTGTTTCAATTCTCGCTCATCCTGAGCGGCAACCTCTCGTTCCTGAACTGGCTCACCATCGTGCCGGCACTCGCGTGTTTCGACGACGGTTTCTGGGCGAGGCTATTGCCGCGCGCGCTCGTGCAACGCGCCACCGCCGCTTCTGCTGCCGCCCAACCGAGCCGCCCGATGCAAGGCGCGGCGTGGGCGGTGGCTGTGCTCGTCGGTGTGTTGAGTGTTCAGCCGGTGGTCAACCTGATTTCGCCGCGGCAAATCATGAACACGTCGTTCAACCCGCTCGATCTGGTGAACACCTACGGCGCATTCGGCACCGTGGGCCGCGAGCGATTGAACGTCGTGTTCGAAGCGACGGATGCCGACGCGCCCGACGCCAGCGCCGTGTGGAAAGCGTATCCCTACCGGGCCTTGCCCGTGGCACTGGACCGGCGGCCTCCGCAAATTGCGCCTTACCAGCCCCGGCTCGACTGGCAGATGTGGTTCGCCGCGATGAACACACCCGATCAATATCCGT